>PLPA01000127.1 GCA_003159355.1 Acidobacteriaceae bacterium | reverse complement strand
AGCTACAGATCACCACTTTCTCCCAAACCGGTGATCTGTAGCTGTTCATTTTGGGGGTAAACCGGCTACCGATCTCTTCACACTTTCAGAAAACCGGTAACCTGCATCGCACTACTTTCATGGGGAAGAGTGGGTCGCCATTCGCGTCGGCGCGGCAACCGATTCGGGCGTACAATGAAGGTAGAGTTGAATCATCAGACCTGATCTTGAACGAAAATAGCCTGCTCGGCTGCCGCCGTCCCACCGCTTCTGACGAGCTCCGCACCGCACGCTACAATTACCCGTTGACCGGAGTAAAGTCATGCGTTCCGACAAGATACACCGCGCGCTGGCGCAGGGAATGAACCGCTTTGAAGTCTGCCAATTGGTCGCCAAAGGGGTCAAGGCCACCCACAAAACCGGCTCGCGCTTTGAAGATTCCATCAACGATGTGCTGCAATACCTGGGCACTCACGTCACCCTCATGGAAAATCTTCATCCCGCCATTCCGCAGGTCAGCATGAAGAGCCTCAAACCAGCGGCATAGCCCGTCAGGTGTCAGCCCCTGAGCCTCAACAGGCTCGCAGGTACCTCGTCTTCACAGCATTTCTGAGAGCTAAAAAGGCCCGCATCCAACCCGGATGCGGGCCTTTCCGCTTTTGTTTCCTGCCGTTTGCGGCGAGTTTCCGACTAGGGCCTGTTCACACTACCCCGGTGGGCGGCGACGGGAGCCAATTTTTCTCAGATCGAGGAATGAGGAGTGACGGATANNATCCTAGCGACGATGGACGAAGAACTGGGGAAAATTGGCCCCGTCCCAGCGGGCTGCGGCGAAAATCCGGCCATACTTCATTCTCGCCCTCGACGGTGGACCCGCCACAGCCTTCGGGCTCGGCTTCGTCTGGCCGGATTTTCGCTAGCAGCGCCACCTGCCGGGGTAGTGTGAACAGGCCCTAAGTGGTCGGAGCTTCTTCGGCCTTTGCCTTGGGAATCTGGATGCGGTTGTGCTTCTTGAAGTCTTCCATCAGCGAGTTCAGGAAGATGTTGAAGGTATCGCCGCGGCGCTGCTCGAGAAGTTCATCGCGAAATGTGTCGAAGTTCTTGGCGATCTCGTCCGCGTTGGGCTCCTGTTTGTCCGTCAGCTTGGCCACCAAGCCCGTGCGCCCGGTGTTGATGGGACCGCTGATGTCGCCCACAGAGAAGTTGAAGAGCTGCGGCGCTACCTGGCCAATCTGACCGACGTCAGGTACCTGGCCGCTCTCGCCCACCAGCTCGCTGGTCTTGAAAGTCGCGCCCGTTTCCTTGGCGGCCTTGGCCAGATCGCCTAGGGCCTTGGCCTTGTTCGCCAGCTCCTGGGTTTTGATGCTGAGCATGGTGGGGAGCACCTGCTCGCGATAGTCGTCGGCAACATGGCTCTTCCAGTCGGCAAAGGCTGGCGTATGGGCCGGGGCGATGCCGGTGACCTGGAAGATGGCGTAGCCCTCGCCAGTGGTGGCGTACTGCGGCGGGTCGCCCTGCTTGGACTCGAAGGCCTTGCCGAGGATCTGGGAGGAGTCGGCGAAGGCGGAGATCACGCCCCGCTCACCCACCAGCGTCGTCGTCGCTACTTCCAGATGATGGGCCGCGGCGGTCTTCTCCAGGCCGCTCTTGATGGCCTCGGAGGTGAGCGTACGCGCAAAATTATCTTCGGCCGCGGCCTGCTTCTGGCGAATCAGCGTGGCCTGGATGGTGGGCAGGACTTCGCTCAATGGCTGCGAGTGTGCTGTCTGCCGCTCCTCCACCTGCACGATGTGGTAGCCGAACTGGCTCTTCACGATCTTCGTCTCGCCGATCTTCTGGGTGAAGATGGCGTTGTCGAACTCCGGCACCATCATGCCGCGGCGGGCAAAGCCCAGTTCGCCGCCCTTTTCCTTGCTGCCGGGGTCGTCGGAGTTCTGCTTGGCCAGCTCGGCGAAGTTTGCGCCGCCTTGAATCTGCTTGAGCAGCCCTTCGGCCTTGGCCTTGGCCGCGGCATCGGTCTTGGCGTCGGCGCCGGCCGCCACCTTGATCAGAATGTGCCGCGAACGGGCCTGCTCCGGCAACGCGTAGTCGGCCTGGTGCTGGGCAAAGTACTGCTGAATCTCCTGCTGGCTGACCTGCGGAACGCCGCCGGGAAGCTCGTTGGGACTCACGGCAAAGTAGGTGATCTTGCGCTGCTCAGGCACGGCCGTCGCATAGCGCGCGGCGTTCTTTTGAAAGAAGCCGGCAAGCTCGCTGTCCGAGGGGTTGATGGCCTTGCGCAGATCGTCGGAAGTAATGACTGCATAGTCGAACTTGATCTTGACGTTTTGCTTGCGATAATCGTCGCGGACCTCGGCATCGCCCACCGTCGCCCCGCCGGCAATCAGCGCCTCCAGGCGGCGCACAACGATATCCCGCTTCACCTCCTGCTCAAACGCCGGGACCGGCATATTGAACTGCCGGGCGACGAAGTCGGAGTAGCGGTCGCTGCCAATGTACTGGCCGTTGGGAAAGAGGTATTCGCCAAACTGGCCCTGATGCAGAAACTGGGCCACATCGTCGTCGGTGGCCTGGATGCCCAGCTTCTCGGCCTCGATCAGCAAAACCTGCTGCTGCACCAATTGCTGGCCAACCTGCTGCTCGATCATGTGTTCGATCTGCGGGTTGCCGGCGTATTGGGGATACCGTTGCTGTATCTGCCGGCTGGCGCGCTGGCTGACCGCCTGCTGGCTGATCGTCACGCCCGAGGAAAGCACTCGGCTGTACCAGTGGGGGTAGATCGTGGCGAAGGTGTCGGCGGTAGAGGCTCCCGCGCCGGTGAGGCCGGGAATCAGATAGATCACCATGCCCACCGATGCGGCGGCGATGATGATCACAAAAAATGCCTTGGTTACGCGATTGTCTCTCTGCAGGAAACGGATCATGGATGGACTCGGACCTTCAACTCTCTACGCGCGGACAGCCCAAACCCTGCGCCAGATCGGTTGCGGCCGGCGGGCGGGCATCAGGCTGAATGCGCAATTGTCGCTTTACGCGATTCTCTGCCATTATAGACGACGGAGAACCGGACGAGAGGCGGCCTGACAGCAAAGCGGGCATCCCGGCTTCCGGAATGCCCGCTGATACGAATGGGATCGAGGCCGAAGGCGTCTGCCCCACCGCAGGTGGCTGGGTAACCACGAACTCCATGGCGCGCAAGCGCCGTCCGCCCCACCGCAGGTGGTTAATGCCAGTAATAGTACCCGCCAACCGCATAGTACGGACGATAGTAGACCGGCGGATAGCCGTAGTAAGCATACGGTTGGCCGTAGGGGCCATTGCCGCGCCGGTAGAGGCTCGGGCCGCCGGGATAAAGCCCCTGCGCCATCCGGGCCGCCTCTTGCGCGCTCACCGGCGTCACCGTCAGCGGCGTGCTCAGGTGGAAGTCCACCCTGGCCTCGGCGGGAATCCACACGCCCGGTCCGGGTGTCGCCGCTGAAGCCGCCGTGCCTGCTGCTAAGCCTACCCCGGCGCCAACCCCGCAACCCAAGGGGCCTCTCACGGCGCAGCCGATAATCGTGCCCATCATTGTGCCGCCAACTATATTGTGGGCCGTATATCCGCCCTTGCCCGGCCCCTTCACCTTGAACTGATCGGAGTCGAGAGGGTAATTCTGCCCGCCCATATCCAGCGAGGTCAGTTTGAGCCCCAGCACCGGGCTGCCTTTCAAATCGCCAGCCTGCTTGACCTCGGTCACCACGCCACGAGCAGTGGCGCCGCGCGGAATCGCCAGCACATTGCCGATGAATATGTCCTGAATGACCGTGAACTGAACCGGCTCGCCGTCCTTGGCTCTCTTGCTATTCACCGGCTCATTGGTCCGCAACTGCAAGAGTGTTCCCTGAGCCAAGGTAACCGGAGCTTTGGGCGTCTGTTGCTGCGCCTCTCTTTGGGCCTGAATCTGGGCCTGAATCTCGGCGCGAATCTGCGCGCGAATCAGGGCCTGCGCATCGCTCTCATTGGGAACCGGCATGGGGCCGTCGTTCATCGCCGGAGCACCCGCGTCACCGGGATTGGGCACGCCCGCGTCGCCCGGCTGATTGTTGGCCATCGGCTGCGCGTCCGGCTTGGCCGGGGCCTGCGGATTGCCAACCTCCAGATTGTTGTTCACCTTGGTCACGCCCTCCACATGAGCGGCGATCGCCTCCGCCAGTTCGCCGGAGGCCTCGCTCGACACGGTTCCGGAGAGCGTAACCTCGCCCTGAATGGTGGCCGCGGTGATCAGGTCGCTCTTCAGCGCCTTGGAGGCATCCAGGGCATGCACCACGTCCTGCTCGATCTCGCCGTCCGNNACGGCCAACGCCGTCCACGCCAGGGCCTGGGGAAAAACTCTCTTGAGCATGGGTCGATTCATCATTGCATCTCTCCTGCGCTTGAACTCTTGCTCCCGCTTCATCTTGTTCAGCCTATTTAGACGCTGAATTGCGGTAGCCGTCATCGGTGCAAACCCCGCCGCCGGGGAAAAGTTTCGCCCGGGCGTTGGAAATTCTGCGAGGCATCGTCTCGCTAAAATGGCCAGCCCCGGCCGGAAAACTCTCCCGGACGGGGCTGTCGTGCGGCAGAACTCTCGGCAAAAGGACCTGTAAGCCGAATTCTGTCGTGTGCGGTCATTCCTCTAGGCGCCGCGTCGCCGCGGACGCTCATCAGCGACCTACCCGGAGGTTTCGGCAAGTGCTCAAGCCGCCTGGGCGCATCGGGCCGATGCGCAGCAGCGCCGGACTCTTCGGCGCGTGCTTCCCTCCCTATTTGGTCTTGCTCCGTGTGGGGTTTACCCTGCCCCGGCCTTTACAGGACGGGCGGTGCGCTCTTGCCGCACCATTTCACCCTTACCCCGGCGCTGGAGATTCCGCAACGGCGAGCGTACCCGGCAAGCCGGGCCAACTCGGGTCTTGCGTTTCCAGGGAGGCCCTCGACCGTGAGGCCGAGGGGTAGCCGAGGCGGTATCTTTTCTGTGGCACTGGCCGTCCGCGAGCCTTGACGCTCACGTCCCGGACGTTATCCGGCACACTGCCCTGCGGAGTTCGGACTTTCCTCCCCCGGTGAACCGTACTAGCGCACGCCCACCGGCAGCGACCGCCCGGTCCTCCTGCCAGTCCTCAGTCTACCTCACTTCCGGTTTTATCCGTTGCGGTAGGATATTTGGGAGAGAACGACTTCCTTCCCAACCGCCGTCGCTACAATCAAGCCAGCAATGATTCAGTACATCTATCTCGGGCGTGTGGATTACGGCGAGGGCCTGCGCTTGCAGGCGGAGATCGCCGCGCTCGTCGCCGAGGGCCGCTTGCAAAACGTGCTTCTGCTGCTGGAGCATCCGCCAGTGCTGACGCTGGGGCGCAACGCTGACCGCTCGAATATTCTCGCCTCGGACGAGCTGCTCGCCCGCCGCGGCGTCACGGTCCACGAGATCAATCGCGGCGGCGACGTCACCTATCATGGGCCGGGCCAGTTGGTCGGCTACCCCATCTTCGATCTGCGCACCCTGCGCGCACCCAGCGGCGGACGCATGGGTCCGGTGGACTTTGTGCGCGGCATGGAAGAGGCGCTGATCCGCCTCTGCGGCGGCTTTGGCGTGCGCGCCGGACGCATCTGCGGCCTCACCGGCGTCTGGTGTCCTGCGGACAATGGCGCTGAACGCAAGATCGCCGCCATCGGCATTCACGTCGCGCGCGGCATCACCTCCCACGGCTTCGCCTTCAACGTCACCACCGACCTCAGCGACTTTGCGCTCATCGTTCCCTGCGGCATTGCCGACCACGCAGTGACCAGCCTTGAGCAAGGGGTCAAGAGCCCGGAGGGCTTGCCCACTCTGGAAGACCTTGCCCACCAGGCGGCGCGCTGCTTCGGGCAGGTCTTCGGCGAGCCGGTGCTTGCGGTCGAGAGCCTGACGGCTTTGCGCGCCCAGGCGGCATCAGCCCCGCCGCAATTTCCGGCGGAAGACACGCCGCTCCAGATTCCCGCCGAGGTCGAGCGGCTGCTTGGCCGCGCCGAGCGGCCAACCCGCGCCTGATCGACGGGCTGTTCGAGTGTCGTGGATTCCCACCCTCTTCGCAAAGTTCGCGATAAGGATGGGGCGCGGAGCATTTCTTGCACGGAGCATTTCTTGCGACATGCAACGATCCGCCAGCCGGGATGCGCCGCAATTTATAATCCCTCCAGAAGCGGGCGCGCCTCGTAGCCTTCCCTGACCTTGCCATAGCGCACTGCACTGCGGAGAGACCACCATGCCAACCGACGTAGTCATGCCCCAGATGGGCGAATCGATCTTTGAGGGCACCATTACCAAGTGGCTCAAGAAGGCCGGCGACGCGGTCGAAAAGGATGAGCCGCTCTTTGAGATTTCTACCGACAAGGTGGACGCGGAGATACCTTCGCCCGTGGCCGGCGTGCTCACCGCGATCAACTTCCCCGAAGGCGCCACCGTGGTGGTCGATACGGTGGTAGCGGTTATCGGCGACGCCCTATCTGCTGAAACACCGTCGGCAACCTCCGCGGAAAAACTCCATCCGGAGGGAGGCGAGGGCTTTAGCCCCCGCATATTGCCCGCAGAATCAACGCGGGCTTTAGCCCCGGAGATAGAATCGCTCGCAAGTCCATCCGCCGCCCATCCGGTTACAGTCCAGAGCGACTCAACCAGGCCGCCCCGCTCTTCGCCGCTGGTGCGCCGCATGGCCAAAGACAACCACCTCGACCTCCGCCAGATCGCCGGCTCCGGCTCGGAGGGCCGCATCACCAAGGAAGATGTGTTGCGCCATCTGAGCGAGCACGGCCAAGGCAGTGCACCGCCGCAGCCGTCACCAACCGCACCGCAACCGTTGACCAAGATGCGCGCCATCATCGCCCAGCGCATGGTGGAGAGCGTGCGCATCAGCCCGCACGTCCACACCGTCTACAAGGTGGACATGACCCGCATCGCCCGCCTGCGCGAGCGTGAAAAGGCCCGCTTCGAGCAGCAGCACGGCGTCAAGCTGACCTATATGCCGTTCATTGCCGCCGCTGCCGTTCAGGCGCTGGTCAAATTCCCCATCGTCAACGCTTCGCTGATCGACGGCTTCCTCCACTATCATCCGCGGATCAACCTGGGCATCGCCGTGGCTCTGGAGTGGGGGCTGATTGTGCCGGTGGTCCGGCAGGCCGAGGGGCGAAGTTTCTTGGAGCTGACCCGCGCCATCGCCGACCTGGCCGAGCGCGCCCGCACCAAGAAACTGCTGCCCGACGAGGTGCAGGGCGGCACCTTTACTTTGACCAATTCTGGTGTTTTTGGGGGTGAGTTCGGCACGCCCATCCTCAACCAGCCGGAGTCGGCGATTCTGGCCATCGGCGGCCTGCGCAAGGAGCCGGTGGTGCTGACCGACACCGAGGGCAACGACACCATCGCCATTCGCTCGATGCAGCACTTCTGCCTGGGCTTCGACCACCGCCTCATCGACGGCGCCGACGCCGGCAGGTTCATGAGCGAGTTCAAAAAGACGCTGGAATCCTGGGACAAGCCGATAGGCTGACCTGCGTCGCGAACCAGAGGGCATTCCTGCCGCGATGGGATTGCTCTCAAACGGCCGGAGCCGCTACGCAGGCGAGAGCTTCGTCCTCGGTAGCCCCCGCGACCGGCAGCCGGGACGGCCGGGTCAGCAGACGTGGTTACCTTCATCGAATTCCTGGGGTACGCCGCAGCCGGTTGACCTGTGACTATTGGTATACCCGTCGAAGAATTGGTGGCGACGGGTGTCAGGGTAATCCGCTATGCTTGCCGAGATGCAATTACCCTCAGGCGATTCGTTTCTGGTGCAGATCATGGATTCGGCGCTGGCCGATGCAACGGCGCGCGCCGGCGAGCGGCTGGTCTGCAAGCTGGGCTGCACGCAGTGTTGCCATGGAGCCTTTGTCCTGAGCCCGCTGGATGTGTTGCGGCTGCGCGCCGGCATGGAGACACTGCGGGCAACGGAGCCGGAGCTGGCTGCGGAGGTTGCGCATCGCGCCGGAATGTGGGTCGTCGAGCATGGCGCGGAGTTTCCCGGCGATGTGGAGACGGGCACGCTGGGCAACTCCGCAGAGGAGCGGGAGCGCTTTGAGAGCTTCGCCAACGCGGCGGCCTGCCCGGCGCTCGACCCCGAAACCGGCCGCTGCGACGTCTACGCCTGGAGGCCAATGACCTGCCGCATCTTCGGTCCGCCGATCCGCATGGGAGACGGCGCGGCGCTGGCCCACTGCGAACTGAATTTTGTGGGCGCCAGCGAGGAAGAAGTAGCGGCCTGCGAAATGCCGCTGGCCTACGATCTGGAAGCGGAACTGCTCGAAGAGATTCCGTCCAAGGACGAGACCGTGGTGGCCTTCGCGCTGCTCGGCTGAGTGCTGAGTTCCGCGCCCACCGCCCATCCGCGTTAAACTGATGCTTGGACCTCCCAATGCCAATGCGCCCCTGCTGGGTTGAGATTCACACCCGCTTCCTGGAAGACAACTACCGGTTTCTCTCGGCCTTGGCCGCGCCCCATGCGGAGCTGCTGGCCATCGTCAAGGCCGACGCCTATGGCCACTCGCTCAGCGTTTGCGCTCCTGCTGTGGTGCGCGCCGGCGCACGCTGGCTGGGCGTTTGCAGCGTCGAGGAGGGTGTAGCCGCCCGCGCGCTCTGCCCCGAGGCGCGGATTTTGGTGATTTGCGGCGTTTTTCCCGGCCAGGGAGAGGCTGTTGTGCGTCACAACCTGACCGCCGTGGCCTGGGAGCCGTGGCAGTTGGACGAACTGGA
>PLPA01000145.1 GCA_003159355.1 Acidobacteriaceae bacterium | reverse complement strand
AAAAACTCTCACAGTCAGGTTATCAGTCAGTAGCTTGGCCCTATTCCCTGTTCCCTGTTCCCTGCTTTTTCGCCAGCCGCGCCAGCACGGCTAGCTCGCGCAGAACCTGCTTGAGCGGACGCGCCGGCGTGCCCCACAGCACGGTTCCCGGCTTGACGCCCAGGCCTTCGTTGGTGACGGTCTTGCCGCTCAAGACGCCCGCCTGGCCACCCAGGATGACGCCGGGACCGATATGGGCGTGGTCGCCGATGCCCACCTGGCCGGCGATCACCGCGCCGTTGCCCACCGTGCATGAGCCGCTGATGCCCACCCCGGTAACCAGAATCACGTCTTCGCCGATCTCGCAGTTGTGACCGACGTGGACCAGGTTGTCCATCTTGGTTCCCCGGCCGATTTTTGTTTGCTTCAGCGCGCCGCGGTCGATGGTCGAGTTGGCGCCGATCTCCACATCGTCTTCAATGCGCAGCGTGCCCTGCTGCGGAAATTGTGTATAAGCGCCAGTGGCACTGTCGCGCACGTAGCCGAAGCCGTCCGCGCCAAGCACTGCGCCGGCGTGGACAATGACGCGGTTGCCGAGCTTGGTTTCTGGATAGAGAACGGCGCGGGGATAGATGCGGCAGTCGTCGCCAATGCGCACGCCCTCGCCAATAACCGCTCCGGCTTCGATACGGGTTCCAGCGCCGATCTGTGCGTATTCCCCGACGACCGCGCAAGGGCCGATTGTGACATTCTCGCCGAGTTCCGCGCCTTCTCCAATGACCGCCGTTGGATGCACTCCTGCGGGCGGCAGCACGGGCTTGAGCAACTGGGCCGCTCGCGCAAACCAGAGGCGCGGCTGATCGGCTTCGACGATGCAATAATCTGGCGGATACGGATCGACAAGCCCGGCCCGCAAGACGACCATTCCTGATCTGCGGGCCAAAGCCTTTGCAGCCGAAGTGGCGTCTTCGGCAAAGACCAGATGAAAGGAGCAAGCCCGCGCGGAAGAGCTTACGCCTTCGACCTCCCATTCCGGGTTGCCCTGCGCCAGCTTACCGCCCAGCACTTCGATCAGTTCGCCCAGCTTCATGGTTTCTCCTCAGTACAGCCCCGGCCCACCGGCCGGCCTGGTCTTCCAGCGGCGGTGAATCCACAGCCATTGATCAGGATAGCGCCGAATCCAGGCTTCGATGGCGCTGGTGCATTGTTGCGTGGCGGCGACGATGTCGGCCTGCGCGTCCCCGGTACGCGCGAAAACCAGCTCCGGACCGAAGTGGAGCACGTAGCGACGTTCGGCCTTCTCCCACAGCATGAACCCGGGCAGCACTGCCGCGCCGGTCTTGAGGGCGATGTGGGCCAGGCCGGTTCCGGTGCAAGCCTGTTGACCGAAAAACTCCACAAACTCACCCTGCGGCGGGGTCATATTCGTATCCATCAGAATGCCCACGGTCTCGCCCTGGCGCATCGCGGTGAGCAGACCGCGGCCAAAGTCGTCCTTGGAGAGGACGCGGTTGCCGTGCAGGCAGCGGATGCCGTTCACATACTCGTCCAGCCAGCGATTGTCGAGGCGGCGAATGACCATGCCCATGGGATGGCCCATCAGCGAATGGTAGAAGCTGGAGAGTTCCCATGCGCCCAGGTGGCCGGTGACGATGAGCACCCCCTTGCCGCGCGCCTGAGCGGCAAGGTAGTGGTCGAGGCCTTCGGTGCGCATCCAGCCGCGGGTGTTTTCGGCGGTGTACCGGGTCATGCGGCAGAACTCTACCAATTGCCAGCCGAGGTGACGGAAGACGCCTCTCAGAATGAGGTCGTGAGCTTTGCAGGATAGCTTTGGAAAAGCCAGCTCCAGGTTGCGCTCGCCCACACGGCGCAGGCGGCCATGCAAGCGGTAGACGTTCCAGGCAAGCACGCCGGAGAACCAGCGGGCGAGGCCGCGCGGCAGCCGCCCCAGAATGCGCGCCACGGCCAGCACCAGCCAGAATTCGAGCTTTTTGCGCATCGTCTTAAGCAAAGTTAAGTGTAGCCCCCGGCGCATCTTTGTTTCCTGGCACCAGAATGGGTTGGGCTGTGCTCTCCCAAAAAGGACTGATGAAGAACTATTTGTGGTTCCTGGCGGCGACAAAGTGATGCGCCACGTCCAGCACAAAGTCCTTAGCCCCTTCGGGAACATCCACATTGCCCTTGAGGATGGACTCGAACTTGAGCGGCTGACCGAAGTAGAGCTCGGTGTCTTCCGAGTTCTGGCTCACGCTGGTGCCGTCCAGGTCGATGCCGGCAAAGAGCCCCTTGTTGCGCGAGTAGCTGAGCAGCTCGGCGTTCATCTTCCAGTCGGTGGAGGCCTGACCGGCGCGTCCCACCGGACCCGCCGCCGCGGAGGCATCGCCGCCGATCTTGAACTTGTTCTTCAACAGGTCCTGCAAACCGCGTTCATTGACGGCCACCAGCACCAGGTCGGTGGACTGGCCACCGATCTGAAATCCAAAGGACCCGCCAGCCATGCGAATGAAGACCGGCGCGCTCCAGCCGTGACCGGTGCGGCAGGTCACCACTCCCTGGCCATACTGAATGCCGCCGATAAAAGCTCCCTTGAGCATTCCGGGCACCACGCCGATGCAGGTGGCGCGCTCGAGAATATTCATGGGGATGGTATTGTCCTGGGCCGCCATGATCTCGTCCAGAACCGTCTTGGCGGCGTCGATGCGCGCCTGCAAGTTCTCTCGCGTGGAGCCTGCGAAGGCGGCCGATGGAAGCGTGAAACAAAGGCAGAGCAAAGCAAGTGTCTTCTTCATAGCTTGATTTTTCCACAGACAGCCTACAACATTCAAGCGTCTGCGCGCATGGATTTTCCGAGAATGGGGAGGAATCAGGACCGGATGAACCGGCCTTGTTTCCTGGCTGTAAAGATGTACGGAGGGGGAGGGCTGATGGGGTGAATCGCAGGGTTGAGGATCGCGGTGAACAACAAAAAAAGAGGAGTTCCCAGGCTTCATGGATTTCATGCAGCCTGGGAACTCCTTTCCCCAGATCTGCGTTGTTTCTGTAAATGATTCTGTGACAGTCGTCATGATTGCATGTGATCAATATTGCTCAGAGAACAGGTTACGAAAGGAGTATAGATAAAAGTAATTAAAACTATTTACTAATGAGTAACGAGCAGCGAACCGTGCTCCGGGCGCGGGAATCCATTCTAATACTATGAAAGGAGCATGGGAAGAAGTAACCCCGGCTGTTTACTCGTGGTCCACTAAATGCGGGCCGATGGCTGGTAGATGGCGGCGATCACCCAAGCGGCGATCATCATGGCGGCGATCACTGATTCCGGCGGCATCAAGCAGCGCGGGGTTCGACGCACGCATCAGCAGATCGAGCCGGTTCTCCGCGCCGGTTTTGCGCATCAACCGGCCGACATGAGCCTGGACGGTACGCTCTTCGATGCCCAACTCCTGGGCGATCTCGCGATTGGAACTAGCTGTGAGGATCAGATCGAGTACTTGGCGCTCGCGTTCGGTCAAGCGAGGGGGTTCGTTGGTGAGGCTGGCGTCGGAAGTTCCCAGCAGCCGGTCGATCAGCGTGGAGAGCAGACGCCGCGGAGCCCAGATGGAGCCGCTGGTGACCGCTTCGACGGCCTGATGCACAATCCGCGGGCTGGCCTTCAGATCGAGATAGGCGCGAGCACCGGCCATGATCGATTCCAGGACCAGTTTGTCATTATTCTCCGGGCCAATGACGATCAACCGCATTTTGGGACGCTTGAGCCGGATGGCGTCCAAGGTCCGTAGATTCCCAGATGAAGAGTTCAGGTCCACGACCATGTACTCCAGCGTGGAGTCGGATAAGAGTTCGTTGAACTTCCCGACAACCGGAATCAGTTGCGCGCAGCCCTCTCCTGGAATGTGTTCGAAGATGCTGGCAAGGCCCTCCAGACGCAGCGGCTCATCGGTCAGCACACCCACGCGAATCGGATCAACGTTGTGGATCAAGCTCATCCCACACCTCCCGGCTCAGTGGGGGCACGCATGCCATAGCCATACGAGGAGATCCCCCGGAAGAGGACGCCGGCAACCAACTGCTTCTCGCTGAAGGGCTTGATCATCCGATGCCTTACGGCCAGTTCTCTGATCTAATGGTGACTCTGAATCAACATGCGTATCATGGTTCGTCTTGCCAGTGTCCAGATTTTACTCGGAAGACGCGAAAGAGGCTTCAAAAATTCATCCTGCGAAATATTTCAGTGGTTTTCAATAGGTTAAAAGCGCGATTCGGCCTCCTCGCAACAACAGGAATCCGGTTGGACCCTCCACTACAAGCCATATTCTGGGAGGAAATATCGGCCATTGCGCATATTTGCCGTCTGGGGTTCCATAATCGTCGTAAATCTTGTAGCATCACTAGCGTAGGTCGTAGTACAGTCAATTCAGTTGCGCCAGCGAGGTACTCCATTGATTAAGCAGGACATCGTCCATCATGTGATTGAGCGCACGGGCCTGCCCCGCACCAAGGCGGAGGCGGCCGTGGATACGGTCTTCGAGGGCCTCAAGCAGGCCTTGACGGCCGGCGAGCGCATTGAATTGCGCGGCTTTGGCGTCTTCAGCGTCCGCGCCCGCAAGACCGGCATCGGCCGCAACCCCCGCACCGGGACCGAGGTCAGCATCAAGCCCGGCAAGGCGGTGCGCTTCAAACCCGGCAAAGAACTGCACACGCTGGAGACCGGCGAGCCCGCCAAATAAAGACGTGAGCGGCGAGACGAACAGCCCTCTCGGCAAGTGTCTTGTCGAGGAGGGAAGGTTTCTAAAGGAGGGGGACAATTTGTCCCCTCCCTTTGTGCTTCCCTTTGAAGCCGCAGAGGAACGGAACGGCGAGCAGCCGATGACGCGGCACGATGATCTCGATTGAGATTCCAGCCGACCTGGCGGAGACAATATAAGCGGGATTTTGTGTTTAAGAAACCGTGAGCCTGCTTTTGGTGCGGGCGACCATCCAGCGTTCGTATTCTGACTGGAGGGTGGTTCCGGGCCGGGGGAACGGCCGCTTTTGCTGGGCCACAAAGCGCAACCACTTCGCGTGGTCGTCGGCGGTGGCCTCGGCGACTATGGCTTTGATCGGAGCGGTAACCGGTAGCACTTCCTTTTTCGTCACTTTTCCGCTGAAGAGCCAAAAGCGCTCAAAGACGGCTATGCCGGGAATACAGATGGCAAGAATGTAACGGATGGGGCGAAGAATTATCAAGAGATAAATTGGGAGGAAAAGCGCTGCCCCTGAGAGCACAATGACGAGTGTGGAGCAGAAGTAGACGATCACGATACAGGCAAGGTGGGTAAAAAGCGTCGAAACGACCGGCAGGGAGAAGCCCGTCTCGTGTTCGGCGGTGATCACCAACCACGCAAGGAAAAGGTGAAATGAGACAAATATGGACACAATGACGGCCAAGGCGATATTTGGCATAAGCCAAAAAAAGACGATCAATCCGATAATGTCAGAGACCACGTATCCAGCTATATCCAAGGATTTCAAATCCAGCCATGAACCCATAAGTCCTCCTCTGCGCAAGTTTCACATCAATATTATGTTGTTCGTTTGATTCCAGCTATAATTTCACTCCTAACCGGGTCTGTCAATTGAAATGTCATTTTGGCGATCATGCGATTGATCTGCGCAACTGCCAATCAACAGGCTGCCGCGCTATCCTCAAAGCATGGTACGATTCACGGTGCTGGCGTCGGGGTCGAAGGGGAACGCTACGGTTGTCTCCGGCGGCCGGACGCGGATTCTGGTGGACTGCGGGCTGAGCTGCCGGGAGCTTTTCCGGCGGATGCGCCTCATGGGCGAGGAGCCGGAGACACTGGACGCCATACTCATTACCCACGAGCACTCCGACCACGTGGGCGGGGTCGCCGTGACGGCGCGCAAGCTGGGCATTCCGGTGTACTTTACCGAAGGCACGCACCGCGCCTGGATGCGCTGGATTTCGCCGCGCAGACAATTAACTTATGCGCAGTGGCTGGAGCAGATTCGCAAGCAGGCCGCCGAGCGCCAGGCAGAGGCCGAGGTGGCCGCCGAAGAAGGCGAGCCGGACGAAACCGACCTAGTGGAGGCTGCGGAGGCAACGCCGGAGGCAGCCGAGCCTGTCGAGCCGGCTAAGGCAAAAGACCCGACCTGGCTTCCGGCGGTCGAGTACTTCCAGGCCGGGGAGCCCTTCGAGATTGGCGACATTGCCATCAGCTCCTTCACGATTCCCCACGACGCCGCCGACCCGGTGGGCTTTGTCTTCCAGGCCGAGGGGGTGCGGATAGGCTTTGCCACCGACCTCGGCTACATTCCCCCCAACGTCAAGGCGCAGCTCAAGGGCCTAGACCTGCTGCTGCTGGAATCCAACCACGATCTGGAGATGCTGCGCGACGGCCCCTACCCATGGGCGGTCAAGCAGCGCGTGCTTTCGCGTGTAGGACATCTGTCCAACGAGGCGGCGGCGGAGTTTCTGGAGAAAGTATATGACGGCCAAGCAGCCTATGTGATTCTTGCGCATCTCTCTGAAAGCAATAATCTTCCTGACCTTGCCAGGGTGACGGCTGAGCGCGCGCTGATCGGCCGGGCGAGCCTGATAGCCAACCGTTTGCTGCTGGCTGAGCAAAATGAACCACTTTTTCCTATTGATTTTTAATGATATAAGTTACAATGATATGAGACGGGTATCACTCTGTACCAGGTTAGGTTGGCCAGGAACGTGCCGAGGCGAATTCGCCAAGGCGAGGCGGAGTTGATGGGGCGCCACCGAATTCAAGGGAGGTGGAACAGCCACAGATTAAAGCCTTCCGGGCCACGTGAGCCGCGCGGGAACAAGGCGGCGGGACACATCCTTTGCAAAGTGAGTCGTTAATTTTATGACTAGAACCAGATGCACAGACAGAGTCGCAGGCGCCATCCTGGCAAGTTGGCGATATGACATCTCCGGGATCTCTCCGGAGATGCGCAAGGACTACGAGCAGCATTTTGCCGAATGCCCCCATTGCAGCGCACGCCAGAACTTCCATCGCAGCCTGGATGTAACGCTTACCGTTCTCACCTCGACGGCGGTCTTCTTCTTTCTCTTTGCGCTGGCGGTTCTCAAGCACATCAAGCCGCTGGAGCATATGGCCTTCAATGTCTTCGGCCTGGATGTTGCCGACACCTACCATATGCTCTTTTCGGCCGGGATTGCGGGGCTTTGCTTCTCGGTGATCGCACTGGCGCTGGTGCTGACAACCACGCCTGCGCCAACCTATCTGGGCGGCATTGCCGCCGAGCGGGTCCGGCTGATCGAAGAGCGGCTGCCGGAAGCCATCAAGGCGCTTCGTTCGCGCTAGAGTTGACACAAATTCAAACCTCAGAGCCTCCCCATGCGGGAGGCTCTTGTGCGTGCGGGGCGGGATGGAGATTGCCTGAATGACAACCAGGACGGTAGCAGAACGGCGGCGGCTGCCGGGGCTCAAAGTGGCGGATGGGTTCACGCGGCATCCTTTCGACGAGGAGTTCGGGGTGCGGACCAGCGGGCTGGTTGCCGGACGGCACTTGAAGAGCGGGCACCGGCATGACCGCCATGCGACGGCTTACTACGGGGTTGCGCCGTCGGTCTTCCGGGCGCTGGTGAAGCGCTGGCAGCGCATCCGGCCGGCTGCGGCGATGGAGGAATTCAGCTTTATCGATTTGGGCGCGGGGATGGGGCGGGCGGTGCTGCTGGCGGCCGAGCTGCCTTTTCGCCAAGTGGTGGGAGTGGAACTCAATCCCACGCTGGCGCGCATAGCCCGGAGAAACCTGACGGTTTGGCGAGCCTCGGAGCGGACGCGGGCGCCGATGCGCGTGGTTTGCGGCGATGCGGTGGAATTCCTGCTTCCGGCTGGGCCATGCCTGGCGTTTCTCTTCAATCCCTTTGGCGCGCCGGTGATGCGGCGGCTGCTGACGGCATGGAATCAGAATAGGTCCAAGGCTCTTGTCGGGCAGGCGGCGTCGCTCGACATTCTTTATGTGAACAACGAGCAGGAGAGCGTGCTGGAGCGGCAGGCGGGATTTGCGAGGCTGTTTTTGGGCCAGATCCGGCGCTCTGCGGCGGATGCGATTGCCGACCACAGGATCATGGCGAACCAGCCGGAGGGCGAATATGCGTCCGCGAATTACGAGGACTGCTCGATCTGGCGCTGGGTCGGGTAAAGCTAGGGATCAGGGAACCAAGCCGGAACTTGGAGGATAGGCCCTTGAAGCAACCGCATCTGATCCTCGGAATGGGCGAACTGCTGTGGGATCTGTTGCCGGAAGGGGCGTTCTTAGGCGGCGCGCCGGCCAACTTTGCGGTGATGGCGGGACAGCTGGGAAACCGCGCGGTCCTGCTGAGCCGCATCGGGCGCGACGAACTGGGCCGCAAGGCGGTTGAGCGGTTCGATTCGCTGCCGGTCGAAGCCCGTTTTCTTCAAGTGGACCCGGCGCGCGAGACGGGCCGCGTGACGGTGGCCTTTGAAGGCGGTGAACCGCACTACACGATCCACCAGCCGGCAGCGTGGGATTTCCTGGAGTTGACCGGCGAGTGGATGGAACTGGCCGAAATGGCCGACGCCCTCTGCTTCGGTTCGCTGGCGCAGCGCTCCCGAGAGTCGCGGCAGACCATTCAGGCGCTGGCGGCGCGGACCTCAGCCTTGTGTGCGCGGGTCTTCGACGTGAACCTGCGAGCGCCTTTCTACTCCGCCGAGGTGATCCAGCAGTCTCTGGAGCTGGCCACGGTGCTGAAAATGAATGACGCCGAACTTCCGCGGGTGCTGGCGCTGCTGGGACTGAAGGTTGAGAACGAGTTGGCGCCCGGCCCGTCGCGGCTGACGGACGAGCGGCAAGGCGCGGCAAGATTGCTCAGGGAGTTTCCCTTGCTCCAGATGGTGGCCGTGACCCGCGGCGCGCATGGCAGCCTTCTGGTAACGCGCAAGGCGTGGCATGAGCACCCCGGAATTCCCGTCAAAGTGGCAGATGCGATTGGCGCGGGGGATGCATTTACCGCAGCGATGATCCATTACCTGCTGCGCGGGGCGGACCTGGCTACGCTGAACGAAGCCGGCAACCGCTGGGGCAGTTGGGTGTCCTCGCAATCCGGCGCCATGCCTCCGTTGCCCGGAGCGGTGTGCGAGCAGATTGCCGCGGAGATCGATGGTTGAGGCAAATGTGTTGGATCGAGAAAACGTTCTCCACATTGTCAACGAATGCTGCTTCGTATATTCTGTCTTGCGTATGCGTAAACGATATTTTTCTCTCGCCCTGCTCGCTGTTTCGCTGTTGCCCTTGAGCCTGATTGCTCAAACGCCCTCACTTGCTATTCAGGTGGATCATCCCACGGCACAGATCAGCCCCATGCTCTATGGGTTGATGACCGAGGAGATCAACTTCTCCTATGACGGCGGGATTTACCCGGAGTTGGTGCGCGACCGTACCGTCGGCAAGGACTGGCAGGCGCTCGCCCACTGGACGATGGTGGCGCGGGGAAACTCCGCAGTGGCGATTTCGGTAGACGAAACGACAGGCCCTAGCGAGGCTCTGCCGCGCAGCATCAAGGTCAGCGTGACGGCCGCCTCGGAGGCTTCGCCCGCCGGGCTGCAGAACGACGGTTTCTGGGGCATTCCCGTTCGTCCACAAGCAACCTATACCGGCTCCTTCTACGCCAAATCCGACAGCCCTGATCTTCCGGTGACCGTGAGCCTGGTGAACGATGAGACAGGCGCTGCCGCGGCCACGGCGACGATTGCGGGAGTGTCGAACGAGTGGAAGCAATACAGCTTTACGCTCAAGACCGGGGAGCTTCCGGTTACGGCGAACAATCATCTGATCCTGACCATTCCGCGCCCCGCGACTCTTTGGCTCAACCTGGTTTCGCTCTTTCCGCCCACCTATCAGGGCCGCCCCTTGGGCAACCGTATCGACCTGATGGAAAAGCTGGCGGCGATGCACCCCAAGTTTCTGCGCCTGCCGGGCGGCAACTACCTAGAGGGCAACCACATGAACGAGCGCTTCGACTGGAAGACGACCATCGGCCCCTGGGTGGATCGACCGACGCATCCCAGCCCGTGGGGCTATCGCTCCTCGGACGGCATGGGATTGCTGGAGTTTCTGGAGTGGTGCGAGGACTTGAAGATTGAGCCGGTGCTGGCGGTCTATGCCGGCTACTCGATGGCGCAGGAGCATGTGGAGGCGGGTCCGGCGCTGAAGCCGTACATAGACGACGCGCTGGACGAGATCGAATACGTGACCGGCGGGCCGGAGACGAAGTGGGGCGCCGAGCGCATCAAGAACGGCCACCCTGCGCCCTTCCCGCTGCACTATGTGGAAGTAGGCAATGAGGATTTCTTCGACCGTTCAGGCTCTTATGATGGCCGCTTTGCGCAGTACTTCCACTCAATTAAGCAGCGCTATCCCGAGTTGCAGGTAATTGCCACTGCGCCGGTGAAGAGCGTGACGCCGGATCTACTCGACGAACATTTCTATATGCCGGCGCAGGAATCGTTTGCTCAGGCCAGCCACTACGACAAGGCCGACCGCAAGGGACCGAAGATTTTTGTGGGTGAGTGGGCGACGCGCGAGGGCGAACCGACGCCCAACCTGGAAGCGGCGCTGGGCGATGCGGCCTGGATGACCGGCATGGAACGCAACGCCGACCTGATTGTGATGGCCAGCTACGCGCCGCTGTTTGTGAATGTGAATCCGGGCGGAATGCAATGGGCGACGGATCTGATCGGCTATGATGCGCTCTCGATCTACGGTTCGCCCAGCTATTGGGCGCAGGTGCTCTTCGGCAAGTACCTCGGCACGGAGGTTGTACCGGCGACACTCACCAACGCCGGCTCGCGGGTCTTTGCCTCGGCGACGCGCGACGAGAAGCGGCGCAAGCTCTTCGTCAAGGTGGTGAACCCTACGTCGGATGAGGCGTCGCTGACCATTGCCTTGGAGGGCATAGGGCAGGTGAAGCGCGATGCCATGCTGATCACGTTGAGCGGCAAGACGCCCAATGCCACCAACAGCATCACGCATCCCGATGCGGTTGTGCCGGTTGAGCACAGGATTGAAGTCGCCGGACCGAAGTTCGAGGAGAAGTTCGCGCCCTATTCGATCAATGTTCTGGAGCTGAGCTACTAAAGGATCGCCAGCACTCCCAGCGCAAACCCCGCCGCGCTGGCGGTTGATAAGAAGTTCACCGCATCGTTGTTCAGCCAGCCGCGCCGTTCGAGGGTTGCCCCCAGCAGGCTGTCGAAGAACAATCCGAAGACCGCGCTTGCGCTACTGATCCAGAAGATGGTCCGGTCGCCGCCCAGCGCCAGGCTTCCGGCAGCCGCGACAAGAACGGCGGCGGCCACCCCAGCCAGCGTGCCGATGAGGCTGACTCCGCCGTCGGTCCCCGGCTCGACCAGCCGCAGCGTAGTCAGCATGCGCGGTCGTCCCCCCAGCACCTGCCCCACCTCCGAGGAGACCGTATCCGCCGCGGCTTCCGCCAGCGCCCCCAGCCCTACGGCAAACAGGAGCATGGGCGTTACGGCCGCGCGCGAAAACCAGCCGAAGCCGATCAGCCAGGACTGTACAGGCTCACTGAAGACAATCGCGGCAACGCCCAGATTGGCCGCCACCTGCGCCGCGGTGCGCCCATGCCGCTGCTCCTCCAAGCGCAGCCGTTCTTTGCCTTCCCGGCCCAGCCGCGTCGCGAAAAAGGCGAGCAAAAAAACCGTCAGCACAGGAACCAGAGCGGTGTGCCACGGGGCATACGGAATGGCCTCGGCGGGAGTGAAAGTGACTGTGGAGAACATCATGCAGGCGGCAATCGCCATCCCGGCAAAGGCCGCTGTCGGCGTGGCCGCGCCGAGCTGGAGGACGACCAGCCCGAACATCAGGCTGAGGCCCAGCGTCCAGGCGGCCACCGGCCAGCAATTCACCGCCCACCAGTGAGCCTGGAGCACCAGGCTGGCGCCCGCAAAGGGCAGCACCAGCAGCAGTACAACTTTCGATTGCCATATCAGCTTCATGCGCGCCACGCTTCATCGTAACCCACGGAAGGTGTTGTGAGCGCGCCGAAGAATCGCCAGCCTTGCCCTCCTCGATACCCAATCGCGCCTGCCGCGTCTAACCTCCGGTCTCCTGATTTACAATCGCAAGGTAAGCAGGTGAAGAACTGAATGAGGTTTTTTCGCATGAATTTTTGCCAGGCGCGTGTGCGGTTGGTTCAGGCGGGCACGGTGCTGGCGGCTGCTGCTCTGGTTGCCGGTTGCGGTAACAACTACCGNNGACTACTCCGGCGATTCGATTATGGCTTCTGCTGCCGTAGGTATCGGCCCAACCTCGTTTACAGTGGACGCAGGCGGCGTCACCGGCTACACCTTGAACAGCGACCACACCCTGACCGAGTTCCCTGTTAGTACCTCCTTACAGGAAAAACTGATACAGTACACGACGCTGCCACCCCTCGCGCAGCCGCTGAACCTGTTCTCGCCTACTGCCGGGCTGTGGTCTACCGATCTACACGGGAACCTCCTGGATATTTTCGTTGGAAGTCCCCTCGCCTTCTTGAACTCAATTCCGATTGCGCCTGCCCCGGTGATGGTGGTGGGTTCTGGCACAAACGCCCTGCGCTACTTCACTCTGAGCCAGAACATTGTCGCGCCCAATGGCCTGGAGTGCAACACAACACCCGCGGCGGAACCCCCCGGCGAAGTGACCGGAATCGAACTATCAGGCTATTCGAGCGACCCGCCGTTTCAGGTGGGCAGGTGCCCGGTCTTCGAGGTTTTGAGCAGTGATGGCAAGAGGCTCTTCGTTCTGAATCGGGGTGACGACACCATCTCCGTGATCAACGTTCAGAACGACACGCTGGACACCTGCACGCCGTTCCTCAACCAGGCCGGCCAGAAGGTGACCTGCCATCCCACCCTGCCGCTTTCACTCAATGCAGTAGCCGCTTTGAACCTTATTTCCCCCGGTTCCGGCACTCCCCCCAACGGAATCGCCGGCATGACTCAGACCGCCGGTCCGGTCTACGCCGATTACAACGCCGCCACCAACCAGCTCGTCGTGGCTAATTATGATGGCGGAACAATCAGCGTCATCGATGTGAGCTTGGACGAGTACGGCAACGACAGTTCGACCTTTGGAACCACCTTCACGATTCCGTTGAGCAACAATCCCGCCAGCATGAATCCCGCCAGCGTGACCGTTCTCTACGATGGCAGCCGCGCCTATACGGCCAACCAGNNCTCCCACACCGTGGAAAAGACGCTCCCCGTCTCGGGCCATCCGCGCACCGTGGTTTCAACCCAGAATTCGACCCAGGGCAAGGTCTATGTGGCCTCGCCGGACAGCGATGTCCTCACCCTGATCCGCACCGATCAGGACATTGTGGACACTACCTTGCTGTTGCAGGGCAACGTCGTGGATGTGCGCGTGAGTTCACAGAACGGCAAGGGTGGAAACAATAACAACGTGAGCCGGATTCCAGGCTATGGCCAGCCCTGCAACCTGCCGCCCAGCGTGGAGCCCGCACCCACGGGCGCGCAGACAGCTTTGCAAGTATGCCAGCAGATGCCGTAAAGCATTGGTTCAAACCGGGTGGATCAAGACAGCCAAAGAGGGTTATTCCGCAAGGAAAGACTGCTTTGGCTGTTTTTGTGCCCGATTCAGCGACTGTACGGCGGTAACGGCTGGCGTGTGAAACGATGGAAGGCATGGCTGCCAGTACAAAAATGCGCGTGGACCTTCTGCTGGTCGAGCGGGAACTTGTTCCCAGCCGCGAGCGGGCGCGCGCGATGATTCTGGCTGGCCGGGTTCTGGTCCGCGAGCAAAAGGTGGAAAAGCCGGGAGCGGCCGTTCCCGTGGAGGCTCCCATTCGCCTGCTGGGCGAGGACCCTCCCTACGTCAGCCGCGGCGGCATCAAGCTGGCCGCGGCGCTTGCGCACTGGCCAATCGCCGTTCAGGGCCGCTTCTGCCTGGACGTGGGCGCTTCGACCGGCGGCTTTACGGATTGCCTCTTGCAGCATGGCGCCGCTCACGTCACCGCCATCGACACCGGCTTCGGCCAGATTGCCATGAAGCTGCGCATCGACCCGCGCGTCCGCCTGCTGGAGCGCACCAATGCGCGGCTGCTGGAGCCGGGTTCGTTGGTTGCAGGGCAGGGAATTCCTGAGTTCACGCTGCTGGTGATGGACGTTTCCTTCATCTCTGCCACGCTGCTGCTGGAGCCGGTCTTCGCCGCCGCGCCGTCGCTCACCGAAGCCGTCATTCTGGTCAAGCCGCAGTTCGAGGCCGGCCGCGAACACGTCGGCAAGGGAGGCATTGTCCGTGATCCCGAGGCGCACCAGTTGGCCATCGACAAGGTCGCCAATTGCGTCCGCTCGCTGGGTTGGGAGGTGGTGGAGACGATTCCCTCGCCCATCACCGGCATGGAGGGCAACCGGGAGTTTCTGCTCTACGCGCGACAGGGGTAGCGGCGATCTTGATTCAGGACAAAAACTGACCACTGTTCATGGACCACTTTTGTCTACGGACGTGTTGACAACCGCAAACCGTAGCGATATAGTTTACGTGTGATTAAGTCATTTCGGCACACTGGGCTGGAGAAGTTCTACAGAACCGGCAGCAAGGCCGGAATTCAACCGCATCATGCGGCAAAGTTGGAGAGGCAGCTAGCTGTTCTCAACCGCGCAAAGGCTCCAGAGGATATGGAGAAGCCTGTATCGTGGCGATTACACGCACTGCAAGGCAAAGAGAAACTTTGGTCCATCTGGGTCAACGGCAACTGGCGCTTGACTTTCACTTTTGAAGGCGAGGATGCAATCCTCGTGGACTACCAGGATTACCACTAGGATTGAAGGATTCAATATGCCCACAGAAATGTTTAACCCGGCGCATCCTGGCCGTATTCTCCGCGACTACCTGGAAGGGGTGAACCTCACACACTTCGCCAAGCACATAGGCGTATCGCGTGTAACGCTCTCCAAAGTGCTCAATTGCCGCGGAGGCGTCTCGGCGGAAATGTCGCTGCGGCTCTCCGCTGCGCTGGGAACGCATCCGAGTTTATGGTTCGAGATTCAAGGCGATTACGATTTTGCCCAGGCGAAACGCAAAAAACTCCCGAAGATTCAACTCTTCAGCAAAGCCGCCTGAGCCGTAGCACGTTTCCGGCGCATAATGCCTGCGTTTGTTGGGCCGGAAAGCTGTCGAGACGATCCCATCGCCCATCACCGGCATGGAGGGCAACCGCGAGTTTCTGCTCTCTACGCGGCGGCCTTCATCTTCAGAACCTTGGGTGCAGGTTGGCCCCACCGCCGGAGTTCCGTTACACTAAAGCCGCATGGTACGCGTCGCGATTGTCTGCAAATCCGAGAAGCAAGAGCTGGTCCGGCTGTTGCCGGAACTGATCGCCTGGCTGCGTCAGCACAGCTATGAGCCGCTGCTCGACCTGGAGGGCGGGCAGTACACCGCGGAAGCGCCGGCCGTGGATCGCACGGCAATGCCCGCGCAGGCGCCGGCGCTGGTGATCGTTCTGGGCGGCGACGGAACCCTGCTTTCCGTTGCGTCCATCTTTGCCTCGACCGGCACGCCCATCCTCGGCGTGAANNACCGAGGTTCGCCTGGCCGACCTCTATCCGGCGCTGGAGTGCTGGCACGGCGGCTGCCACGACATCGATGTGCGCGCCATGCTGCGCGCCGAACTGTGGCGCGGAGGCGTGCTGCACTCCGCCTACGAGGCGCTGAACGAGACCGTCGTCTCCAAGGGCGATATTGCCCGCATGGGCGAGTTCGCCGTCGAACTGGACGGCAAGAGCGTGGCTCTCTTCCGCGCCGATGGCGTCATCGTCTCCACCCCCACCGGCTCCACGGCCTACACGCTGGCCGCCAACGGCCCCATCCTGACGCCCAGCGTGGACGCAATGGTGGTCACGCCCATCTGCCCGCATCTGCTTACACTGCGGCCCATCGTGGTTCGCGGCGACGCCTTGCTTGCGGTCCGCGTCGAGGGCGTCGCCAATCCGGCGCTGCTTACAGTGGACGGCCAGAAGGCCATGGAGCTGCGGATGGGAGATGAACTCCGCTGCCGGAAATCCTCGCACACCGTCAACCTGATCCGCATGAGCGAAGGCGGATTCTTCGAGGCGCTGCGCAGCAAGCTCAGCTGGGGCGAGCGGTAACCGCCTGAGGCTGGGCTGACTTCCTTCAAGAGTGACAGTGGGAGACTACATTCCCGTGCAGTGAAAAGGCGTTACCGGCTTAGCTCGCCTAGCAGCACCCTGGCCTTAGCGGCCAGCGTGTGCGCTCCATCCACATCGCCGGAGTTGAGTGCAGCCCTGGCCTGTTTCAGAAACTCCCTGATCTGCGCGGCCGTCTTCTGCTCCTGATCGCTGAGCTGGCGGGTGATGCTGCTCAGTCCGCGCTCCGTGGCTGCGATGGAATTGACTGTTTGTTGCCGCAGGTCAGAGGGATCGCCCGAGGAAAGCTGGCCGATGGCGCTCACTCCGGGACTTTCGATGGACGCTTGCTGTGTGCTATTCGCCGGGGGCTTTCTGTGCTTGACCGGCAGCTTGGCAGGCTTCTGCGGTTGTTGGTTGGTGTCGGGCACGGGGGCCTGGTTGGGAACGGTGATGACCGGAGGGGGCAGTTCGGTGGGCGACGGCACAGGCTTGGGCAAAGGCGCGTCCTCGATGGGCGGCGCGAGCGGCTCAACTTGTGCTTTATCGGTCTTGTGAAAGCACGCCGTCAGCAACAACGGCAGCAACCACGCAACACTCCTGGCAGGCAACTTCATCCCGCAAGCCCTTTCCCGTTTGCAGTACTCGCCGGCGGAAGATGCCGGCGCCCCCATTCCGTGGCGGCAAGAGGAATTCGCAAAAGGAATTCCGCGCCACGGCCTACTTCTGATTCTACTTCGACGCTCCCGTGGTGGAACTGCAGAATCCGGTAGGTCATCGCCAAACCGATTCCGCTGCCCCCGCTCTTGGTAGTGAAATAGAGGTCGAAGATTTTTTCCCGAATCTCCTCGGGAATGCCCGGACCCTCGTCGGAGACGCGCAGAACAGCCGTTTTCCCCTCTTCTTCCAGAACCACCTCCAGCCGGCCGCCTTGCTCCATGGCCTGCGCGCCGTTCTGAATCACGTTCAGCACCGCCTGCTTCAGCAGGTCCGCATCGATCTTGGCCACCAGAGGTTTGGACGGCAACCGGCTGACCAGTGTCACATTATGGGTAGAAAGCTCTTCGGCGGCCAGTGCCAGCACATCATCGATCACCGGGCGCAGATCCTGTTCACTCAGTCGCAACTCCACCGGGCGGGAGAAGTCCACCAGCGTCTGCACCACGCGGTCCAGGCGATGAATCTCCGCGTCGATCACCTCCAGGTGTCGGACCGCCGGGGCGCTGGCGTCGCCCAGCTTGGTCTTCAGCAGCTCCAGATGCACCACGATGGCGTTGATGGGGTTCTTGACTTCGTGGCCCACGCCGGAGGTCAGACGGCCGATGGCCGCCATGCGCCGCGAGAGCTCCAGCTCCGACCCGATCTCCTCGACCGACTCCAGGTCGTGCAGCGTGACCAGCGCGCCCAATCCAGGACTCGTCCGGTCGTCGTGAATCAAATCCAGCGAGACCTGAATGCGCCTTCCCGTCTCGGTGCGAATCTCCACCTGCGCCAGGGTGGCGCCCGCGTCGAAGGCCTCGCGCAGCATCTGGCCCAGCACCGTTGAGCTATCGAAAATCTCGCGCGCGTGCCGGCCCAGGATCGCGTTTCGATCGATAGCCAGGAAGCGCCGCGCCGCCTCGGAGACCAGCACCGCCCGCCCATCCCCGGTAAAAAGCAGAATTCCGTCCTGCAGATTGCCGAGAATCTGGTCCAGATTCTCCTTCAAAGCGGAAAAAACCTCTTGCACGTCGCGCATTCGCTGGCCGATGAAATCGATCTTGTTGGAGACGCGCGCCGCCGTATCCCCCTTGGCCGCCTCTTTCTTCTCATCCTCGCCGGCCGCCTCGCTGGCCGCGGTCCAGTAGTCGAGTTGCAGACTGATCTCTTCAAGAGGCCGCAGCGCCAGGTTGCTCAGCAGGAAGGCAGCGATCAGAGCCGCGCCCAGCACCAGCACCATCAGCGTGATCGTCGCCGAAAGCCACGGCTCATAGACGGCGCGCAGAAACGTCGTGCGCACTCCAACATGCACCGTGGCAAAAGGCTGGCCATTGCGCTCCAGCGGCGCCACCACGTCATAAACCTTGGGCGGACCGAAGACCTCCTGCATCAACCCAACGGGATTGGCGTCCAGCAGTTGGTTATAGTCGGGCCGCGCCGGCAGCGGCTTGTCTTCGTTTTCGGGATTGGTGCTGAGCAGTGTGCTCAGCTGGTTGTCGCCGATGTTGATGTCATAAACCGTGAGCGAGTAGCGGTTCACCGAGTCGATCACCGCTTGCAACGCAGCGTTGTCGCGCACCGCCTCGGCGGCCAGGTTGCGCAACTGGCCCGGATTGTTGGGATCGACCTTTTGGTCCTTGAGCCCGGCCTCCAGCGCATTCTGCAAGGCGAAGCGCACCTGGTTGGCCACCAGCCGGTTGGTGTCGTAGGACTGCTGGATGGCGGAATGAAGCAACTGGCTCACGTAGACCAGCGAAAGCAGCCCGGCAATCAGAAAGACCAGCAGGGTAATGGCCAGAACAAGTTTGGTCTTCAGGCGCATGGCTCAGGCACGTCCTCTGCGTCAAGATCGGGAAGTTGATAGAGCCAGTTGTAGAATGCATCGTCAAAGGTGAATGAATTGTCCAGGTAGAGTATATGCCCGTGTTTGATCTTCGATTCCAGCTTGAATTTGCTTGTAATGCCATAACGACTGGATGTTACGATCTCGTGTCGTCCGCGAATATCGCTGAAAAGCAGACGCTTCCTGCCAAAAATGCTTCGTGACTCAATGGCATCGTACGAGAGGATAATCCTTGCGGTCAATAAATATGCTGTCAAAAAAAATCCAGATATCATCATACCTATCGATAACGGTACAAGAAGATATTCCCTGCGGGTTGTAATAGGAAACCTCCCGCTCAAATATCCGACCGAGCCAAGAGTTCCGCATACGAAAGCGAAGAGCGCAAAGATCTTCCCACCCCATTTTGGTTTGTAGACTCGTGCCACAAGAGATGAGTTTTCCATTTGTCTGCGATCCTCCACGGATCATCCTGCTGTTGGCTCTTCCCGCGCTTGGCTGTACTCCTTGACCTTGTTGTGCATCGTCTTCAGGCTCAAGCCCAGAATCTCCGCGGCGCGTGTCTTGTTCTGCCCGGTGGCTTCCAGCGTGCGCAGAATCAGCAGCCGCTCGGCCTCATCCATAGTCGATCCAACGCGCACCTCCACCACGCTTGCGTCGAAGGCCGGCGCGGCCTGGCTCTGCGCCTTGCCGAAGCCAGCGGGCAGGTGGCCGGCATCCAGCGGCGCTCCATCCGCGCACAGAATCACCGCCCGCTCGATGGTGTTGCGCAGCTCGCGGCCGTTTCCCGGCCAGTCGTAGGCCATCAGCCGGTCCAGCATCGACGCGGCCACGCCGGAGACGTTGCGGCCATGCTTCTGATTCATCTGCTCCAGCATCGCCTCGGCCAACAGGGGCAGGTCTTCCATGTGTTCGCGCAAGGGCGGCATCGCGATGTTGAAGACGTTCAGACGGTAATAAAGGTCGGGCCGCAGACTCCCACTGGCGACGGCCTGGCCGGGATCGCGATTGGTCGCGGCCAGCACCCGCACGTCCACCTCCTGCTCGGTGCGCGCGCCCAGCCGACGGAACTTCCGTTCTTCCAGGACTCGGAGCAATTTTGCCTGGGTCGCCGACGGCATTTCGCCAATCTCGTCCAGCAGCAGCGTACCGCCGTTGGCCAGCTCGAAGCAGCCGGCCCGCCGCTCCGCCGCTCCGGTGAATGCGCCCTTCTCGTGACCGAAGATCTCGCTCTCGATCAGCGTCTCCGGAATAGCCGCGCAGTTCACCGCGACAAAAGGCCTCGATTTGCGCGGGCTTAGATCATGCAGCGTCCGCGCCACCAACTCCTTGCCCGTGCCGCTCTCGCCGGTAATCAGCACCGAAACGTTCGACGGCGCAATCTGCTCGATCAGGCCGAAGATCTCGCGCATCGGCCGCGAGCTGCCCACCAGCGAGCCCAGCACGCCGCTCTCGCGCAGCCGCCGGCGCGCCACTTCCAGTTCAATGGCAGTATCGCGCTGCCGCGTGGCGTTGGCCAGAATCGTCCGCAGCCGGGTCGCGTCCACCGGCTTCTGCAAAAAGTCGTACGCGCCCAGCTTCATCGCGTCCACGGCCAGTTGAATCGAACCCATCGCGGTGAGCACCACCACCGCCAGGTTGGTATTCAGCCCGGAGCCTTCCTCGGTCAGCTTGGTCAACAGGCCGATGCCGTCCAGCCGCGGCATCTTCAGGTCGGTCACCACAATCGCCGGGTCCCAGGCCAGCACCTTTTCCCAGCCTTCCAGGCCGTCGCACGCGGTCTCGGTACGGTAGCCCCACCCGGAGATCAGCTCCGCCAGCCCCATCAGCGCATGGGGTTCGTCTTCGACAATCAGAACCTTCCCGGAGTTTTCCATGGCGTCTTCGATGCAGCTATACCTCAATCTACCTTTCTACCATGCAAGACTCCACAAAATCTCAAGGACTAGCTCTGCAGTTCACTTTGCCGGTGCAGGGATTCCGCCCGGAGCGGCCTCAGGCGCACCGGCAGTCCGCTCGGCTGTTGCCTTGCGGATCGCCGCCAGCGGCCCGGCCAGCCGCGCATCCTCGCGGGTCAGAACCTGCGGCGCGTGATAGACGGCAATCACCAGATCGAGCGGGTTGTGTTCCTGAATAAACTCGCTCCAGCACATGAAGTAGGTCCAGCGCGGCTGCTTTTGCAGAACCTCCGGGCTGGGCAGGCCGCCAACCTCGCCCAGTGCGATGGGCTTGTCGCCGGCCAGTGCAAGAATGCTCGTGTAGTACTCCTGCTTGAACTCGCCGTAGATGTCCATGGTGACTAGGTCAACGTATTGCGCGCCCGGATAGTAGGCCTGGATCGCTCCGGCATTGCCGCCGTTCGGCGCGTTCGCATTCCACACCCACAACAGATTGTCCAGATGATGCACGTTGACGAAGCGGTCGTAGATCTGCCGGTAAAGCGCGCCCGAACCCATCTTGTTCCCATCCTGTCCCGGCCGCCCGCCCCACCAGAACCAGTTGCCGTTGATCTCGTGATAGGGGCGGAAGAGCACCGGCACATGAGCGTCTTGCAGTTGCTTGAGGTAGCCGGCGATCACATCCACCTGCGCCTGCCAGCGCAGATTGAGCGGGCTACCGGGGGTGAGCAGCTCCTTCCACTCGGCGTCCGTCAGATGGCCCTGCACGCTGTTGTGGAAGGTGACCGGCTCGTCGTCGGTGGGCCTCACCTCATGCCAGGTCAGCGTCACCACCGCGCCGTTGCGGTACTGCCGCTCGGCCTCTGCGATCATCGCCGGGCGCGAAAGCACGGAATCCTTGTCCTCGCCGCCGGAAAAGCCGAAGTCGCCGCCGAATAGCCCCGGATATTTGGCCGTAAGGTCATAAGCCATATCCGTCCAGCGCGCGCCCACGTTGGGATAGTTGTGCTGTCCGGCGATCGTCGCGTTGCCGGAGATCGAATCGAGAAAGGCGAGCAGCGCCCGCGCCTCCGGCGTAGCATGAGAGTTGACCGGCTCCGGCCCCGTCTGCGCCCACCCCGCGCTGCCCAGCGTGAGCGCAAGAATACCAACTATAAATCGATTTATCCGCATCTTGGAGATCCAATCCTTCCGCAGAGCGAATTATAGCCGATAGCGTTATCGAAACAATGTATCGGGAGCACAATGCAGGATCAGCTTCCAGTGCGCTGGTCATTCGACCGGGGCCGGAAATCTTGGATTCTGATGGTTGGGATTGCTTGACGACTGCGCTGGCATGTTATCTTCCTTTGAGAATGAGATATACCCACTAGGGAAGCTCTGCACAAGTCCCAACCCTGCGCTCTGCTTGGATAAAATGATAAGTAGAGGATAATCGCGATGGGACAGATGACACTGGCGTCTTAGGCGATCTTTGAGAAGCATAGCCGGAAGAGCAAGCGGGAAGTATTTCTCGACCAGTTGGAGCAAGTAGTACCGTGGACGGAGTTGCTGGCGCTGGTCGAGCCTCATTACGAGACGACAATCCTGCGCTTCCGCCACTTGCTGAAGCAGCACGAGTTATGCGGCCAGATACTCGATAGAGTGAATAACTATCTGGCTAGCAGGGGCATTCGCATCTGCACGGGAACCTTCGCCGCGCAGCTTCAGGAGTCATCCCGCTCCCGCTCCCACTGATCTACTTTGTCGCGGTCGATTCTGTCCTCGCGATCCTCTCGCTCTTCCAGTTCGCGGCGCTTCTCGCGTTCTTCCCTCTCCTCGCGGCCATCGCTCATAACTCCCTCCTCCATTCAGTTTAAGAAAACAGATCCGCCGTTCAAGGTAGCGGAAAGCGTTCGCGGAGCAGGGCCAGCGCCTCGGCGGGCGTCGTAATGGCGCCTTCTAGCTGGGCGTCCTCGACGGCGCG
>PLPA01000012.1 GCA_003159355.1 Acidobacteriaceae bacterium | reverse complement strand
TCCCGCAGATTCAGCCGGATGAACTCCACATCGAAGACCGAGGAGACCGGCTTGCCCCGCGCCATCCGGTAGAGCGCCCGGAAGCCGCCCAGAAAAAATGCCAGCAGGAGCGACGCGCCGCAGCAGATCAGCACCAGAACGGTGATTCCCAGCAGTAGCTTTCCCGTCTTTGCCACCTCGGATTCCATCGGCTGCGGAATCGACGTCAGATCCAACTCGGAGTGCACCATGGCTAGCAGTTTGTGGCTCTCGTCGGGAACGGCGTCCCCGCTGACCAGCGCCACCAGTTGCCCGCTGCGCCGCACTTCCAGGCTCGCCAGGTCCGACTCCTGCAAGCCCTTGGTCCAGCCCGCCTGCGTCTGCTTGTCCGCCTTTTTGCACGCATCGATGTACGCGCGAATCGCCGTCTCTTGCGCCGCGGCCATCTGCGGCGTCGGATAGTCGATAATCGTCAGCGTCGCCGGTCCCGAGCGCAGAGTATAGTTCGCGGTCACCGCCTCCGCGCCGCGATCAAAGCCCACTAGCTCCGCCGGCAGCACGCCCCCCGCGCCGCTATAGCTCGCCGGGCCAATAGCATAGTGCGTCGTCTGCCCGTCCAGTTTGGCCTGCGGCAGGTTGCCCAGAATTGGAGGCGTCAGCGCCTTTCCCCCCTCCGGCAGCGGCAACCCGGCAGCCAGCTCGCGCAGCTCCGAGCCGGACATGGGACTGATACGCGAAAAATTCGCATCCACCACGGTGTTCCCCACCCAGAAGAGCACCTGGTTCTTGTTCGATGTAGCCCCTGAGCCGATCTCTTCTTTGGGCCAGCCGTTCTGCCGGTAGAGCGAATAAGCCCCATAGGCGCCGCTGGCGTCGTGAAAGCGCAGCGCGCGCAGGCTCAGCGTCTCGCCGCCGCGCTTGTACTCGCCCAGCGCGCCGTCGGTAAACTCGTACTCCTTGAGCGCCGCCGCATTCGCCGCGTCCGCCAGCGCCGCATCGATCAGCTTCTTCGCCGCGCCCGCCGCATCCCATCCGGCAAACGACTCCGGCAGCAGCGTCTTGGGCATGGGTGGCAGCACCAGGCGCGTCACCCCTTGCGAAGCCGGAGCCTTGGCCGGCGCACTCTGCGCCTGACCAGCGCCCCCCGCCAGCATCGCCGTACCAACCAAAATCGCAATCCAACGCATCCCAACGCTCCAGTATTCAGGGTACACGCATCCATGCCCGCCCGTTGCCCGCGGCATTCCCTTTCTACTTGGACACTGACGGAGGCGAAAATGTTCCCTGGAGCTGTCTCAGCGTGGTCTCTTCCAATTAAATACTGTAACACTATGTGTTATACTTCACTTTGTATGTGGGGTTGTTCCTGATGGGAAAAGCGAAGCAGTATCGTAGCAGTCTGATGGCGTCGATTCACGAGACAGCTGAAGGTCTGCACTCTGCCGGGGTGATGGACAAGCGGACGATGCGAGAGTTCGACGAGCTTTGCCTGACACCGGTTCAGCCGCTCGCTCCCGAGGAGATCCGCGCCCTTCGTCTCCGTGAGGGAACAAGCCAGGCAGTCTTTGCGCGCTATCTCAACGTGACGACCGGACTTGTGAGCCAGTGGGAGCGCGGCGAGAAGCGCCCACAAGGAGCTTCGCTCAAGTTGTTATCACTGGTTTCTCAGAAGGGGCTGGCGACGGTCGCGTGACGGACTCGTTAGAGAGACTCAGCACAAGTCCCGGCTCCGCGTCCAGCTTGAATCAAATGATAAGTGGACGGTGATTGCGATGCGGCAACGGTCATTGACGTTCTTCGACTCCGGCCACAGTGTGTCGCGCCGTCCGCCTCACCCGTTCCTGTGAGAAAATCAGAGCTTGCGGACGCACTCCAACTTTCGCTTGCTGGTGGTTCGGCTGGGGGCCATGGGCGATATTCTGCACGCGCTTCCGGCGGTGACGGCGCTGCGGATGGCCCATCCCGATTGGGTGATCGACTGGGTCGTCGAGCCGCGCTGGCGGGCGCTGCTGGCGGCGGAGCAGGCTATTGGAAAGCCGGGCGAGACTCCTGAAAAGCACACCTCAGGGGCTAAAGCCCCCGCGATTTTTGCGCCATTCAATGCCAGGGCTGAAGCCCTGGCCTACCAGCTCATCAACGCTCAGCCACAACCTTTACAGCCTTTGGTCGACCACCTGCATTTTGCCCCCACCAAAAACTGGCGCAAAGCTCCCTTCAGCCGCCAAACCCGCGAGGAGTTCAAGGCTCTGCGCTCTGCGCTTCGGGCCGGCGAGTACGACGCGGTGATCGACCTGCAAGGGGCCATCCGCTCGGCGCTGCTGGCGCGGCTGGCGGGTTGCGGCAGGGTGATCGGCGAGGCTAATCCACGAGAGACACCGGCGCGCTGGCTCTTCCGTGAGCGCGTGGCCACGCGGGGCGCGCACGTGATCGAGCAGGATGTAGAGCTGGTCTCGGCCATCGCCGGCAATGCGCTGAAGCCCGTCCAGCCCTGGCTGCCCGTGGACCCCGCCGCCGAGGCCTGGGCCGAC
>PLPA01000251.1 GCA_003159355.1 Acidobacteriaceae bacterium | reverse complement strand
TCCTGGCCGATCTTGTCCATCTCTTCGCGCACAATGCCGATGATCTTGTTGATCGAGCGCTGGCCGAGAAAGAGATAGCTGTAGATGCCCGCGCCCAACTGGCGGATGTAGCCAGAGCGGAGCAGGAACTTGTGGCTGGCCACTTCGGCGTCTGCCGGGGCCTCGCGGAGAGTGGGTACAAAGAGCTTGGACCAACGATGCATAGAGATAAGAGCGTACTTTCCCGTCCGCCTGCCACCCCTGCACTCAAGGCTTGTCGCTGGAGCGCAGCGTTTGGCCGCGGACGAAGTGCAAATGACTAGATTGATTCTAAATGTTGGACCGAACCGGAGCGCGGAGTAGCGGTGGAGCTATTTGGGAATTCCGGCTATTGTCCGGACCACGCCTCTGACCTGAAGGAGGACATCGTCCGGCATTCGACCCAGGAATGCAACATTGCGCACTCGCCAATCGAGGCTTCTCATGTGCTCGCAAAGGACCGCTCCGTGAACGGGAAGGCCTAGCGGCAGAACCACCTGGAATTGATACCCCTTCACTTTGCTGGAGATGGGACACGCAAAGGCGACCGACGACCGAAGGTTGAAGTATTTGGAAGAGAGGATAACGGCGGGCCTGAAACCGGCTTGCTCGTGCCCGGCTTGTGGATCGAAATTCAGCCAGACCAGATCCCCTGCATCGGGTACGTAAGGATTTACCAAACCTCCACTCCCCGCGGAGGACCCCAGTCGTATTCGCCGAGGCTATCGCCTTCGTTTAGGCCTTCCATGAGCTCTTCGATGGTCATATCGGCTGGCTTCTTACGAGTGACGGTTCTGGGAGAGCTGACGAGCGCCAGGCTGCCCGCTCCATTCGGAACCCATTCGACAGGATCCCCCACTGGCAGCGCGGCCTCGGCGACCAGCTCCTCGGGGATTTCGACGGTCAGCGTGTTTCCTACGCGAACGATTCGGGTGGTCATGAGGCCAACTCCTGCTGAAATCATACAGCGAATTGGGATTCGTGGTAGTGTCGGCCCGGAAAGGCGCTACAGGGTAATTGCCTGACTGGATTTCAATTCATATGGTTCAAGCAGTAGCCTTTGTCCTTTGGACAGATTGGGATTGGAGTAGTCCTCATGTTCATCCCAAAACTTTTTTCCAATGTACCTCTTGTCGAGATTCTGCTTCAACAATTCATCATGCGGATAGAGATACCAACGGTCCTTGTCCCTGAAGCAAATGTACAATTCCTTGTCGTTGCCCGAGTATTTTTTGGCAAACGTCAATCGGCTCTTGAGCTGCACCTTCAGAAAGACGCCCGTAAGGTGTTGCGCGATGAAGTCGGCTCCTCCCCAATCGCTGGTCATCCGAATCGTCACGAAACCTAAGTCGGCCAATATCGACGAAACCTTTTGTAAGTTATAGGCCTCTTTCTGTTTACCGTTGAGTTCTTGATATGCGATTGGCTTAAAGGTCACGGACATCGGGAATCCTGCTGTTTTACCTATCTATTACAGCGAAATCAATGGCATCGGCTCGAACGTATTTCAAATCAGCTCCACGCCCCACAGATCGTGCAGATGCAAGACGCCTTCGACCGTCCCCTTAGCGTCCACCACCACCAGCGAGGTAATCTTGCGCTCTTCCAGAATCGCCAGCGCCGTGGCGGCCAGCTCCTCGGCGGCGATGGTGCGCGGATGGGCGTTCATCGCTTCGCCGGCCGTGCGGCTGAGCGCCGCGCCGCCCTCGCGCTCGAGCAGCCGCCGCAAGTCGCCGTCGCTGATCACGCCGCGCAAACGGCCCTCCTCCTGCACGGTGGTCACGCCCAGCTTCTTCGAGGACATCTCGTAGATCACGTCGGTCATCGGAGTGACAGGGCTGACCACCGGCACGGCATCACCCGCGTGCATCAGGTCGCGCACCTTGGCCAGCCGCTTGCCCAGCTTGCCACCGGGATGCAGCTCGGCAAAATCCTCCGCGCGGAAGCCCTTGCGCAGGCTCACAGCAATGGCCAGCGCGTCGCCCAGCGCCAGCATCGAGGTGGTCGAAGCCGTTGGCGCGAGGTTCAGACCGCAGGCCTCGCGCTCCACGCCGCAATCCAGAGCCACATCGCTGGCCCGCGCCAGAGTCGAATCCAGACGGCAGCAGAGGCTGATCAGAGAGTCGCCCTTGCGCTTGAGCGTAGCCAGCAAGCGCAGAATCTCCTCGGTCTCGCCGCTGGCCGAGAGCGCCACCACCACGTCGCCCGCCATCAGCACGCCCAGGTCGCCGTGCACCGCCTCGGCGGGATGCAGAAACAAGGCCGGCGAGCCGGTAGAGCTGAGTGTGGCGGCGATCTTCTGCGCAATAATTCCGCTCTTGCCCATGCCGGTGACCACTACTCGCCCGCGCTCCTCGCCACAGCGCAGAATCAGCTCGACGGCTCGGTCGAAGGCCGCGGCCATCGGGCCCTCCAGGCGCGTGGCCAAGGCTTCCAGCGCTGCCGCCTCGGTGCGCACCAATGCCGCCGGCGCGAGCCTCCGGCCTGCATCACGATCTTGTTGGTTGGGCTGACTTCCTGGTTCGCTCATCGGAATTGATGGTAACAGTTTCAACCCTGCGGTGGGGCAGACAATAAGATTCATGGTCTCCCACCCTTTCGCCAAGAACGCGAAAGGATGGGGCACCCAGACTTGATCGTATAAAAGGGTGAGAAACCCAACATTCCTCGTACAATAAGCCAAGAGGCCAATCCCCGTGAAGCGAAACTCCCTCGTCCTTTCCATCGTTCTCTTCATCCTGGCCGCCTTTGCCTGGGCCGGCTGGGCCAACTTCGAATACCGCAAGCAGGCCCGCGAGCGGCTGCTGGCCATTGCGCCGCAGGGCGAACTAATCGCCAACCCCGCTGGCGGAGCGCCGCAGTACGTCACGCCGCTCCAAGGCAAGCCCGCGCCTCCGTTCACGCTCGAAGACCTCGGCGGAGAGAAGCGCTCGCTGGCCAGCTACAAGGGCAAGGCGGTGCTGATCAACTTCTGGGCCACCTGGTGCGCTCCGTGCAAGATTGAGACTCCCTGGCTGATCGAGCTGCGCAACCAATACGCGGCGCAGGGCTTTGAGGTGCTGGGCATCTCCGCAGACGACATCGACCGCGGAGACCCAGGGAAGTTGAGCGACGAAAAGCGGCAGATCGCGCGCTTCGTCCAGAAGATGCAAATGCCCTACCCGGTGCTGATCGACGGCGACTCGATCAGCCAGCCCTACGGCGGCCTGGACGAGTTGCCCACCTCCTTTTTCGTGGACCGCAACGGAATCGTGGTGGCCGCGCAACTGGGATTGACCTCGAAGGCGGAGATCGAAGCCAACATCAGGAAGGCGCTGGGGGATTAGCGGGGTTAGCGAGGTTAGCTGGGTTAGCGGAGTTAGCCAGGAGTATAAGGACAGATTGATGATTACTGCTAAATCTGGAATGTGCATTGCCATCGCCATCGCTTTGGCGGGCTTGCCGGCCCCGGCGCAGACGACAATTTTTACCGGCCATTCCACTTTCAAGCCCGCGGCCGTCGAGTACCTCTTCCCCGAGCAGGTCACCGTTACCGCCGGAAAGCCTACCACGGTTACGCTGCACTTCCGCATCGCGCCGGGACTGCACATCAACTCCCACACACCCAGCGAAGACGAACTCATCCCCACCACCCTCTCGATTCCCGGAGACTCCGGCGTGCGCCTCGAAGGCGCTGTCTACCCGCCCGGCGCGGAGTTTACGCTACCCCTCGACCCCAAGACAAAACTCAGTGTCTACAGCGGCGAGTTCACCATCCAGGCGCGCATTGTGGCCACGGCCGGCGATCACCTGGTCGAGGCCCAGCTCCACTATCAGGCCTGCGACAATCACGCCTGCATGCCGCCCAGGACGATGACCGCGGCGATTGATGTGATTGCGAAGTGAGCGCAGTTGCCAACCGTACCTTTTGAAACTCGCGCCACCGCCGGCACGTCTTCCTGAAATGTTGCGCGGAGGCTTTTACCATGCGTTTGGGAAGGCAAATAGTGTATGCATTGGCAATCGCGGGGCTCGTGGCAGGGCTATCTGCTCCGCTCCATGCAGACTCACTGACGGTTAAGACTGAACAAGGCAAGGCCCAGGGCAAGACTATCAACGATGGCAAGGTCAAGGCCTTTCTCGGCCTGCCCTATGCGGCCGCTCCGGTGGGTGAATTGCGCTGGAAAGCGCCCCAGCCGCCCGCCAAGTGGAAGGACACGCGCGATGCGACCAAATTCGGCGCTCATTGCGCCCAGGTTCATGTTTTTGACGACTTGATCTTCCAGGACGACGCAAACAGCGAGGACTGCCTTTTCCTGAACGTCTACACGCCTGCCGGCGTCACGGCGGCGAGCAAGCTGCCGGTCATGTTCTGGATTCACGGCGGCGGCTACGCGGGCGGCTCCGCCTCTGAGCCGCGGCATAACGGCGACTTTCTGCCCCTCAAGGGTGTGGTGCTGGTCACCATCAACTACCGGCTGGGCGTTTTTGGTTTTATGGCCACGGCTGATCTGGCGAAAGAAGCCAACGGCGCGGCGGGCAACTACGGCCTGCTCGACATGGTGGCCGCGCTGCAATGGGTCAAGGCCAACATCAGGAACTTCGGCGGCGATCCGGAGAACGTGACCATCTTCGGCGAGAGCGCCGGCTCCTTTGCCGTCAGCACGCTGATGGCCTCTCCAGCGGCCCGCGGCCTCTTCCAAAAGGCCATCGGCGAGAGCGGCGCGGCCTTCNNCGTGCGCTGCCGACGGACAAGGTCCTGGATGCGGCTAAAAGCAGGAAGGGCGGCTTTTGGCCCGTTGTCGACGGCAAGCTGCTGACTGAGCCGGTCCCAGACACCTACGCCACGGGCAAACAGGCTCATGTGCCGCTGCTGGCCGGCTGGAACCGCGATGAGGGCAGCTTCTTCGCCATGCGCCCCATGAGCGCAGAGCAGTTCAAGGGCATGATTGGCGGCCTCTACAAGGAGCGCGCCGCGGAGTTTTTGACGCTCTACCCCGCCGATACCGACGCGCAGGCCCTGCGTTCGGCCATCGACTACGGCAGCGACAACTTTATCGCCTTCGGCACCTGGAAGTGGATTGAGGCGCATCGCAAGACGGGAGAATCTCCGGTCTACCGCTATCACTTCGAGTTGGCCGCACTTCCCAGTAAATATCACCCCGGCACCTTCGCCTTCCACTCCGACGACATCGAGTACGTCTTCGGCACGCTGGACACGAGGCCCGGCGCAGTGTGGCGGCCCGAGGATCGCAAGCTGAGCGAGCAGATGATGAGCTACTGGACCAACTTCGCCAGGACCGGCGATCCCAATGGACCGGGATTGCCCGTGTGGCCGAAGTACGACACAAACGACTCGCTCATCCACCTCGACAGCACCATCACCTCTGGGCCGGATACGCTGCGCCCGCGCTATGAGTTCCTGCTGAAGGGGATGCCGGCCTTCCACTTCTGAGGCGCATGAATACGCAAAAAAGGCCGCCCTCGGGCGGCCTTTCTTATGTGAAATGGAACAGGGCCGGCAGAATTACCGGTTCACGCCCGCGGCATCGGCAAAATCAGCTGCCTGCGCCGGCGGAGTAGTGCCGGCGGCGGGCGGCGGGGCGAAGGATGAGTTCTTGGCGTTGATTGCGTTCGAGTAGTCGGGGCCAAGGCCAAGCTTCTTCAGCGCGCGCGAGTCTGGCATCAACTTCGTCTGCCAGCCCTGATTGGCCTGATACTTCTGCATGGCGGCCTTGGTCGATTCGTCCCAGTTGCCGTTGGCGGGACCGGGAAGATAGTGCTCGCGGATGAGGGCCAGCTGAATCTCCATCACCCGGGCTGGATCAATGGCCTGCTGGCCGCGCAATTTGGGCGCGGCTTTCTTGTGGGCGTGGTGCTTCGCGGTTTTGCTGGCCGGGGCAGAATGAACTTTGGTTGCAAAGGCCGGGGATGCTGCCAGAGCCACGAACAGCGCAACTGACAGGCTTGCTCGAAGAGAAAGCACGCTGCTTCACCTCTGGGTCATCAGATTTGGCCTGACCTTGTTAATAAATTCTAACGAATTGTCCCGCATGGCAGCAAGACAAAACCAATTTGCAAGAGGAAATCCAGCGGTATGCGGGAGTGGGCGCGTGGTCTCCCACCCTAGCCGCAAGTGAGCAAGAAGCAGATCCTTCGACTTCGCTCAGGATGACAGGCTAGGGTGGGGCACCCACGACATTTTCCAAACATTACTGCAACGTTCCGCCCACGTAGTTGATGCCCTGGTCGGGATGGCGCGGGTCCATGATTTCGAAGACCACGTCATCGCCGGTTTTGATCTTGCCCACCACCGCATCGAACTGTTCCTTGTTGCCGGTGGGCTGCTTGTTGATGCGAATGATGACCAAGCCAGGCTCCAGCCCCTGCAGGTCAGCGAAGGAACCGGAGCGCACCGACTGGATGACGACGCCGGTAGTGTGCAGCTTGGCCGCAGTGGCCGGAGTGACCTCACGGACCACAATGCCCAGCTTGGCCTCGCCCGGGTCGCCCTTCTCCTCGGAGTCCTTCTCAGCCTGCTGGTTGCCGAGGTCGGCGAAGACTTTGTCGCGGTCGCCAATCGTGACCGTGGCGTCGGTCTGCTTGCCTTCTCTCATCAGGCCCAGGCGAATGCTCGATCCCGGCCTGCGGCTGGCAATCTCGTTGACCAGATCGTCGCCGTCCTTGATCGGCCGACCGTCAATCGTGGTGAGAATGTCGCCCACCTTGAGCCCGGCCTTCTCCGCCGGGCCGCCTGCTGTGATCTCCTGCACCAGCACGCCGTTCTTGAAGCCGTAGACGCGGTTTACCGCGCCCGAGAGATCCTGCCGAAATATGATGCCGATGGAGCCGCGCGTCACCTTGTGGCTGGGGCTGATCAGATCGTTGTAGACCTCGACCACAGTGTTGGAGGGCATGGCGAAGCCCAGGCCCTGGTAGCCGCCCGATTGCGTGAAGATGGCCGTATTGACGCCGATTACCTCGCCGTTCATGTTCAGCAGCGGTCCGCCCGAGTTGCCCGGATTGATGGCCGCATCGGTCTGGATGAAGTGCTGAAACTGACCGTTGGCCCCCGGCTCGATGGTCCGGTTCTTGGCTGAGATGATGCCCGCGGTAACGGTCTGCGCGAGCGCGAAGGGGCTGCCGATGGCTTCCACCCAGTCGCCCACCTGCGCCGTCTCGGAGTTACCCAGCTTCACCGTCGGCAGCGGCGTGCTGGCTTCGATCTTGATGACCGCCAGATCGGTGGACTTGTCGAAGCCGATGACCCGCGCCCTTCGGCCCAAATCCTGGTTGTCGGGGTCGGTGGAGAGTTTGACGTAAATCTCGTCGGCCTTGTCGATCACATGATAATTGGTGATGATGTAGCCCTTGGGGTCGACAATAAAACCGGAGCCCAGAGACTGGCGGACCTGGCCGTCGTCCCCGCCCTCCGTGTCGGGCATCTGTCCGCCAAAGAAGCGGTTGAAAAAGTCCTGCATGTTGCCCTGGCCTTGGTTTTGGCCTTGCTGCGGATTCTGGTCCTCGTCCTGATCGTCGTCGCCGGGCTGCTGAGGAACGGGCTGAACGCGGCCGTGGAAGTTGCGCCGGCCCTTGCCCGCGACCTGCTTGGGCAGGGTCCGGGTGTTGATGTTTACCACTGCCGGGCCAACTTCTTTGGCGATCTTCACAAACTCGTTGGGAAGAACCGTGGAATTGACCACTTTCAGCGGAGTGGCATCGGCGCTCGAGTTTTGCTTCTCTTGTGCGCGAACCCCGTGCGCGGCAAAAGAACCGCCCACGATAACGGCCGAGAGCGTGGCAAGCAAGACAAACACGGAAGCGAGACGGCGTGCGCGCAGCCGTTCGTAGAGTGATTTCATGGATTCATTGACCTCGTCACGTAACCAGCCTTTCGGCTGGGTTGTTCCTCGTGTTGATAACGCCAAAAATCAGTATAGCCAGTGGCGGGCAATCCCGTCTGGCTCGCGGTTTCCGCACGCCTGAACCCTTGAACTCCGGCCGGCGAGAATGAAACCGTCTCATGCATATAGACGCGGCTTGGCCAAAAGAGTCGCAAAGGAAGGCTGCAAGCGGAGAAGCAACGGGCGGGAGGTCAGAATTCAGCATACGGCTGGTTTATGTGGCTGCCCACCAGGGATTCGAACCCCAATATGCTGCTCCAGAGGCAGCTGTCCTACCATTGAACGAGTGGGCAACTCGTATGCACGGCCCATCTTGCAGCCGTATTGGCAGTAGCCGCGACCGAGCGCCGGCGACCAAAACCAACTAGCTCATCATAAAGGGATTCCGCGCCCGCGGTCAAACGCGCCCGGCCTCCGGCAATAAATATTTGACGGCAGCAGCGTGGGAGCCAACGCCACGATGATCAGGCCAGCTTTCTATCGCGCCACCAGCACGGGCCGCTGGCGATGCACAAGCAGCGGCAATACCTGGGCCTCAGCCTCATCGACGGTAAGGCCGTACTTGGCGCGCAGGTCATCGACCTTGCCGTGCTCGATGAAATGGTCGGGCCAGCCGATGCGGACGACCGGAACCGCGCTGCCCAACTCCTGAAGCGCCTCGATGACGGCGGAACCGAAGCCGCCCATCTTCACATGGTCCTCAAACGTCACGAAAGCGGCGACGCGGCCGGCGTATTCGGCGAGCATCTCACAGTCGAGAGGTTTAATGAAGCGCGGATTGATGACCGCGGCGGAGAAGCCTTCGCGCTCCAGGCGGACGGCTAACTCCTCAGCCAGGGTGGTCATGGGGCCGAGGCCGAGAATGGCCACGTCGGAGCCGTCCTGGAGCACCTCGGCCTTGCCCACGGGAATCAATTGCGGCTCGGGTTTGCGCGCCACGCCCGGCCCCACGCCGCGCGGATAGCGGATGGCGCTGGGCCCCGGAAGCTGGAGGGCAGTCGCCATCATGTCGGCCAGTTCGTCCTCGTCCTTGGGGGCCATCAGAACCATCTCCGGAACGCCGCGCAGGTAGGCGATGTCGAACAAGCCGTGATGCGTCGGCCCATCGTCGCCGGAGAGGCCTGCGCGGTCCATGCAGAAGAGCACCGGCAGTTTTTGCAGCGCCACGTCATGAACGATGCAGTCGAAGGCGCGTTGAAGAAAAGTCGAGTAGATGGCGCAGACCGGCCTGAAGCCGCGCGTGGCCATGCCGGCGGCGAAGACCACCGCATGCTCCTCGGCAATGCCCACGTCGAAGAAGCGCTTGGGATGGTGCGGCCGGAAGAGGTCCAGTCCCGTGCCGCTGGGCATTGCGGCGGTGATGGCCACAATGCGCTCGTCCTTGTTCGCCAGGCCCACCAGCGTGTTGGCGAAGACCTCGGCATAGGTGGGCTGGCCGACTGGCTTGGTCTCGCCCGTCTCCGGATCAAAGGGACCAAGGCCGTGAAACTTCTTCTGCAGGTCGAGCGCCGGCTGGAAGCCGCGGCCCTTCTGCGTCAGCACGTGCAGCAGCACAGGGTGGTTGGTCTCCGCCTTGAGAAACTTGAAGGTCTCCACCAGCAGCGGCAGGTTGTGGCCGTCGATGGGACCATAGTATTGCAGCCCGAACTCCTCGAAGAGGATGGAAGGCCAGAGCAGGCTCTTGGCGGCCTCTTCGGCGCGGCGCGCCACCTCCGCCGCCGTCTTGCCACCCACCCGCTCGATCATGCGATGGGCTGAATCGTGCAGGCTCTTGTAGCGCTCGTTGGTGACGATCTTGTGGAAGTAGCGGGCAATCGCGCCCACATTGCGGTCGATGGACCACTCATTGTCGTTGAGCACCACGATGAGCCGCTTGGTCTGCTCGGCGATATTGTTCAGCGCCTCGAAGGAGATTCCATTAGTAAAGGCGGCGTCGCCCGCCACGGCGATCACGTGCTCCTTGCCGCCGGCCAGATCGCGCGCCACGGCCATGCCCAGCGCCGCTGAGAGCGCCGTCCCCGCATGCCCCGCGCCGTAGCAGTCGTGCTCGCTCTCAGTGCGCAGCATGAAGCCATTGAGCCCGCCCGGCTGGCGAATCGTCTCCATGCGCTCCAGCCGTCCAGTGAGCATCTTGTGGATGTAAGCCTGGTGGCTCACGTCGAAGAGCAGCTTATCCTCTGGGGTATTGAAGACCGTGTGCAGCGCCAGCGTCAACTCGACCACGCCCAGATTCGGCCCCAGGTGGCCGCCGGTCTTGGAGAGCGTCTGAATCAGGAATTCGCGAATCTCCTCGGCCAGCGTCGCCATCTGCGCAAAGTTCAGGCGCTTTAGATCGGCGGGCGAGTGAATCGACTCAAGCAGCGTTCCCATCGTCTTCCTTCCCCGGAAAAGTGCCGGGCAGTCCAGCAATATCGCACGGAAGCCAGGTCCAGGCAAACCAGCATCGCCAAGTGATAGTATACCAATGCGGCGGATTCGAGCTGAGCGTTTAGACGCTTTTGACGGCGGCAAGTCGCGGTAAAATCGGATGCCGGTCATGCCAGCTTGATCCGTGCGCGACTGATGGCACAAGGCGCAAGAGCCGGACGCCCACGCAGCGCGCTGAACATGATTCTCGCCGCCGTCGCCGAATCAAGCGTATCGTTGTCACAGACAACGAAAAGGATTTCACCGGCATCTAATTCATTATGTCTCCCCAGCATTCCGGTACTTGAGCAAACATCGTGCAATCAGGTCTCAAAACGGGATATGAGTCCACGGCGCACGCTGGTCCGCCGAAAGTGTATTCTCCATGCTAGAGATAAGATTCGCAACTCTTGCCGATAAGTACTCTCAGGAGCCAAAAAGCACGGTTGCCGGTTGGCCTATGCGTGCCCGATGAAGAAACTGATTCCCATGTTCGCGATCCTTCTCGGCTGGGCCGCGGCTGCCGGGGCAGCGCCGCCCGGCACGCTGACTAAGCTGCGCGATTTTTCCGCCCTCAGCAACGCCGAGGCTGGCAAGGTTTTTCCGGTCGATCTTGAAGCCACAGTAACCTACTTCCGTGGCTACGAACATCTGCTCTTTGTGCAGGATGACGGCCTCGCCGCTTTTGTGAAAGTCACCACGAACGCCAAACTGCTCCCCGGTGATCGCGTACTGGTCAAAGGAACGACGCGCAATAGCTTTGGCCTCATCATCGAGAGCCATGATGTGCAGGTTCTCCATCACGGAGCCCTGCCCGAAGCGCTTCCCGTCAGCTTCGGCGATCTGATCCTCGGGCAGCACGACTGCCTTCTGGTCAAGATGCGCGGTGTTGTCCGCGCCGCCGATCTGGTCTGGAGTTCGCAGGCCCACTTTCGCGGCGCCACTCTTCAGGTCTTGACCGATGGTGGCTATATCGAGGTGGCCCTGGACAGCGACAATCAGGAGGCGCTGAATAACCTGCTGGACGATGAGGTGGAGATCATCGGGGCAGCCGGCGGGGAATTCGATGACAAGATGCAGCAGACCGGCATTGTGCTCCATGTTTCCTCCGTTGCACAGATTCGTGTCCTCAAAAGCTCCAAGGACGCCTTGTGGAATCTTCCGGTCACGCCCATGCACCAGATCATGAGCGACTATCGCGTCAACGATCTTTCGCCCAGAATCCGGGTCCGGGGCTCCATCACCTACTATCAGCCCGGTTCGGCGGTAGTGCTGCAGGACGGCGGCAAGAGCCTGTGGATCAGAACCAGGACCGACATCCCCTTGCGCATCGGCGATCTGGCGGACGCAACAGGCTTTCCCAATGTCATGATGGCCGATCAGGCTCGCAGCGCAAATGATGGCTTTTTGGAACTGACTCATAGCGAAATTAAAGATAGCGGCGTGCAGGCGCCGGTCGCGCCACTCCCTGTGACCTGGCGACAACTGGCCGTGGTCGGCGACCGGGGTGATGGGCACCACTACGATCTGGTTTCCATCGAAGGACAGGTCGCAGTGCAGGCGCGCGGGGGCGCACAGGACGAATATACCCTGGTTGCTGACGGCCACCCGTTTTCAGCAATTTACCGGCACCCGAGCGGTTCGCTGGTGGCGATGAAGGAGGTCTCGCTGGGTTCATGGGTGCGCGTAACCGGAATCTGCACCGTCCATAACTCCGACCCATTCGGCGGCCCGGTGGCGTTCGATATTCTGCTGCGCAACTTTGATGACATTGAAGTCATCAAAGGTCCCCCTTTGCTGAACATTCGCAATCTGACGCTCATCGTCGTCTTGCTGCTCGCGATCGTGGCCCTGGTAGGCGGCTGGGGATGGAAGCTCGAGCACACGGTTCGCCGGCAGACGACCGTATTGGCGGCCCTGGAACGCCAGCGCAGCCGCATCCTCGTAGACATCAACGGATCGCGGCCACTGGCGGAGATCCTCGAAAAGATCGTGGGGATGGTCTCCGCGATGCTGGATGGGGCGACCTGCTGGTGCGAGCTCGC
>PLPA01000036.1 GCA_003159355.1 Acidobacteriaceae bacterium | reverse complement strand
GGCACCTGTGCAGAGGTTCCCTAAAGCAATCATGGCAACAATGCCAATCAGGATAAAACACACCAGGTTCTGCGGTGTATACCAGGATTGGTCTTTGAGGAAATCCGTGAACGCCTGATGACCGGAAAAGAGATTCAATAACAGGCTGAGCGCTGCCGCTGACACGACACCCAGCGCGATCATCAGGGCAACGGCAATCGACTTGATTGATTTTCGCGACATCGGCGTGGGTTTTGATAATTGACGATCAGTGTATCATTTGCGATTGTGGCGGCGGGGAATTTTACGCGGCTTGTGCCGCGTGGGTGGATTTCTAAAGGCGGGAAGGGGCGTTACAGCACCCTTCGATTCCGCTCAGTGCAGGCTTTCGACTCCGTTTGAACAAGAGGATTTCGCCGCGCCCCTACGGGGCGCAATCCTTTGACGGTCGGTGATTCCCCGGGTTACGCTGCGCTCCACCCGGGGCTATTTTCCACCACCCCTCCGGGGTGAATTTGAAGCGGCTCGTTCATTTATGGCCTAACTTGACGCGGCAAGGCCTGCTACTCAGGATGACAGTTTGTTTTGTTGGATGGCGCGATCCCTGAAGACGGCGCGGGACTGCGCGGCGCGGCAAAAAGCGGTGTCTGCTGGTAACCTATCAGCAGGCATGAGCGAAAATTTACATCAGTTGCGTTGTTTTGGATGCGGGGCGAGCCTTGAAGGCGCGGAGGCGCGGCCGGACTTCCGTTGCGCCGATTGCGGCGACCTGTTTGAAGTGGAGTACCCCGGCTGGAGCCATCGCAAGGGGCCGGACCGTCCCAATCCCGGCGCGCTCAAGTGGCTGTGGCGGGAGCGGCGCTGCTCGTCGGAGGGGCTGGACCACTCCGGCGTGTGGCGCTTCCGCGAGCTGCTGCCGATTCTGGAGAGCTTTGGCAATGCGGTGACGCTCTTCGAGGGCAATACGCCGCTCTACCACCTGCCGCGCGCCGCCAAGAGGCTGGGGATCGACCAGCTCTTCGCCAAGCACCAGGGGATGAACCCGACCGGCTCGTTCAAAGACACGGGCATGACCGCGGCGATGAGCGTGGCCAAGGAACGGGGCTTCGAGTGGGTGGCCTGCGCGTCTACCGGGAACACCTCGGCGGCGATGGCCGCCTATGCCGCGCGCGCCGGGTTGAAGAGCCTGGTGCTGATTCCCGACGGCAAGATCGCCTGGGGCAAGCTCTCGCAGGCGATGGACTACGGCGCGGTGACCTGCCAGTTGAAGGCCGACTTCGACGGCTGCCTGACGCTGCTGACGCGGATTGTGAACGAAGCGCCGATCTACCTGCTCAACTCGGTCAATCCTTACCGGCTGGAGGGGCAGAAGACGCCGGCCTTCGAGATTGCCGAAGCCTTCGACTGGAATGTTCCCGACCACCTGATTGTGCCCGGCGGCAATCTGGGCAACTCTTCCGCGCTGGGCAAGGGCTTCCGCGAGATGCTCGAGCTGGGCCTCACGGCGCGGATGCCGAAGATTTCCGTGATTCAGGCCGCGGGGGCGAATCCGCTGGTGCGCAGCCTGGCTGAAAACGGCGGCACATCGCTGGAGCCGGTGGAGGCGCACACACGGGCCACGGCGATTCGCATCGGCAACCCGGCCTCGTGGCGCAAGGCCGCGCGGGCGATTCAGGAGACGGGCGGCTGGTGCCTGGATGTGACCGAAGCGGAGATCGCCATCGCCAAGGCCGAGATCGGCGCCGAGGGGCTGGGCTGCGAGCCGGCCTCCGCCGTGACGCTGGCGGGGTTGAAGAAGCTGCGAGCCGAGGGCAAGATCGCTTCGAGCGAGACGGTGGTTCTGGTGCTGACCGGGCACACGCTCAAGGACGCCGACTATACCATCGAATTCCATCGCGGAACGCTACTGAGCGCGGACGAAAGCGCGGGCCGGGAGGCGGAGATCGCCAGCTTGCAGCGCAATGCGCAAGTCGTGGAGGCTACGCCGGCCGCGGTGCTGGCCGCGCTGAAGGGCAGAGCAGGATGAGCGAGGGATTGCAAGCGAACCCGGTCCGGCTGCGTTTGCCGGCCTCCTCGGCCAATCTTGGCTCCGGCTTCGACGCCGCGGCCGTGGCTCTTGACTTCTATCTGGAGATTGAGGCCGCGCCAGCCAGGGAGTATTCGATTGTGGCTACGGGCCGCGACCGGGAGCGCTGCTCCCGGCTGGAGAACAATCTCATTCTGGAGATTTACAAGGGACTGCTGAAGTCGAACGGCCGGCCGGCGATTCCTATGGCGATTCGCATGAACAACGAGATTCCGCTGGGGATGGGCTGCGGCTCGTCGGCGGCCGGACGGCTTGCAGCAATTGCCTTGGCGGTTCATTTTGGCCGCCTCGACTGGAGTTCTGAGCGGATTGTGGAGGAGGCTGCGGTACTCGAAGGCCATCCTGACAATGCCGCTGCATGCTGGCTGGGCGGGTTTGTCACAACCGCCAGCGCAGGAAGAAAAGTCCACATTGCACGCGTCGAGCCCCCGGCCGAGTGGCGGGCAATTGTGGTTTTGCCCACTGAGCCTCTTGCTACCAGCAAGGCGCGCGCGGTGCTGCCTGCAAACTACTCTCGCGCCGACGTGGTAGCCAACATTCAATCCGTTTCGCTGCTGGGGCTGGCCTTTGCACAGGCGCGGGGCGATCTGCTGCGCGTCGCCATGCGAGACCGCATTCATCAGCCTTACCGCGCATCCATCTGTCCCTTGCTCGGCTGTCTGCTGCCGTTGGCTGGAGAGCAGGGCATCCTGGGCGCGGCTCTGAGCGGCGCCGGGCCCTCGGTCCTGGTAATCGTCGGCAATGAGGGGAGTGTGCCACAGGCCGCGGCTGCAATTCGAGAGGCGATGAAAGGGCAAATGAAGCCGGAACTCAAGGTCTGCCGGTTTGAGTCAAAGGGAGCAAGCCAGTTCCTTTGAGGCAACGCGGCCAGCCAAGGCACAGACCGATGACTTTCGGTCTCATATCAACGTAGCTGGCCTTTTGACAGATGTCCTGGGGTTGCCTTTACTGGGGGTAAGATACCGGTTTGTGTGCAATTTCACGCCAGAATGTTACTTTTTGGGGTTAAATTTGTCGCGGATATGTTACTTCTTTTGTTACTCAAGATTACTTGCTTTTTACTCCTGGAACACCTAAATTCGCACCGTGGGCAGTTCTGGGGGAGGGCTGCTCTAGCGCTCGTGGTCCTTTATAGGCCCACGGGCGCTTTTGTTTGCTCTTGATGCGAATGGACCATTTTGTTTACAGCATCTTACAGAAAGTTCGCACCTTTTTCAGCTTCTCCGGCTTCGGTCGCTGTTGAGGGTAAAGAAGCGGATTGCGACTTTGCCGCTGGCTACCGCATCTCATTAAAGTTCGGTTACCGTTACAATTGAAGTGCGCAATGACCGCAAGGAGGATCATGGCTGGTTTGGGAGTTCTGGAAGTAAGCGATGCAACGTTCGACCAGGAGGTGCTCAAGAGCGAGCAGCCGGTTCTGGTGGATTTTTGGGCCGTGTGGTGCGGTCCCTGCAAGGCTATCGGGCCGACAGTCGAGGGCGTAGCCGCAAGCTATGCCGGCAAGCTGAAGGTGGTCAAAGTGAATGTGGACGAGAATGGAGCAACGCCGTCACGTTATGGCATTCGCGGCATTCCTGCTCTTTTGTTTTTCAAAGGCGGCAAAGTGACCGACCAGATCGTCGGCTTTGTTCCGCAAGATGTGATTGACGAGAAGATCAAGCGCCTGCTGGCGTAACGGTTACATTTGCAGTTGCGGATGAGCAGCAACGAAAGGCCCGGCGAGTGCGCCGGGCCTTTCGTTTTTCAAGAGCAGCGTACTGCGAGGACCAATCACCGGTACTTGCGCAGTACGCCCAGCACACGGCCCTGAATGGCCACCTGCGCGGCGGGAACATAGATGGGATCCATCTCTACGTTAGCCGGCTGCAGCCGCACTCTATTGCCCTCGCTGTAAAAACGTTTCAGTGTAGTCTCTGAGCCATGCACGAGCGCTACCACGATCTCGCCCTGGCGAGCGGTGCGCGTGCGTTCCACCAAGACGTAATCTCCGCTGATAATGTGCTCGTCGCGCATCGAGTCTCCGCGCACCTCGAGGGCAAAGACATCCCGATTGCCCACTACATCGTGCAGCGAGATGCTTTCCTCGGTCTGCATTGCTTCGACGGGGAATCCTGCGGCGATGCGCCCGACAAGCTGTAGCCGGTCGCTTGCGCGGGTGCGCGTCCCCGGCGGCAGAACGTCAATGGAGCGGCTGCGGTTATGTACTCTGTCCAGCAGCCCCTTCTTTTCGAGGTTTGTAATGTGCTTGTGCACCGTTGCCAGGCTTTTCAGCCCCATGCCGCGCGCAATCTCCTCAAACGA
>PLPA01000084.1 GCA_003159355.1 Acidobacteriaceae bacterium | reverse complement strand
AGCGACGCGGAGGGCATGCGCAAATATCTTTCCGCCAAGGCATGGAAGACCCCGGCCAAGGTGGAGAAAGGCGCCGACGGCAGCCGCTGGTTCACCGTGCTCGACCCGGAAGGCAACAAGGTGGAGTTCGTCGAGCCTCCTCGCCTGCCCCAGGAGATCGCCGCCCCCAGCGTCATCGGCCGCCACCTCATGCACATCGGAATCATGGTGCACAGCCGGGCCGTCGAGGACACCTTCTATCGCGACCTGCTCGGCTTTCGCCCCTACTGGTTCGGCGGCATGGTGGAGAGCAGACTTGACTGGGTAAGCCAGCAAACCCCCGACAGCCACGACTGGCTGGAATATATGCTTACCAGCGGCCCCTCCGGCTCGGGCATTCCGGCCACCATCTCGCAGCACGACCTGGGCGTTCTCGATCATCTCTCAATCGGCGTCAATTCTGTAGAAGCGGCCCACAAGACGCTCGAAGCCGGCAACCGCCTTACCGGGGTCCACGACGCGCACACCCAGATCGGCAAAGATGGCAAGGGCCAGTTCAACCTCTACGACCCCGACGGCATTCGTCTGGAACTGATGAACTTCCACGCCAGCGAAAAACCCTGCTGCTCGCCGTTTACCGCCGACGACCCGGTGGAATGAGGCAATCCGAACTCAGGAAGAGCAAGATAAATCGGACTTTTGTGATGAACGGGAGGACGGTATCTCCCGGCAGGTGTGAGGGAGTTCCCATTCCAGCCCATCGTGATCGTGGTGACTTGCCCACTCTGCGGAGTGCTGCGAAGGTATTTGCCCTCAGAGGACTTTTGATCTGCCGATTCAGCGCCCGCAGCGGACGACAATCCTGGTTCCGGGAGCGACCATGGTTCCCGGCGCCGGGGCTTGTTCGCGCACCATGCCGCTGCCGGTGATTTCGACTTCCAGGCCGGCGGCGGCGGCTTGCTCGATGACCTTGCGCACCGGCAGGCCGAGCAGCGAAGGAACGCGCAGGGTTGTTGCGCCGGCAACGAGGACGGTCGCGGTGGCCGGCGGCGACGCGCCGGCGGGCTGCGGCGATGAGGCTGTACCGGCTGCGTTCACAGGCGGTGCGCTGGTTGGCGATGGACTCGCGGTGGCGGACTGAGTTGCAGCCGCGGGCTGGCTGGCGTCGCCGCGCAGAGGATCGTCGCTGGGCAGATCGTTGGCTGCGGCGTAGAGGGCGCTGATGTCGGCGGCTTGCTCATGGGCGTCGTCCTCGGCCAGCTTGATGTTGGCCGTGGCGCGGGGGCGGCGCAGATCGATGTCGTGGGGCACGGTGAGGTACTCGAGCACCTGCTGCGCCACCTCGGCGAAGACCGGCGCGGAGACNNGTGGCCGGATCGATCTTTTGCGCCGTGCCGGTCTTGCCGCCGGAGGAGTAGCCGTTGAGCTGAGCCGCTCTGCCGGTACCGTAGAGCACCACGCCTTCCATCATCTTGCGCATTTCGGCGGCGGTCATCGTGGAGAGGACACGATGCGCTCCGGGAGGCAGCGGATTGGGCAACTCACCGCCCGGCTTGAAAGGCGATGGCGACGCGGCCGGTGTTTTGCCGTTTGCCGTTCCATCCACCTGCCCCGGCAGCAGCACGCGCGGGGGCAGATAGACGCCGCCGTTGGCGATCGTCGAAACCATCGAGACCAGTTGCAGCGGCGTGACGCCGACCTCCTGTCCAATGGCGATGGAGCCAATCGACGATGAGCCCCACTTGCCCACCGGGCGCAGCAGGCCGCGGGTCTCGCCGGGCATCTCCGCGCCGCTGCGCTGGCCGAAGCCGAAGTCGCGGATGAATTGATAGAAGCGCTCGGGGCCGACCTTGAGGGCCAGCTTGACGGCGGCCACGTCGCTGGAGTGCTCCAACGCCTCATGCACCGTGATGACGCCGTAGTGCTCGCCCTTGTCGTCGTGAATGACGCGGCCAGCCAGTGTGATCTGGCCGCCCTGGCAGTCGATGGGATCGTCGGGCTTGGCCACGCCCTGCTCCAGCGCCGCCGAATAAGTGACCAGCTTGAAGACCGAGCCGGGCTCGTAGACGTCGCTGACCGCGTGGTTCCTCAGCAGCTCCGGCGTGGTGCGGCGGAAAAGGTTGGGGTTGAAGGTGGGGCGAATGGCGAGCGCGAGAATCTGCCCGGTGTGTACGTCCTGCACCACCGCAGTGCCGCTGGCCGCCTGGGTGCTCTGCATCGCGTGGTCGAGCGCGCGCTCGGCGAGAAACTGGATGTTCTCGTCGATGGTGAGCGTCAGGTTCTGGCCGGGCTGAGGCTCGCTCTCGCTGGAGCCGAGCACGTGGCGTCGCGCATCGAGGGCGGTATACATGCGGCCGGGGACGCCGTGCAACTGCGGTTCGAACTTCTGCTCCAGGCCGCCCAGGCCGTTGTCGTCGAGGCCCACATATCCGAGCACCTGCGCGGCGATCTCGTTGTCGGGATAGAAGCGCTGAAACTCTTTCTGGAAGTAAATGCCTTTGAGAGCCCCGGAATCGATCAGCGCCTTCACGCGGGCGGCCACATCCGGCGTGACGCGCCGCGCAACCCAGGCAAAGCTGCGGCCAGCCTGGAGGCGGGCGGCAATCTGCTCCTCGCTGCTCTGCGCGTCGTCAGGGTCGGTGTGGACGACTGCGGCAAGGGCATTAGCGGCCCGCTGCTTGTCGCCGATCTCGCTGGGCACGGCGAAGATGGAGTCCACCTGCACGGTAATGGCCAGCTCGCGCTGGTTGCGGTCATAGAGGATGCCGCGGCGCGGAGCCACCTCAAAGGTGCGCTGCTGCTGCTTCTCGGCGCGTTCCATGAACTCATGGTGGCGCACCACCTGAAGCCAGAAGAGGCGAAAGGCAATCAGGAGAGCCCAGCAGAGAAAGAGCAGGCAGACCAGCCAGAAGCGCTTGCGCTGGAGAGGCATGGCGCGCGGCGCGGTATTGGGGATGGGGTGAACGGCGGACTGCATGGGTATCGCTCCGGTGATCGCAGCTAGGAGCTAGAGGCTAGTAGCTAAAAGCTGCTAGCCGGAGGGACGGCTTGCGCGAGAACCGGAGCGGAGGCGTCGGACTGGGCGGCTGGGTTGACCATCTGGCCCGGCTGCGGCTCGGCAAAGCCAAGTTCACGAGCCATTTTGTCGATGCGGGCCGGCTGGGTGAGCTGTGCTTCACTGAGGCGCAACTGGCGATTCTCCTCGCGCAACTGTTCGATGGACTGCTTCTCCGACTCGACCCGGTAACCGCTCTCGATGGCGCTGAAGTGCTGCAAGCCATAGAGCATGGTCAGCGAGAAGAGAACGGTGATGGCCGCGGAGAAAAGGCGAATCTGGCGGGCGCGCACCGGATCGGGCGCCTTGATCAGGCGGCTATTGTCAAAGCTCTTGGGAAAGCGGAACTCAGGCGTGCGCGAGCAGCGCCGGCGCTGGGGTTGCTCGGCCAGCAGCTCGGCGTTGCGCTCATTGACGCGCGCGCTCCAGCTTCTGCCTGTTTCGAAATAGGTTGTTGCGCATGCCGCCATCTTTCCCTCCCCGAGCTGCTAGCTTCTAGCCTTTAGCTTCTAGCTCTGTTCTGGTTGCTGAACAATTTTCTTGCCACTCACAAAAACATTCATAAAAGCTGCAAACGTCCGAATCTCAGAAGATAAAGCTAGAAGCTAGCAGCTAGTAGCTGTTCTCTCCCCCGCCCTCAACTTCGCGCTCCTTGAACGCGGATTGCGTTCTAACTCTTCTTCCCCGGCCGTAACCGGCTTCTTAGTGAGAATCTCCCAGATTCCCTCCCGCGCGCCTTCGCGCAGGCTGTCTTTGGCGATGCGATCTTCCAGCGAGTGAAAGCTGATAACTACCAGTCTTGCGGAGGGCTTGAGCAACTTGGGTGCGGCCTCCAGCAAAGCACTTATCTCTTCCAGCTCGCGATTGACATAAATACGAAGAGCCTGAAAGGTTCTGGTCGCCGGATGAAGGTGCGCCTGTTTCATTGCCGGGGCGGCTGATGTTACAATCCGGGATAACTGCCCGGTGGTTGTAACAGGCCGCCCGCGAACAATGGCTCTGGCGATTCTCCGCGACCTCCTTTCCTCACCGAATTCGTAAATCAGATCGGCCAGCGTTGGCTCGTCGAGCTGATTTACCACTTGATAGGCGGTCAATTCGGCTTGCGGGTCCATCCGCATGTCGAGAAATCCATCCGCCTGAAAACTGAATCCGCGGGCGGCATCTTGAAACTGCATCGAGCTCACGCCCAAGTCGGCCAGCACTCCAGACACCGTGCCGGGCGCGGCGGCTTCGGCCAGCCGCCTAAATGAGCCATGCAGGAGCGTGATCTTCGGCCAGTCGGTTTTCACCTCGGCCGCCACCTCGCTCAGACGCTTCGCGGCGATCTCGAGCGCCTTGGGGTCCTTATCGAAGCCAATCAAATGACCCTGCCGGCCCAGGCGTTTGGCGATTTCGAAACTGTGTCCGCCCAAGCCCACGGTTGCATCGATATAGGTTTCACCGCGCCGTATAGCCAGGAAGTCGATTGCCGGTTGTAAAAGAACTGGGAGATGGCCAAACCGGGTTGCTTCCGTCTTGCCATCCGCGCCCATCCGAGCGCTGTCTTCGTCGAACTCCGGGCCGTCCGTCACCAGATCCCAAGCTTCGCCAGTGCTTCGTCGTCCTCGAGCGTGAACGGGTTCTCCTCGACCTCTTTGCGGTACTCCTCGGCGATCCGGACTTCCAGGCGTTCGAGCTTTCCGACCACCGCGACATCGCCTTTTAAGCCCGCCTTTTCCCGCAACAGCCCAGGCAGAAGCAGTCTGCCCTGCCCATCCATCTCCATCACCTGGCCGTAATAACTGGTCGCGTCCAGGAACTTGCGGTAAGCGGGATTGGCCGGCCGCTGGGCCGAAATTTCCCGTTCCACCCGCTCCCAGACCTTCAAGGGATAAATCTGGGCAATTTTTCCATCCTTGCTGGTGATGTAGAATTGCGCACCATAGCTCTCGTCGATCTCGTGTTTGTATTCCGCGGGAACTTTGAATCGACCTTTTTCATCGACGCGAGTTGGATGGTGTCCTCGGAACATAAACGCCGGTCCTCCCCAGGACCGCATTACCAGCTCCTGACCGCCTTTGAGGGCGAGAAAGGATACGAAACAGCCGGAGTGGCCGAGTGATTGACTTACCACTCTCAACCACTTTAGACCACTTTGGACACATCCTACGCTTCAACGGTTGGCTGTCAACATCTATTTTGATTAAAATTTTTACCTCGCCCAGGCCGGACAGACGCCAGAGGTTGTGTATTTTTCAACCCTCACCTACAACAACTTGGGTTTACTGTGTTGGTTCAAATCCGCGCGATGCGCCAAAAATAGTGCTTTGGGCCGTCCTTGAGCCGATTTTAGGATGTTTCTCGCTGTTTTTTACTAGCTTCGGGCGGGGTTCGGCGGGAGGTGAGGGCGCGGTCCTCTAACGAGCTGCGGAAAAAGCTTCGGTGATGGGCGTTCACGAGATCAGAATGGCGTGAGGAGATGCTGGATCGAAGTGGTGCAAGATGGGTTCTACGCGGTCGAGACAAAACAAGTATTACGCATAAAGATCATAAAGATCACGTATTACGCATAAAGATTATTTAAAGATAGAGAGATCGAAGTCCGTGATTCGCCGGCAGCGCCGAGGCGACCACCTCGCCCGCTGACCGCTTATACGAGAAGGCGGCCTGGGAAAGCGCTCCCCCCGGGCCCTAGCCAAGCCGCCCCTCGAAACCAGCGCGCTGGTTGGCGTGCTGGTCAACTTGTACAATGCGTCATACCACCCCGAACGATCGCAAGTATCCGGAATAGCGGCGATCGGTCTCGAAGATGTGGTGCGTCAACCAGCTTCGCAGGAATTCCATCAGGGGCAAGCCGAGCATGATGGTGCCAGCCCGGTATTTCTGCTCGAAGCCGGTGACTTCGGTGGCAAGCTCCTTATGCTGTTTCCGGTGCTCA
>PLPA01000199.1 GCA_003159355.1 Acidobacteriaceae bacterium | reverse complement strand
CTCCGCGACCTCCTTTCCTCTCCGTACTCGTAAATAAGGTCCGCTAACTCATGTTCGCTCGCCTCATTCACCACTTGACTGGCGGTTGGGCCGGAGCGCTGATCCATGCGCATATCCAGCTCGGAATCCACCATGAAACTAAAGCCTCTTGAAGCCTCGTCCAATTGCAAACTGCTAACTCCAAAGTCGGCCAGCAGGGCATCGACCGAGGCGTGCTGCAAATGCCTGCTAATCGAACTGAAAGCCTCGCCGATCAAAGTAACTCGCGGCGCCTGGCTTCCTAACTCCCGGCAAACTTCGTCCAGCTTGCCTTTTGCCAGATCGAGCGCTTCCGCGTCCTTGTCAAAGCCGATCAGATGCCCCTCGGGCCCGAGCAGCCTTGCGATCCCGGCGGCGTGCCCGGCCAATCCCACCGTGCAATCCACCACCGTGGCTCCCGGACGCACCCGAAGCCATTGCATCGATTCCTCAAAGAGCACCGGCGCATGACGCGGTTTCGATTGGGTCATGCGCACCCCCTGGGGGGTACTTTTGAATACGAGCTACACATCGTATTCCGTTGCTGCTTCATCATCCTGCGCGGTGTACGGATTGTTCCTCACGCTCTCCCGCAAACCTGTCAGGCTCTTCACTCTCAACAGAGCGCCTTCGCCCGATACCTTGACTTCCACGTTGACCAAGCCCGCTTTGCGCAGCTCCTCGGACATCAGCAGGCGGCCTTGAGGGTCCATATCCGCCCGTTCGCCGTAGAGCGCGTTGCTGGTCATGAGCTTCTTGCGCAACGGCAGGCCCTTGGGCATCTTGAAGATCCTGGCCTGATAAAGCTGCCACTCCGGCATGGGATAAATTTCCGCGTCCAAGCCCTCACGGCTTGTGATATAAAACGCATTGAAGTCCTTGCCATACTTTTTCTCGATGAAGGCCTTGAATTCGGCAGGCATCTTCAAACGGCCGCGGTCGTCCAGCTTGGCTTTCGGACTGCCGCTAAAGCCGATTTGCAGATCGTCCCAGCAACCCGCGCTTTCGCCAGCAGCCTCGAAGGAGGTCTCTGGTTCGCCGGCCGGATTTTTTGGAGTCTCTGTCATTGCTTTCTCTCAACCGGGCCGAATGAAACCGGGTGGCCCAACAAAAAGTCCCATGCTGGCCCATTTGGACCCGCTTTGACAAAGATCGCATAAATCGCCGCTGCGCGCACGTGGAAAACACAGGTCAATGGGAAGAGGGATTTACAGAGGGGTGCGGGCGGAGAGTATGGCCGAGGAAAACCACTACTAATTGTGACTTTACGAATCTAAACCACTACAAATAGCGTCAGTTTACTCTCTTGATTCCGAATAATAATCTTGCGCCCGGAAGCGCGGAATTTATGATATAGCGAACAAAAAGCGAATTAGTTTTCTTCCGTGGGTAGCGATTCTTTTTTCCCCCCCTGCCGCTCCGCCACCAGGTTCAAAAGATAAAGGAAGACCAGGGCGTTGACCACCAGCAGGCTGACGCGGATAATCGTGATCCGGCGGTAGACCTCGAAGACTTCCAGGGGAAGGAAGGAGGCGGTGATGACCAGGGTGAGGTACTCGGCCCAGGTCTGTTCAAGATACAGCCCGATCCCCTCAATCATGTCGAGTCCGGCGTAGATGAAGACCACCGCGCCGATCCGCCAGAGCTGTTGATCGGTGATCAGCGAAGCCCGGTCCAGCAGAAAGTTGACGAAGCGCGATTCGGGGTTGAAGCGCATGTGTTCGGCGAACCGGGTCAGCACATCGGCGACGTCCTTGTGGAGCAGCCTTAGCGCGCCCACGCCGAAGGCCGCAAAGAGCAGGGCCTGCGCCAGCTTGAAGGCGGCAATCAGGATAAGCCAGTGGTTGTGCTTCGGCTTGATGAGCGACGGCAATGGGGAATCGGTCATGGTCGTGTGGGGAATCGGCTCAATACTCCTGCTGCCTTTACGTTAACCGATGCGCGGCGGTTCTGCTCGCTTTGCTGCCGGGAGGCAGTGAAACCTGAAAGAACAAACGTCAGTGTCTCAAGTTCAGCAGCGCGTTGCGGTCGATCAGATTGCCGTCCATGATGAGGCCGGAGATGCGGCGTGCGTTCCAGATGTTCTGCGTGGGGTCGCCGTCGACGACGAGGATGTCAGCGCGGCGTCCGGGGGCGATCTGGCCCAGCTCGTTCCAGCCGAACTGGAGGCTGTAGTTGTTGGTGGCCGCGGCCAGGGCCTCGCGCGGGCTGAGACCCAGGCGGACCAGCAGCTCCAGCTCGGTGTGCATGGAGATGCCGGGCAAGGCGCCCTGGACAGGCGCACCGGAGGCGGCCAGGTAGTGCGGGAAGGCGGCAAAGAGGGTTTCGTTGATGCGCCACAGGCGCAGGGCCGACTGCTCGGCCTTCTTGCGCTGGCTCTCTACCATATAGCGCTGTGCGGTGGCGGGCAGACGGCGGGTCCAGGAGGCAAGCGGATAGTCGATTTCGCCCGTGGCGCGGTTGGCGGGCTCGAAGACGCGGGCCGGATTGAGCAGCGCGGCGGCCGGCTCCTTCCACAGGTTGCGATGAGAGGGCAGACGCGTGAAGTCGATGCTGAAGGTGGGCATGAGCGCGGCGTGATGGGCGGCCAGGAAGCGAGCGTATGCGCGCAGATGCAGGTCGGTGGGGGGCAGGCGCTCGGCGTAGTCGTAGGCGGTGGTGGCGGCCGTACCGTCCGAATCTTCCACCAGCGGCCGCTCCAGTTCGTCGGGAATCACGCCTAGCTCGTAGCGGCCCATGTGGGGCAGCGCATCCACGCCGGCCTCGACGCCCACTCTGTAGGGGGTGGCCACGAATTCGCCATAGGTGGCCAGGCCGATCTGGTGCGCGCGGGCGATGATCCACTGGACATTGGCGGCGGTGAGGTTGTGGCCCAGCCAGACTGCGCGCGTTCCCAGCCGGGCGGTGTCGTTGAGCTGGCGGAGGGAGTCGTCGGGGCTCAGTTCCCTGGGATGGTCCAACTGGCGGAGCTTCTGCGCCCACTCCGGGCGCTTGGCCAACAGGCTCCAGTTGTCGGTCGAGCCGGCCGAGTCCATCAAGTAGAGGTGGGGGGTGGGCGAGGCGTACAGATCGACCGCGCCGCGCCGCGCGTCGTTGACGGCGACCACGGTGGTGACGCCCATGTAGAGGAAGGCGTTGGCCTGGCCCTGGGAGTTCATGCCGGCAAAGCCGTCGATGAGGCCGGGGATAAGGAATTTACCAGTGCAGTCGATGACCCGCGCGCCCTTGGGGATGGAGACCGCCATGCGCGAGCCGACATCGGTGATGCGGCCGTCGCGCACGATGACGATGGCGTCCGGCAGGTCTTTTGCCGAGCCGCCCCAGCCGGTTACGTCCACGACAGTTCCGCCGGCCAGCACCAGCGGAACCGAGGGCGAGAGCGGGGACGGCGCTTGCGCCCCGGCAGCCTGTGCAGCCAGAAGCAATCCCAGAGCGCCCGAAGTGAGGTTACAAGAGAGTCGCATAAGAAAAAAGCGGTCTTGTGTGGATTGTCGCACAGAGACTCGGAGGCTCGCTGCCAGCGCCTCCCTGGGTGGTAAGCGGAGAACGCAAGGTTTCCGCCTTCAATTGCCGCTGGGCACGCTGGCTTTCTTGTTGCGGCTCAGTACGAAGGACTTCTTGCGGCTGTCTTTGCTAGCGTGGTCGATCTTCTTCCAGAAGCCCACAAAATAATCGATGGCCGAGATGGTGGAGACCAGCAGAGTGAAGTAGAGGGCGGCAACGGCGATCCACTTGACCGGCACGATGAGAAAGCCGAACTGCCACTGGTACCAGTGATGAGCCAGAAGCGCCGAGACCACGGAAACAATCTGGGTGACGGTCTTGAGCTTGCCCAGGTCGCTGGCCTCGATGGTGAAGCCCTCCGAGGCGGCGATGGAGCGCAGGCCGCTGATGAGGAACTCGCGGCCGATGATGACGACCACGATCCACACCCTGACAACATCGGGGTTGTACGCCACCAAGGCCACAAAGGCGCTGGTCACCATGATCTTGTCAGCCAGCGGGTCCAGCAGCATGCCCATGGTGGTGATCTGTCCGCGCTTGCGGGCCAGGTAGCCGTCCACGCCGTCGGTGATCGAGGCCAGCACAAAGAGCACCGAGGCGGTAATCTCCTGCGCGCCATAGGCATGCCAGGGAAAGTGAGGCGTCAGAATCCACAGCAGCAGCGGGATCATGACGATCCGGCTCATCGTGATGGAGTTGGGCAGGTTCATGCGGATCGAGAGCGCCGCAAGAAGGCCGGCGGACTGATTCCATTATTGCATCGTGAATCGGGGCGGCGTCTCGCTGCTCCGCCGCTCACCGCGGGCATAAGCCAAAGCGGAATGAGCCGGTGGCGCATCCCGCTTTGGTTTCCGGCTGCCGGTTGCGGCAAGCAAAAGAATGTTTCAGTAGATTGGAGTGACGGGCTGAGTGGGCAGGGTTGGCATTTGCTGCTGTTGGCTATGCACTTCATGAAAGCCGACAATGGCAGCCGTGGTCACGGCCGCAAACCCAACGCCAGTCAGGATCCAGAACCCCTTGACCGTCATTCCCGTTTGCAGATAGACGACATCGCTGTAGGCCACCGGCGTAATCTCCGGATCGCCGTACAGTTGCAGGCCAAAGGAATTCTCGTCGATGCTGACGATCCGGCCCGAAAATGCTATCCCGTTCTGTAACTGCACGCCGGCCCAGTTGCCCATGCCGAGCTTGAGAAGGCGCGCGTGAACAACCTCCGGAGTCAGCGGATTGCGCGAGGAGCGGGCCATCGGCATCCCCATTTGAAGGTCGAAGATATCGCTGTAAGCCACGGGCGTCGCCGCCGTATCGCCGTAGCGTTGCAGACTGAAGGATTGCTCGTCGATGCTGATGATCTTGCCTGAAAATGCGACTCCGCTCTGCAAGCGCACTCCCACCCAGTTTCCCAAGCCGAGCTTGAGGATGCGCGCGTGAGCCTTATCGGGAGTGAGAGGTTTCGGCGCGGCATAGGCCATCGACGGCGCCAG
>PLPA01000210.1 GCA_003159355.1 Acidobacteriaceae bacterium | reverse complement strand
TGTGCTGCAGGATGCACTGCGAGGCGCGGCCCACGATCACGCAATTGCCCTCGCTGTAGGCCTCTTCGATGATTTTGCGGGAGATTTTCACCATCTCCTCGGCATCGAAGACGGAGTTCTCGCGGAGTTCCAGGCCGGCGGCCAAGGCGGCCGAGCGCATGGCCTGCTGGTTGATGCGGCGCAGCCAGGAATCCACGTGCTCATCGTAGGGCCGCACCACCTTGGGATCCACGTGCGCCGCGTAAGCGATGGCGTCGATGATGTCGCGGTCCAGCAACTTCCAGCCGAGCCACTCGGCAATGGTTTGCGCAATGCGTCCGCCGCCGCTGCCAAACTCCCGATTGACTGTCAAAACGCGGTAATCCACCTTAACCTCCCGCAAATCCTTCAACAGTTTACGTTACACCCGCCGGTGCGTTCTTTCCAGTGCGGCGCGCACAGCCGGCACGCGCCTGCCGTACACTGGATGCGTGCGCCGGTGCGCCTGCGCGGACTGCGCGCGGCGCGCCTTCCAGGAGGGGCCCATGAAGCGAATCGGCATTCTTTTCGGCGGGGAAAACAGCTTTCCCGGAGCGCTGGTGGAACAGATCAACGCCCGCGACATCGACGGCATCCAGGCCGAGTTCGTGCTGACCGGCGCGGTGCAGATCGATCAGCCGCCGCGCTACGCGGTCATCCTCGACCGCATCTCCCACGCCGTCCCCTTCTATCGCGCCTTGTTGAAGCACGCCGCGCTGCACGGAACAGCGGTGATCAACAATCCCTTCTGGGCCTCGGCCGACGACAAGTTCTTCAACTACGCGCTGGCCTTGAAGCTNNGCAACCGACCGCACGATGCGCAACCTGGAATACCCGCTCGACTGGGAGGCGGTCTTTACCTATGTGGGCGAAGACGGCTTCCTCAAGCCCATCGATGGCGGCGGTTGGCGCGACGTGCACCACGTCCATAATCGCGAGGAGTTCTTCCGCGCCTATGACCAGACCCGCGACCTGTGCATGGTCTACCAGAAGGCCGTCCATTTCACGGAGTACTTCCGCTGCTACGTAGTGGGCCGGAAGAAGGTGCGCATCATGGCCTACGACCCGCGCCGGCCGCACACCGAGCGCTACGTCGAGAATCCGCCGCCCGCCGCAAAGGAGCTGCTGCGGCGCATCCGGCAAGATGCCGTCCTGCTCTGCCAGGCGCTGGGCTACGACTTCAACACCGTCGAGTTTGCCGTCGAGAACGGCGTCCCTTACGCCATCGACTTCATGAACCCGGTGCCCGACGCCGATCTTCATTCGATCGGCCAAGCCAACTTCGACTGGATTGTGAAAGAGGTGGCCGATCTGGCGATTGCCAAGGCGAAGAAAACGCTGAGAGCGCCGGAGCTGCGGTGGGCGGGGTTTTTGGGCGGTGAAGCGGCCGCCAAAGCGACGAAGAAGAGGCCGGTTGCGAAGAAGAAAGTGAAAACAGAAGCGATCAAACCAATGTAGGAATAACATAACCATTGAGGCGTAAATCTACATGAAACGAATGTGGTGTTGGCGGTGCAAGCAAGAGATGCCGATGCTGGATGAGGACGAATACGCTGAGATTGCGCGTTTGTACAGCGAGGCAACATTGGCCGTCAAGGAGTACAGGCGTACTTGGGGTATTCCGCTGGAAAATGCATCGATACATGAACGATTCGAACCTGTGCGCGCTCGCTACGAGAGTATTACCGGCATGAAGGAATCGAACGAGAACGCAATCATGCACCACCGAATCTCACTCTATGGCCCGCCTTGCAAGCAATGCAATAAGCCTTTACGGACTCCAAAGGCCAAGTTGTGCGGCGCTTGCATGCTCCCAGTCCAGGAGTAGCGGAGAAATAAATCATGACACTTCATACCAGACCCTATGATCCTGCGGAATACCTCGATGATGAAGAGGCGATAGAGGCTTATCTTGAGGAGTCGCGCAAGATCGCCGTGGAGATTGCCGATCCTTCTTTCCTTACTCACGCGCTTGGCACAGTGGCGCGGGCGCGTGGCGCAAAGGCGAGTCTCAGTCCTGAATAATGAGCGCCGAAAACCCGCTCCTCACGGCCGCAGAATCACCAGCGCTTCCCGTTCCACGCTTCCCTCCGGAGCCAGAGATTCCATTCGATAGTCGAAGGTGACCATGCGCCCATCATAGTGCCTAGCCAGAACGAGCAGGTAGGCGTCGGTGATCTGGCTTGGCCCCTTGATGCGCCTGCCAAGACTCCTGTCTACTTCCGCCAAGGCGAGCGAGTCCTGCCAAAAGCAATGCCGGGGGCTGACTTCGGTGTGTTTGCGCAGAATCGAAACCGCCTCGTTCCACGCCGGAGCATGGGGCGAGAAGGATGGGTTGGTCACGATTCGCAAGAATCCCATCTCCGTGATCGGACAGGTGGCCCATGGCTCTTGACGGTGGCTGTGCATCCATCCGCTGGCAGCCTTATGAGCTTCATGCGCTGGCCACAGCCACGCCAGCAGTACATTCACATCCAATAGCCATGCTTTGCTCACAACTCATCCTCAAGGCGCAAGGTATGCTCCAGTGTGACAACCGGGCTGTCGCCGGGCACATCGAAAACTTCAAAGCCATTTTCCATGCGCGTGCCCAGTGGCCGGTTCAAGGCTTGTTGGAGCAGGTAGCTGGCGGCTGTGCCAGTCGGCATGGAGCGAGCCATCGCATATTGCTTCACTTGTTCCAGGACATCGTCCTGTATATCGAGAGTGGTTCTCATCGCAATCCTCCTTGCAACTCGTCAAGCAACCAGACGCTACTCGCTTTCATCCTCGATTCTGAGCGCGTGCTCCAGCGTGATCATCTCCGAATCCGGTCCGGGCGAGAAGATCAGAATGCCATTCTCCCACTTCGTCGGCACCTCGGCATTCAAGCCGCGCTCAAGAATCTCCGAAGCCGCGGCACCCTTGCTCATAGACCGTGCTGCCGCATAGTCTCTCACCTGTTCCAGTACATCGTCCCGAATATCGAGCGTGGTTCTCATGGGTTCCTCCTCGCAGCACCGCCGATCCTTCGCCGCGCTACCGCCCCAGCGGTCGTCATCAGATTCAGTATATGATGCGAATTCCTCTAATGCGCATCAGAATGTCGATTTGATGCGCATATTTTAGACGCACAAGGGCGTTTGCGATGGAGTCGATGTGAGCAATTTTGCACATTACTTTCAGGGAAACTTTAGTGTCCTGTGACGGGAGGAAAAACTCCGGTAAAGTGGTAATAGCCCTCTTTGGGTTCTGGGTACCGACTATGGATACATTGAAGTCAGCTTTGCCGCTCACACCTGCACGTTCCAGCCCGGCCTCTCATCAGCAGGAAGTGCGTTGTGCTGTGCGTTTTCCGCTTTCGCTGCACGTCGTCTTGTCCTCTGGCAGCGAAGAGATTGCCGCTGTTACACGGAATGTCTCGGCCAGCGGCGTGGTTTTTGAGCTGGACAGCCCGGTGTCATCCGGGCTGGAAATCCATTTTTCCATGCGTATGCCCGGTGCTATTTTGGGTACGCCTCACGATGTTCTGGTCCATTGTCAGGGACGTGTGGTACGCTGCTCAAAGAACCAAAGTAACTATCGGGCTGCCGCCACGATTGACGATTATCAGTTCGCCGAGCAGTGACAGCCGGAGTAGGCGTGGCAAATCCCCCTATGGATTTTTTCGACGATACAGCAGACATTGAGACCCCCGACGCTTCGATCAAGCCGGGAGCCATCCGCGTGATTCTTGCGGATTCCCAGGCGATCTACCGCGTTGGCATTCGCAAGGTCTTCGCGCTTGAAGACGATCTTCGCGTGGTGGCCCAGGCCGACTCGCTGGAGAATCTGCGCCTGGCCATCGAGCGCTATCCCTCCGACATTGTTCTGCTGGAGGGCAGCCTGCTGGCCGGCACGGCCAACATCATCCCCGAGCTGCTGCGCGCCGCCCCCGATGTGAAGCTGATTGTGCAGGCCGTGGCCGCCGACGAGAACCAGACCGTCGAGCTGTACCGCCGGGGCGTGCGCGGCATCGTCAGCCGCTCCATCTCGCCCGACCTGCTGGTGCGCTGCGTGCGCCGCATCGCGGCCGGCGAAACCTGGATCGATAATCAATCGGTCAGCTGGGTCATTGAGGCCTATCGCGCCCAGGCCTCCGCCCTGGTGAACCCGCGCTCCCAGCCCAAGCTCTCGCCCAAGGAGATGGCCATCATCACCTGCATTACCCAGGGCAAGCGCAACAAAGAGATTGCCTACCAGCTGGGAACCACCGAGCAGGTGATCAAGAACTATCTGCGCAAGATCTACGACAAGCTGGGCGTCAGCGACCGGCTGGAGCTGGCCCTCTATTGCCTGCACAACAAGATCATCAAGTCCGAGGCGGACGAAGAAGTGATGGCGCAGAAGGTTGTGAGCAAATAGGCGGAGCGCCGAACGCCGCGATCACCTCTTGAGCTAGTACGGCGCCTCACAGTTGCCGCGCGCCAGTTCCAGAAGGCGAATCAGCTCCGCCAGCTCCGCCTGGCTCAGCCCTCCCAGCAACTCCCCCGGAGCCGCAAGAATCACCGGGTCCATCGCGCCGAGCAGCTTGAGTCCGGCCGCGGAGATCCGCGTCCGGACCACGCGCCGGTCTTGAGAGTCGCGCTGCTGGCGAATCAGCTTGAGCGCCTTCAGCCGCTTGAGCAGGCGCGTAATGTCCGGCTCGGCGGTGATCATCCGGCGGCCGATGGCCGAACAGGTCAGCCCCTCCGGTTGCGCCCCGCGCAGAATCCTCAGCACGTTGTACTGTGTCGAACTCACGCCCCAAGCGCGGGTCTTGCGATGGACGGCGCGTTGGAGGCAGTCCGAGGTGCGCAGCAGATTCAGCAGCGCCTCTTCCTCCAGGCTGGTGAAGGGGCGCTGCTGCGCGATTTCCTGCTTTAGTCCTGCCATCGGCGGCACCGCTTACTGCTTGACGATCTCCAGTTCGATGGTCAGCTTGACCACGTCGCCCACGACCATCGCCGGGAAGTTGGTCCCAATCCCGAAGGCCGTGCGGCTGATGGTGGTGGTGGCGGAGAAGCCGGAGTGCGTCTTATGGTCCATCATGCCCTCGACGGGCATACTTGGGCCTTCCACATCGAGCACCACGGGCAGGGTGACGCCGTGCAGGGTCAGGTTGCCGTTCACCGTCAGCCTGCTGCCGTTTTTCACCACGCTGGAACTGGTGAAGGTTGCCGTGGGAAACTTGACCACGTCGAAAAATGCGTCGGTCTTGAGATGCGTATCGCGGGCCGGCTCGCCGGTGTCCACTGTGGTGGTGTCGATGGTGACTGTCACCGTGGCCTTGGTGATGTCCGCCTCGTTATAGACCAGGGTGCCTTTGACGCCGCCGAAACGGCCATGCACGTTGGAGACACCGCCATGGCGGATCGTGAAATCGACTTCGCTGTGGGCCGGATCGGTGGCCCAGGCTGAGGTTTGCGCCATGGCCATGGGAGCCGCCAGCGCCAGAATGCCAGTCAGAATTGCCAAACGCTTCATCGTTGAATCCTTTCGTTTTAGGGCCGTTGGGCCGCTGTGGGAGTTGTGGAGAGGAGAGGCTCTTACCGAATGCGCTGAAAACCAGCTTGCATAATTTCGATGCTGGACGATTGTTATTTGTTGCAACAATTATTGTCTGGTTCATTTAGAACAACACTGGAATGCAAGATCAAGTCCCTATTCCCTGATCCCTGATCGCCGAGCGCACCGGCAACTACCCCGCCGTACTGGCGGTTACCGTGATCGTGGTGGCGCTGACGCTGGCCGGACAGGTGTTGACGGGGTGCGAGGCCAAGGGGCAGGAGATGACGGCGGCGTGGGGCGATTTGCCGCAAAGAACGCATTTGGGCGTAACCTATGAAAAGAGAGGAGCTATCCATGGCAAATCTGGATTGGTCCCAATGTCCTGCCGTCGAAAGCGTCCCCGGCAAGGTAAGCGGCGCCTGGGTGCTCAAGGGGACGCGTATGCCGGTCTCCGCGATCTTCGAGAACCTCGCAGCCGGAGCCAATATCGACGATCTCATGGAATGGTTCGATGGGCTTGATCGCGAGCAGGTCAAGGCGGTGATCGAGTTCGCTGCGCAAAGTCTCGATAAGGAGCCCGCTTACGCGGCCTAGATGCGTATCCTTTTTGATCAGGCAACGCCCGTGCCGCTTCGCCCGTACCTTGCGGGTCACACCGTCAGCACAGCCGCTGAACAAGGCTGGGACCGGCTCAGGAACGGCGATCTGCTGAGCACGGCCGAAGCGGCGGGCTTCGATCTGCTGCTGACGACCGACAGGAATATGCAGTATCAGCAGAATATTGCGGGGCGCAAGATCGCGGTTGTGATTCTGAGCCGTCAGCAATGGCCGCAGCTTCGGCCTCATGTTCAGCTCGTGGTTGACGCTGTGAATGCGGCCCGTCCTGGCAGCTTCGCCGAGGTCGAGATTCCCTTCGAATAGGTTTTGCCTCACCCTACCGCTGATAGAGCGCAACCATCTCACCGCGCGCCAGGATATGCCCCTGCATGGCGGCTTCCACCTGCGCCCGGGTCGCGCCCACGGGCAGATTCAACTTTGCATCCAGCGCATAGAGCGTGAAGACGTAGTGGTGCGGCGAACCTGGCGGAGGGCAGGGGCCACCATAGCCGAGGTCGCCGAAGTCGTTGCGGCCCTGGCGCGCGCCGTCGGCAAGCTGGCGCGGCAGCCCTTCGGGAAGCGCACGCACACCGGCGGGCAGGTCGTAGAGTACCCAATGCACGAAGGTCCGGCCGGGTGCGTCCGGATCGGTGACGATCAGCGCAAAGCTCACTGTTCCGGCTGGGGGCGCGTCCCAGGCCAACTGCGGAGAGATTCCCGCTCCGTTGCAAGTGAACTTCACCGGAATCTGGTTGTCTTGAAAGCTCGAAGTTGTCAGTTTCATGGTTTTCTCCTTCGCCATCGCCGCGGAGCCGCGGCAACCGGTCAGCGCCGTGGCTGCCAGCAGAAGAGATGCCGCGACCATCCACGCTGTCTGGCGCAACCTGCCGCTTAAACTCTCCCGCATCTTTTTTGCCGAAGTGCGCATAAGCTATCCCCCTCACTGCTACCCTGTCAACAGAAGGGAATTCTAGACCATTTTTGCTATTCCTGCTCTGGCCCGATCATCGTAGCGCCGACTCCCACCCTAGAGCAAAACCACAATTTCCATGCTCATAACAGCCTCATCAAGGGTGTTGATTTCTTAAGGAAATCAACACTTTAGAGTCGTAGCCTTGGGTACACCTATTGTGGTTTTGCCATAGCCGCAACAATTGCAAGAAGCAAGTCCTTCGACTTCGCTGCGCTTCGCTCAGGATGACAGCGGCGAGGGTGGGGCACCCAGTTTCGGAGATGGGGCGCCCGGCTGTTCCCTGTTCCCTGATCGCTGCCTTTCACTTTGGCCGGAGGAGTTCGATGCGATCGCGGGTGCGGACCCAGGTGTTGCCAGCCATGCGGCCAACGGCGTCCAGCCCCGCCGGATCGATGCGAAAGTCCTCAAACAAATCTTCGCGCACATGAAAGCGCACCACCTCGCCCAGCACGATGACGCCGCTGGCCGGTGCGTGGCCGGTGTAGATGACCTGGAGGAGCTTGCACTCCATCTGCGCGGGCGACTGGGCGACGCGCGGCGGGCGGACGGCTTCACTGGGAATCGGCGTCAGCCCGGAGAGCANNTCGCTGACCACGTTGATGACGAACTCGCCGGTCTCCTCGACGTTGCGCAGCGTGTCTTTTCGCTGGCCGGCCTCTGGCGTATCCGAATCTGAGGGGCGCAGCGCCGGGCAGAAGAGCACCGTGGGCGGCGCGGAACCTACGCCGCAGAAAAAGCTGAAAGGCGCGAGGTTGGCCACGCCGCCGCGGCTCATGGTGGAGACCAGCGCCACCGGCCGCGGCACAATGATGCCGGTCATCAGCTTGTAGATCTGCCGTTGCCGGCACTCGGCCGGGTTGAAACTGAGCATTGAAGTAGCCATGCTGCTAGGGTAGAACATGGCCGCGCCGGGCGTGATCGTTCTGGTGCGAAACCGGGCGTGGAGGCGGAAATTCGTCTGCTGTTAACATTCCATGATGCACAATCATAGATAAGGGAGAAACTGCCTTGCCGCGCATTCACTTTCAGATCCAGCTCGCCGAACTCAAGGACAAGCTGCTGGCCATGGCGGCCCTTTCGCAGACGGCGGTCGATTCCGCGATGGACGCCTTCCTGCAGCGCGACAAGGGCCTGTGCAAGTACGTCAAGCAGAATGAGAGGGCCATCGACACCGCACAGCGCGAGCTGGATGAGATGGCCTATGAGCTGCTGGCCAAGGAGCAGCCCATGGCCATCGATCTGCGCTTCATCCTGTCGGTCATCAAGATCAACAGCGACCTGGAGCGGATCGGTGACCAGTCGATGGGCATAGTGCGCCGCACACGGGAGATGCTGAAGCTCGAGGCGGTCGATCTGCCGGTGGATTTTGCGGAGATGGGAGAGTTTGCCGGGCGCATGATCCGCACGGCCTTGCAATCTTTTCTGGAGGGGGACGCGCAACTGGCGAATTCAGTGCGCGAGATGGACGACGAGATTGACCGCATGAACCGCTGTGCCCATGACGACCTGCTGAAGTTCATCGCGGAGCAGCCGGGCTGCACGCAGCAGGCGATGCGCGCCATTCTGGTGGCGAAGAACCTGGAGCGCATCGCGGACCACGCCGCGGACATTGCCACCGACGTCATCTTCTGGATTCGCGGCGCGGACGTGCGCCACCAGATGAGCATGGCGGAGGAGTGAGAAGAACAGGGAATAGGGAATAGGGAACAGGGAACAGGGAAAGGCCTACAGCAGCGACTCGAACTGCTCCAGCGGCAGCGGGGGGCTGAACAGGAATCCCTGGAAGGTATGGCAGCCCAGACCGGCGAGGAAGCCGCGCTGCTCTTCGTTCTCCACGCCCTCGGCGATCACCGACAATCCCATCGCGCGGCCCAGCGAAATGATGGTTTGCGCAATGGCGCCGCTGGTCGCATCCACCAGCATATCGCGCACAAAGGCCCGGTCGATCTTCAGTAGACCGAGAGGCAGGCGCTTCAGGTAGGCCAGCGACGAATAGCCGGTGCCGAAGTCGTCCAGCGAGAAGCTCAAGCCATAGGCCTTGAGTTCGGCCATTTTGGCGATGACCTCCTCGATATTCTCGACCAGCATGCTCTCGGTGAGTTCCAGCTTGAGATGATTCGGATTGGCGCCCGAGCGCTCCAGGGCCGACAGTACCGTAGCGACGAAGCCCGGCTGGCGGAACTGCAGGGCGCTGATGTTCACTGCAAGCGTGAGATGGGCGGATTGCTGGCGGCCTGCCCAGGCGGCAAGCTGCTCGCAGGCGGCCTCCAGAACCCAATCTCCCAGCGGCAGAATCAAGCCCGTCTCCTCGGCCAGCGGAATGAACTCGCCGGGCCACACCAGGCCGCGTTTTGGATGCTGCCAGCGGATCAGGGCCTCGGCGCCGATCAAGCGGCCCCGCGCCACGAGCGGCTGATAGTAAAGCAGAAACTGCCTGGCCTTGATCGCGTGGCGGAGATCCTCCTCCAGCGTGGCGCGGGCGTTCACCGCAGTCTGCAAGGCGGGAGAGAAAAAGCGAATGGTGTTGCGGCCCGCCGAGGTGGCTTGATAGATGGCAATGTCGGCCTCCTGGATCAGTTCGCTGGCGCCTTCCCGGTCTGCCCCAAAGACGGTAATCCCGATGCTGGCGGTAGTGATACACTCGCGCCCCTCTATCAGGAGGGGCATGCCAACCGAATCCTGGATCTTCTCGGCGACGGTCTTGGCCTGGGCCGCAGCTTCCTCGGGAATCTCGCTCAGATCTTCGAGCATCAAGGCAAACTCATCGCCGCCGAACCGGCTCACGATGTCGTCTTCGCGGGCGCAGGCGACGATGCGCCGCGCCACTTCCATAAGCAGATGGTCGCCGGTGAGATGGCCGAGGGTCTCATTCAACATCTTGAAGTTATCCAGCTCCACAAAGAGCAGCGCGTACAAACGGCTGCCTCTGTCGCCGGCTGCCAGAGTCTGGCGCAACCTCTCCAACAGCAGGCGGCGATTGGGCAAGCCGGTCAGAGGATCATAGTAAGCCAGACTCCTGATCTCGTTTTGCGCGGCCTTGACTTCGGATAAATCCCTGGTGATGGTCAGGATGCAGGGGACGCCGTCCACCTCCATCACCGAGGCCGACATCACCCCCCAGAAGGACTCCCCGTTCTTCTTCATGAACTGAACCTCCAGGCCGCGGCAACTGCTGTTCTCCCGCAACAGGTTGGTCATCGTGGTCCGGTCGCGCGTATCCGCCCATACCCCCAGTTGCAGCGAAGTTTTCCCGATGACTTCTTCGCGTTCAAATCCCAAAATGTCGAGAAATGCCTGATTGCAGTCGATATATTTGCCGTCGTCCATGCGGTTGATATTGATGGCGTCGATGCTGGTCTGGAAGGCGGTGCGGTAGCGTTCCTCGCTTAGCCGCAGAGCTTCGGTGGCCGCGGTCAGGAGATCCTTGGCCTCCTTGGCCGCGGAGATGTCTTGTGCGAACGCCAGTATGCATCGAACCCCCCCAATCTCAATCAAGGATGCGTTCAACCGTGCCCAATATGTCTCCCCGTTCTTTCTCCTGAACTGGACTTCTAAATCCCGGAATTCGGTGTTGCGGAGCAACTCGTCGACTATTTTCGGCCTGTCGCCGGCATTCACCCAGATGCCAAGTTCCGTCGTTGTGTGCCCGACGAACTCGTTGCGCTCGTACCCCGCCATATCGAGAAGTGTCTGATTGGCGTCTAGGATCTCCCCATCGCTCAGTTGTGAAATCATGACAGCATCGGGACAGGTCTGGAATACCGTGCGGTAACGTTCTTCGCTCAGCCGCAGTGCCTCGGCGGCCGCGGTTAGGCTCTGCTCGGCGGCTTTGCGGGCATTGATGTCTTCGATGATGGCAATGTGTTTCTGGATGTGGGGATGGCCATTATGCCGGATGGATACCGTCACCTTGACCCAGGTGAGTGAGCCGTCCTTGCGCATATAGCGCTTTTCCCAGGAGACAGTGCTGGCCTCTCCAGTCGTCAAGGGGTGCAGCGCCAAGAGAGTCTCGGCCATATCCTCGGGAGGCGTAAATTGCTGGAAATTTTTGCCCGGCACTTCGTCGGCGGGGTATCCGATGATCTCGGCGAAACGCGCATTGCAACTCTTGATATTGCCGTCGGAGGAGGCATGAACGATGCCCACCGCGGCCTGCTCGAAGGTCGAGCGGTAGAGCTCTTCGCTGTCGCGCAGCAGCATCTCCGCCTGCCTGCGCTCGGTGATGTCCTGGATTGAGCCTTCAAAGAAGATCAACTCTCCCTTGGCATTGCGCATGCAGCGGCAATTGAGCAAGACCCAAAGGGTGCTTCCGTCCTTGCGCTTGAACCGGCACTCGCGGCCCCGAATGAACCCCTGCTCTTCGATTTGCCGCGTGAAGCTGGCGCGCTCCTCCGGGTCTACCCAAAGATCGTGAGCCGTGTCTGTGATTCGGGCGACGACCTCCTGCGGCGAGTCGTAGCCCAGCATCGCAGCCAGCGCGCGGTTTGCGGTAATCGCCTTGCCCTCGGGGGTTGTTAGGAAGAAGCCCTCCAGCGCGCCGTCGAAGATGTCCTGATATTTCTTTTCCGCCGCCCTGCGCTCGGTAATGTCCTTGCCGAAGACGGAGACACCCGTCGTATTGCCATCGACAATAATGGGATTGAGAGCCATCTCCAGAATGCGGCCATCACTGAGTCCGAACTCCGTCCGGAAGGTTCCCTCCGCCAGCGCGCGCCGGTAGAGCGTTGGCATGAGCTGCCGCCTCTCTGGCTCGACCAGCTCCTCGGCACACATTCCCAACTGGAGGGAACCGGGATAATTCTTCTCGAAGTGCTCCCGCAATGCCTTGTTGAAGGTCGTCAAGCGGAAATCCAGGTCTACCGACCAGATCAGATCCTGCGTGCTCTCAATCAACGCCGTCAGGTCTGCTTGCGCTTTGCGGAGCGCACTCTCCGCTCTCATGCGCTCGGTGATGTCCTTGCCGAAGACGGAGACGCCGGTCGTCTCCCCATCGACCACAATCGGGCTGAAGGAAAGCTCGAGCGTTCGGCCATCGCCGATGGTGTGCTCGACTGAAAACGTTTTCCCTGATAGCGACCGCTCATAAAGCGGAAGCCAAAATACCGTGAGCGCCGGCGGAAGCAACTCCCGAAAGCTCATCCCTGGAGCGACCGGGCCGCCAGAATTCCGCTCGAAATACTTTTTGAAGGCGCGGTTGAAGGTAATCAAGCGCAAGCGCGGGTCCACCGACCAGATCAAGTCTTCGGTGCTCTCGATCAATGCCGAGAGATTCGCTTCCGCTTGAATGCGCATTTCGATCCTTTCATTCCCCGGCGATCTTCCGCATCATTTATCGGGAACGCGCTGCTATCGGGTGCGCGCTGCCATAGGGCGCAAGCGCATACCAACTCTATCGGCTGCCGAAGCGGAATCTTGCAAGATGCATCGTCCCTGCTTCCCATTTTGGCGTCATCCATGAATTATGGCCGGATCGGTCTTCTAGAAACAACAGTCATTCAAAAAAATACCTTGAGTGTACGCCGTATGCAAGCATTTTCCACAGTATTTTAATTTTTAATCGTGGATTTGACACAAAATGCCGCGTTCCGGGAAAAACGGCGTTTGGGCGAAGCGCTACCGCTCTCATGCCCCATCAATCCCGCGCGATCTCCAGCGCTCCGGTCAGGCTGGCTACTCGCTCGACCCCGTGGCCGCGGCACCAGGATTCGAGGCCCCTGGCCAGCCGCTCGACGGCGCGCGGGTCGGCGTAGCTGGCCGTGCCCACCTCGACGGCTGTGGCGCCGGCCAGCAGATATTCGACCACGTCTTCCGGAGTCGTAATGCCGCCCATGCCGATGATCGGAATGTTGACGGCGCGGGCGGTCTCGTAGACCATGCGTAGGGCGATGGGCTTGATGGCCGGGCCGGAGAGGCCGCCGGTGATGTTGCTGAGGCGCGGGCGGCGCGTCTCGGCGTCGATGGAGATTGCCAGAAAGGTATTCGTCAGGCTGACCGCGTCGGCCCCGGCCTCGGCGGCGATCCTGGCCATGTGGGCGATGGAGGTCACGTTGGGCGAGAGCTTGACGATCAGCGGCCGGGCGCTGGCGGTCTTGGCGCGGGCCACAAGGTACTCTAGCGAGCTGGGGTCGGAGCCGAAGGCCATGCCACCGGCATGAACGTTGGGGCAGGAGACGTTCAACTCGTAAGCCGAGATTCCTGTGGCCTGATTGAGCCGCTCGATGACCGCGATGTACTCGCCCACTGTGGACCCGAAGACGTTGACGATGACGTTGCAGCGGGGATAGCGGCGGAGCGGCGGCAATTTGCGGCTGATGAACTCCTCCACGCCCACATTCTGGAGGCCGATAGCGTTCAACATTCCGGCCGCGGTCTGGATGATGCGCGGCGCGGCGTGGCCGGCCATCGGNNCGGGTTGGCCAGCTCCAGGCCGGCCAGCGACACTTTCATCTCGGGTTTCACGCGCGGCTGTCTTCCTTTATCAGTGGACCGTGGTCAGTGAACAGTGGTCAGTTAGGGCCACACGCTCATGATACTCGCCTGGAGCGGCAGGCCGCCGGATACTATTCGCTTTGCGGTTCGGAACGCGCCGTGTAGGTGAACCAGTCGCCATTGCGCACATCGCGCCCCGCATCCTTGCTGTTCCCGATCCAGATGCCCTGGCGTCCATCGTGAAAGAGAAGATCGTCCCCGTTGCGGCCAACCAACTGCCCACTGTAGGTGTGGCCCGGCTGGACGCAGGCCAGCTCGCGGCGCTGCCAATCATACCTCTGGCCTTCAAAGAATTCAATCGCATCGCGGAGCTGCCGGCGCTTCGCGGGGTCGGCAAGATCGGTGAGCAAGTGCTCCATCGGAGCAGGATTGCCGGCCTCATAAGCAATCGAAGCCGCAATCATTCGCTCTTTGCTTGCCAGAGAGAAATCCAGAGAGTGTCCGGCGTGCAGAGCAAGGTCTTCAAGAAAGCATTTCTGCGCGTCCATTGCCCTCTCGAAAGCAATGGATATGATTCAGGTCTCCCAGCAGGGCCGCAGCCTTCACGACGAAGGTCTCGCGAGTCAATCCGCAAAGAAGACCCTCCGCAACCAGCCGGTCGAATACAGAATGAAGTTCAGCCGCAATCTCCCCACAGCGTGTGAAGTGAGTCGCGCGGCTGCCTTCGATCTTGGGTGCGTTGACGGTTCGCAATTCCCCGGCCCAATCGTACACGTCTTGAAAGATGAAACGATGAATGGCCTGGAAGTGCGCCGAGTCGAAGTTGCCGGGAAGTGGGTTTGCGGCTAACTGCGAGAGACGGAGCCACGTTTGCTCCGCCTCAAAGCCATCCAGTTTTTTTTGAGTGGCGAGTCCAGCCTTGTTGCGAAGAATGCCGGTGCGCGGGTCGATGTAAGGATCGTCAGCCACAGTGACACTCACTTATGCCGCAATCGTCTCACGCCAACCGCGAATGGCGCTGGAGCATTCCTCGAAGGAGATTTCGCCGGCGATGTAGCGCTCAGTCAGGGCGAGAAGCCGTTCCGTAGGCTCCAACCCTTCGCTCTGGTTGAGGCGAATGGCGCGCTGCACGGAAGCCCGTCTCCGCGCTCGCTCCTCTTGAGAGATTCCCTCTAAAACCAGAGCCGCCATGCGATCCCCTCTTGATCAATTTTATCACTGATCGGACATAGCCGCGGAACCTTCTCGCGGCCTTGTCCGAGCGTGCAAATCGCTATGCGCCGACCGGCTCGGTGGCGTTGACCTTGACCGGCGTCAGCCAGCCGAAGCGGTCGGGCTTAAGGCCGTTGGCGATACCGAAGAACTCGTCGGCGATCTTTTTGGTGATCTCGCCGGGCTTACCGTCGGCGATGAGGATACGGTCGATGGAGCGGATGGGCTGGACCTCGGCGGCCGTGCCGGTGAAGAAGACCTCGTCGGCGATGTAAAGCAGTTCGCGGGGAAGGGAGCGCTCCTTCACCGTCAGCCCGAGGTGGCGGGCGATGGTCAGCACCGAGTCGCGGGTGATGCCGGAGAGCGCCGAGTTGGAGAGCGGCGGCGTATAGATCACGCCATTGCGGACGATGAAGATGTTCTCGCCGGAGCCTTCGCTGACCAGGCCGTTCACGTCCAGCCCGATGCCCTCGGCGTAGCCGTTGATCTCGGCCTCCATGTGGATGAGCTGGGAGTTCATGTAGTTGGCGCCGGCCTTGGCCAGCGAGGGCATGGTGTTGGGCGCCAGGCGATTCCAACTGGAGATGCAGACGTCCGCGCCGCCGTGGCCGGCGAGGTACTTGCCCCAGGGGAAGTTGGCGATGTAGACCTCGACCGGCGAACCCTTGGGACTGACGCCGATCTCGCCGTAGCCGCGCAACGCGATGGGCCGGATATAGCAGGGAGCGACGCCATTGGCTTCAATCAGCGCCACCACGCCGGCGCACAGCTCCTCAATGTCGAAGGGCAGATCCATGCGGTAGATTTTGGCCGAGTCCAGCAGCCGCTGCATGTGCTCCGGGAGCCTGAAGACGGCCGAGCCGTGCGGCTGGCCATAGGCGCGGATGCCTTCAAAAACGCTGGAGCCGTAGTGGATCACATGGCTCATCACGTGGATGTTGGCCTGCTCCCAGGGAATCAGAGTGCCATTGTGCCAGATTTTCGATGTGGCTTGGATAGGCATGAGGGTTGGAATACTCCTTTGACGCGCCGTGCGCGTACCCATTGAGAGTATCGCGCTGGAGGCGGGGCTGTCACGGAGCGGCGGCTACAACGCTCCCTGCTTCTATCGGTTCGAGCGTGAGGCGCGCGGTCAGCACCACCAGTGCGGCCCACAGCGTGTCGGCGGCCAGCAGATGCGCCACCTGCACCCACAGCGGAGCCAGCAGGATCACGTCCAGCAGGCCCAGCGTGTAGACCGCGGCCAGCAGCAGAAGAATCAATGCGGATAGGCTGCGATTGTCCCAGTGCGTCCGGCGCCGCGCGGCGCGCACCAGCAGCCAGATGAGCAGGATGCTGGCCGCAAAGGCAATCCCCGGATGCGTCCAGCGCCAGCGCACCAGCCAGCCGCTGGCCGAGGAAAAATCCTGCGCCAGCGCCAAGCCCAGCGAACTGGCCGGGAAGAGCGTATCGCCCAGCGCGGCCAGTGAGCCGGTGACGCCCACGACCATGACCACGACGACGCTGGCAACGGCCGCGAAGGGCGCACGCAGGCGCACGCTGCCACGCAGATAGCCTTGCTTCCGGCTGAGCAGGTGCGCGGTCAGGGTGAGCGCGGCCACGAGCAGCAGCGTGTTGGTGAGGTGCAGCGCCAGAAAGGCGGGCCGCAGCGGCGACTGGCTCTGCGCCGTGTATCCCAGCTTGACCAGCAGCGCTCCCAGCAACGCCTCAATCAGCGTGAAGGCGACCGAAGCCACAGCCGCCCAGCGCGCCAGGTGGCCGCGCACCGTGCCGGCGAAGGTCCAAGCCAGCAGGCCCACGACCGCGAAGAACGAAAGGCCGCTGGTGAGCCGATGGGTGAACTCGATCATCGTATTCACGCTGGCTGAGTGCTGGATCACGACGCCGTTGCACAGCGGCCAATGGTTGCCGCAGCCGGCGCCGGAGCCGGTGGCGCGCACCAGCGTCCCCCACAGAATCACGGCGATAAAGTAGGCCAGCACGCCCCAGGCAAAGCGGCGCAAGGCGGGCGAAGGCAGGCGTTGTGCGGTAACGGAAACAGTGGCGGAAGACATCAATGCAGGCTCCAGATGGAACCCCTCAGTGTAGAACAAGCAGGGCAGGTTTGAGTTTTAGAGAGTTTTCACCTGAAGATAGGGATCGGTCCTGCTCGTCCAACTCGGCTTCAGAGCCTCCGAATCCATTCGCGAAGGGATTCGAGAGGCTTTCCTGAAGAATCGCCAGTTGGGTTCACTCTAGCTAGAACCGAAAATCTTCCTCCAGTTCCGCCAAACCTCATCATCGTCTACCGCAAGCTCTTAAGCGCCGGATAGAGCTTGCGCCATTTCGCGTAGCCGAGCTTGTAGGCGGCAAGATCGTCCTTGTCCGGCTCAATGCGCTGGGCTACCTCGATTCCCTGCGCGCAGGCTTCGTCGAGATTGGCCCAGTGTCCCGCGCCGACGCCGGCCATCAGTGCGCAACCAAAGGCTCCGCCCTCTTCGGCGGTGAGCACCTCGACGGGCAGGCCGTAGATGCCGGCCTGAATCTTGCGCCAGAGCGGGCCGCGCGCCCCTCCGCCACCGAGGCGAATGGCGTTCACCGGAATGCCCAGCTCGGCAAAGAGCGTGAAGGTGTCTTCCAGCGAATAAGCCACGCCTTCCAGCACGGCGCGGACAAAATGAGCCGCGGTGTGGTTGCTGGAGATGCAGGCAAAGGCGGCGCGGACTTCGGGGTCGAGGTGCGGGGTGCGCTCGCCGAG
>PLPA01000274.1 GCA_003159355.1 Acidobacteriaceae bacterium | reverse complement strand
TCCTCATCCATGGTGTAGATCTGCGGCAGGCCCGTGCGTCCGCTCACCCACGCCAACTGCGTGTTGGTGCGCGGGTTCCAGGTAGGCGAGGAATCCGGCCCGGCGAAGTTGGTCAACTGGCGCAGATTCGTTCCGTTCGCGTCCGCGGCCCAGATCTCGGAGCCGCCCGAGCGTGAGGACGNNGACTGGTTGAGGCCCCCGGCCACGCCGGCGGGAAAGCTCACCAGCCGTCCAATCTCCAGCGAGTACATCCGGATCGCCCAGCCGCCGCCGCCCAGCGAAGCGAAGGCAATCCGCGTGTTGTCCGGCGAGATGCGCGGCGACATCGAAATGGTGCCCAGATGCGTGACCGCGTGCTGATTCTGCCCGTCGTAGTCCATTACCCAAATCTCTTTGGTTCCGCTGCGCGAGCTGACAAAATAAATCTTCGTTTCCGCAATGCCGTTGATGCCGCCGCCCAGCCGCAGAATGATCTCATCGGCAAAGCGATGGGCAATCGTCCGCGCCATGTCCAGGCTGGCATCTTCGTTGTACTGCTTGCCCAGCACCTGTGGGTTCTCGCTGTTGCGCGCGTCGTCCAGCCAGCCGGAGACGATCAGCCGTCCCTTGGAGACCGAAAGCGCGCCGAAGGCCACCATCGCGGCGTTGCAGGGCGCTGCCGACCATTGCGACAATAGGATATCCTGCGGAGACCCCGGCGCGGCCTGCGGAGCCAGGCTCTTCGAGACCAGATCGAAGATGCCCGCGCTGGCCAGATCGCCGTAGAGCGTGAAGTCAAAGGCCGTCTTCAAGGCCGGCGTCTGGGGATCGTCGCCCACTGGCTTGACGTCCGCGGCGGCGACGCGAATGCGGTCGTTGCCCAGGTTGGTTCCGGTGCGGACCCAGTCCTGCGCGCTCAGTTGGGGAGCAAGAAAGGAAATCAGAGTCAATGCCGTGAGGAGGGAGATCTGGGAGTATGCCTTCATGCTGAGCAATCCTTCCTGACAATAGTTAGACGTTCGAGGACGCGCCCGTGCTTGGAAAATCAAGCGCGCAATCAATACTCACAATAATAAGAGACATTCAGCGAACTGGGCAGATAAGCCGAAGGAAGCGCTCCAAAGGAGTCAACCCGCTGCAAGGCGCGCAGGCAGGAGCGGTCCAGCGTCGGGCTGCCGCTGCCCTGGGCGAACTTCATGTCCGTAGCTGTTCCGTCGCGGTGAATCGTGAAAACAAGATAAACGCGCGCGCCCTTCGGCGTGGCGGAGTTTACCTCCTGGTGGTACCAATTGGAGCCGATGGCCTGGTTCATGTTGCTCACGTACCAGCCGAAGCGGCTGCCGAAATCGGCATCGCCGATCGAGATATGGCCCACGGTGACCACCGTTGGCGCCTGCGTGGCGCGCGCGATCGACGATCCCGCCTGCTCGCCGTACTGCGCCTTGTTGTTCTGCTGGGGGGTAATCTGGCTCTGCGGCATACGCGCCACGGTCTGCGCCTGCGGCTTCTTCTGCTTGCCGGCAATCTCGATTGCGCTTGTGTCCACCGCCTGCTTCTCTTTGGCGGCAGGCTCGGCCGGCGCCTGGCTGGGCGTATCGGTCGCCAGGACATTCTCATTGGGCGGATGATCGGAGGGCAAGGGCAGGACGCTGCTGACCAGTTTCACCTGAATCGCTCCGCCGCCGGCCTCGCCGCCCCACTGGCTGTGATGAAAGAGTCCGCCAAGAAAGCCATAGGCCAGCAAGAGCGCGGCCAGTCCGCCGTGCAGCAACAGCGATCCCGCCGCCGGGGCCATCATCGGCTCCGCCGCCAGTTGCTCACCGCCTCTCGGCAGAATGTCCATGGCTTGCCTGAGAACTCCTCGGCTATCTTCCCCCCGCCGCCCTGGTGTCCAGCGGCTGCGTGACAATGGAAATGTTGGTAATCCCGGTCTGCTTCACCGCGTCCATCACGCTGGCAAACGCTCCAAACGGAACCCGCTCGTCGGCCCGCAGATAGATCACCTGATGCGCCGGATCGGTCCCCGCCTGGCGCAGCTTCCTGCCCAGTTCATGAATGTTCACCGGTTGATCGCCTAAAAATACATTCTGATCGCGGTCGATGGTCACCACCAGCCGCTGCTCGGTGATCTCCTTTACCGTCCGCGTCTTGGGCAGGGCCACTTCAATCCCCGATTGCAAGACCGGCGCGGTAATCATGAAGATGATCAGCAGCACCAGCACCACGTCCACCAGCGGCGTGATGTTGATCTCCGCCAGCGAGGTTCGCGTCTGGCCGCTGCTATTTGAAAAGGCCACGGTCCACCTCCCGGGTGGCCTCCCGGCCGGCTTCGGGTATGGCGGGGCCGGCTGCGCGCGGCACAACCGCCGGACGCACCGGAATCTCTTCCAGAGAATTCAGCAGCTCGCGGCTAAAGTCGTCGCAGCCCGAAGCGAAGCCCCTGATCCGCGCCGTGAACATGTTGTAAGCCACCAGCGCCGGCACTGCTACAAACAACCCCGCCGCCGTGGTAATCAGCGCCTCGGAGATGCCTGGCGCCACCGCCCGCAGCGTCGCCGCGCCCACCGTGCCCAGTCCATGAAAGGCGTCCACAATGCCCATCACTGTGCCGAAGAGTCCCACAAAGGGACTGACCGCCGCAATCGTTGCCAGCCACGGCATCCGCTGCTCCAGCGCGGTCACCGCCTCGCTGGACGCCGTCTGCGCCGACCGCTCCAGCGGCATCAGGTTGCGCGGCGGGCCCGCGCCGCCCGTCTGCCGCTTGTAGGTCTCGTACACGTCATTAAAGACCTGCGCCAGCGGGCTTGCCTTGCACTCCACGGCCAGCTGGGCCATCTCCTGCAAGCGCGTCGCCTTGCGGAAGGCGCGCAAAAACTTCTGGCTCGCCTGGGTCGCCTTGCGGAAGGAGGATATCTTGCCCAGAATAACCGTCCACGAATACAGGCTGGCCACAAACAGCACTACCAGCACGGCCTGTGCCACCGGCCCGCTGTTCATCACCATCTCAACCAGCGCGCTGGAAGCCTGAGCAACCGGCGTCCCCTGGGTCACGTCACCATTCACCGGCAGTTGTAAGACGAAAGCTGCAATCAAAATCGGCGTTCACCTCAGTCTTTACCGTATCAGACGCAATGACCCCCTCCCAAGTGATCGATCTGGTCCCCCCGCCCGGTTTTGCCCTCCTCGCCCAGCCGCGCAAGCCGCCTTTCATGCTATGCTGCGCTCGTATTCTCATTGCGTTTTTTGCGCTGATCCGCGATAGGCTAAGAAGCTGGGTGGGTAACCAAGAATTCAAAATAGCTGGGTGCCCCATCCATTCCGCGTTTTTTGCGGAATGGATGGGAAACGACGAACCCCAAATAGCTGTCATCCTGAGCGGAGCGCAGCGAAGTCGAAGGACCTGCTTTTGTTTTTGTTTTTTCAGGAGATGAACTCAACCATGCTCGTCGAACTGCGCGCTGATAATTACGCCGTCATCGATCACGCCATCGCCTCCTTTGGCCCCGGACTCAACCTGCTCACCGGCGAAACCGGCGCAGGCAAGTCCATCCTCGTCGATGCGCTCGCCCTCCTCATGGGGGGCAAAAGCTCGGTCGAGCTGGTCCGCCACGGCGCCGACAAAGCCGTCGTGGCTTGCGTCTTCGAGTCCACAACCAACGCCGAATCCATCCTCGAAGAGAACGGCATCGACTCCGGCGGCAGCGAGGTCATTCTGCGTCGCGAGATTCTTTCCACCGGCAAGGGCCGCGTCTTCGTCAACAACCAGCCGGCCACCGTCGCCGTCCTCCGCCAGCTCGCCCCTGAACTGGCCCTGGTTCACGCCCAGAGCGAGAGCCTCAGCAGCTTCGACCAGTCCCAGCAGCGCGCCCTGCTCGACCGCTTCGGCGGCCTCTCCACTGAAACAGTCGCCGAAGCCCACGCCCGCTGGCGCGCCGCTCAAACCAGGCTCGACGACCTCCTCCAGGGCGAGCAGGACCGCCTGCGCATGGTCGATCTGTGGAGCTACCAGAGTAAGGAGATTGCCGCCGCTCATCTCGCCGCCGGCGAAGATGAAGCCCTCGAAACCGAAAAGCGCGTCCTGGCCAACGCCGAAAAGCTCTACGCCGCCGCGATGGGCGCCTTTGACCAGCTCTACGAAGGCGGCAACTCCGCCGAGGCCGCCCTGCGCGCCGCACTGCGCAACGTCGAGGAACTGGCCCGCTACGACCCCCGCTTCATCGAGCCCGCACTGCAGCTTGCCTCCACCCGCGCCACCGTCGGCGACCTCAGCGCCAGTCTGCGCGACTACGCCGAAGGCATCAACGCCTCGCCAGAGCGCCTCGCCGAGATCGAAGACCGCCTCGCCCTCCTCGACCGCCTCAAGCGCAAGTACGGACCTACCATCGCCGAAGTCATCGCCTTCGCGGAAGAGGCAGCCCGCAAATTAGCCGAAGTCGAAGACCGCGACGAAATTCTGAAGACCTTGCGCGCCGAGCTGGACGCCGCCACCGCCGCCTATCGCTCCGCCGCCACAACCCTCAGCGCCGAACGCCGCGCCGCCGCCGCCAAGCTAGCCAAGCTGGCTGAAGCCCAGATCAACTCCCTCGCCATGAAGGTCCACTTCGAGGTTGCCGTTACTGCCAACGAAGAACAATCCCACTGGACCTCAACCGGCTGGGACACCGTCGAATACCGCATCGCCACCAACCCCGGCGAACCCCTCAAGCCCCTCGACCAGATCGCCTCCGGCGGCGAAATGTCCCGCGTGATGCTGGCCCTCAAGGTCAGCGTCGAAGAGGGAGCGGTCAAGCCCAAAAAGAAGACTCCCACCCCCCGCACTCTGGTCTTCGACGAAATCGACATTGGCATCGGCGGACGCGCCGCGGAGGCCGTTGGCCAAAAGCTCAAATCCCTCAGCCGCGGCCAGCAGGTCTTGTGTGTGACACATCTTCCACAAATTGCCGCCTTCGCCGACCAGCACTTCCTCATCGACAAGCGCGAGTCCGACGGCCGCACCAGGATCAAGGTGACCCTCCTCGACGACCAAGCCCGCACCCAGGAAGTAGCCCGCATGGTCTCCGGCGCAACAGTCACCGAAACCAGCCTCCAGCACGCCGCCCAGATGATCGCGGCCAGCCGATGAAGAGAACGAAGCCTTCAGACGGTTGAATTTCCCTGAATGCGAATAGAGCAGTCACACCAAAAAAATGTTTCATCAGCCGAACATAAGATAGGTCGAGAAGGGGAACCAATGCCAACGCAGGAAGACATACAGAAGGACAATGAAGTAACTCTGCACTCTGACGAAATGCTGCTATTTCACTATACGAGTTTGGAATCATTTCACGGTATGACTGACACAGGAAGAATGTGGGCCAGCCACATTCGATATCTCAATGACACATCGGAGCAGCTTCTGATGTGGAAGCTCGTTCAGAACAGGATCGAGGAGCGATTACAAAACGCAACCGATGATCTGCGTGAAAGACTGCTGCATTGGAAGTCAGTCACGACGGTTCCCCAAAACGAGGACATCTATGTAATTTCGTTTTCCAACGATGGAGGCGACCGCCTTAGTCAATGGAGGGGCTACGGAGCCAACGCTGGCATTTCCATTGGCTTTAGTCGTAAAGCACTGGAGCGGAAATGTGCTGAGTTTACAACCAAGGCATTCAAACCGCCGGGCAAAACGGGCGCAGCGCATCTTTTCCCAGTTAAATACGTTGATACCTCTGGTGATGAACAAACCAACAAACTGATTGATATTTTCCTAGACAGGCAGCCGACAGACCTACGCTCGGGCAAATACACCATAGAACAGGCGTTTTCCCGTGCGATTTCCTACTTTTCGGCCACGTTGAAACATATAGCGTTCAGCGATGAACAAGAGTATCGAATAATAATATTTGATTTTGAAGGTGGACAGACGCCAAGCTATCGTGCACGCAAAGCTCTGTGGATACCCTATATAGAATTGGATATCCGGGATGCAGAACCATCCAAGATCATTGTAGGGCCGAGTCCTCATAAGGAGAACACCGTCGTTGCCCTCAAGCATATGCTCGTGTCGAGAAATTCTAAAGAAATTGAGGTAATAGCTACTCAAATGCCTTACCGAGATTGGTAGATGGCCTGGGTGCCCAGAGTGCCCCAGCGGGTGCCGGGTGCCCCAGGTCCCGCCTTTGGGACCTGGGATTCAGCACTCGCCCATTGGCTCACCTCACATCATTGACAAAATCTGTAAATGTAGATACGATACTGTATATACGGAGGGCCGCTTGCACTGGACTTGGGACCTCGAAAAGGCGAAGAAGAATCTTGAGAAATATGAAGCGAGGTAACCCAGAGCCGTTGACCCCAGAGTTGCAGTCCGAGTTGGATGTTTTGGCCGCGATGCCGGAGAGCGNNTCAAGCGCCCTCTCTCGCTGCGCATCGACGCCGACATTCTCGACTGGTTTCAGCGCCAGGGCCAGGGCTACCAAACCCGCATGAATGGCGCCCTGCGCGAGTACTTCGAGCGCCACCGCGAACACGCTTGAGACCGGGGATATGGCCGCTGTCATCGCGCGGCTTATTCATCTATCATGATTGCCATGCAAACCAAACTCCGCTGGGGAGTTCTCAGCACCGCCAACATCGGCCTCACGAAAGTCATCCCCGGCATGATGCGGGGACAGTTCACCAGCGTTACCGCCATCGCCTCCCGCGATCTGGCCAGGGCGCGGCAGGCCGCGAGCGCGCTCGGCATTGCCACGGCCTACGGCTCCTACGAGGAGCTTTTAGCCGACTCCGCGATTGACGCCGTCTACATTCCGCTCCCCAATCACCTGCACGTTCCCTGGGCGATCAAGGCCGCCGAGGCCGGCAAGCACGTTCTCTGCGAGAAGCCCCTCAGCCTGACCGTCGCGGAGGCCGAAACGCTGCTCGCCGTTCGCGCTCGCACGGGAGTCAAAATCGGCGAAGCCTTCATGGTCAACTGCCATCCCCAGTGGCAGCGAGTCCGCGCGCTGCTGGACGCTGGGCGCATCGGCGAATTGCGCGCCATCTCCGGCGTTTTCAGCTACTTCGACAACGATTCAGCCAACATTCGCAGCAAGGTGGAATGGGGCGGAGGCGCGCTAATGGACATAGGTTGCTATCTCGTCCACGCCTCGCGCTACGCCTTCCGCCAGGAGCCCCGCCGCGTTGTCGGGCTCATCGACCGCGACCCCCAAATGGGCATCGACCGGCTCACCTCGGCGCTACTCGACTTTCCCGGCGGCCAGGCGGTCTTCACGTGCAGCACACAACTGATTCCCCATCAGCAGATTCAAATCCTGGGCAGCCGCGGATGCATCACGCTGGAGATTCCCATCAACGCGCTTGCTGACCGGCCGGCGCGCTTGTTCATCGACTCCAGCGGCGATCTGCGCGGCAGCGGCATTGAGACCGAGACCTTTCCCGCCTGCGATCAGTACACACTGCAAGGGGACGCCTTTGCCAGAGCTGTCTTTGAAGGCGCGCCGGTGCCTGTTCCCCTGGAAGATTCAATCCAGAATATGGCAGTGATTGAAGCCATCTTCCACTCGGCCAGGTCGGGCCAATGGGAGGCCCTGCCGCAATGAAGAATCTGCCGCTCGCGAAGGTCTACCAGTTGCTCGAGCCGGGGCCCGTAGTGTTGCTGACCACATCCCACAAGGGCCGCGCCAACGTGATGACCATGTCCTGGCAGACGATGGTCGAGTTCGAGCCGCCGCTGATTGCCTGTGTCGTCAGCAACGCCAATTACAGCTTTGCCGCATTGCGAGCGACAAAAGAGTGCGTGATTGCCCTGCCTGCGCTGAAACTGGCGCCCAAAGTCGTCGAGATCGGCAACTGTTCGGGCCGGGATGTGGACAAGTTCAAGAGATTCGGTCTTACGCCTGCGCCGGCCGAGCGCGTGGCGCCGCCTCTGGTGGCCGAGTGCTTTGCCAATCTCGAATGCCGGGTGGTCGATACCCATCTTGTGAACAAGTTCAATCTTTTCGTCCTGGAAGTTCTCAAGGCGTGGTACGATCCGGCGCAGAAGAAGCCGAAGACCATCCATCATTGTGGGCACGGCAGGTTCATTGTAGATGGGGAGATGCTCAAGCTGAAGTCGAATATGCCATGAGAGTTGCGCGTTAATTGTTAAAGTGTTACATGAAAGTTGAGCGATCTGTTCGATTGGGAGAATTTGGGTGAAGCTCGTTGAAAGAAACCAGAATCTTCCGCATATTCAACCGCCCGTAACATTGACCGTAGAGAATTGAGTACGGAAGAAATTCTGCAAGGGAGATTTCCGTGAAGAAAACGATAATTGCCGTTGGATTGTTGGTTGTGGCCTTGAGCACGGCTCAGGCTCAGAAGTTGACCGGGGCGGGCGCGACCTTCCCCTATCCGATTTACTCCAAGTGGTTCAGCGAGTACAGCGCGGCGCACCCCGGCGTCGAGATCAATTATCAGTCCATCGGCTCCGGCGGCGGTATCCGTCAGATGGTGGCCGGCCTGGTCGACTTCGGCGCCACCGATGGTCCGGCAACCGATGAGCAACTGGCTCCGTCCAAGACCAAGCTGATTCACCTTCCCACAGTGATGGGCGCGGATGTGCCGGCCTTCAATGTTCCCGGCGTCANNCCGCGCATCGCCAAGGACAATCCCGGCGTCCATCTGCCCAACTTGAAGATCATCGTTGTCCACCGCGCGGATGGCAGCGGCACGACCTATATCTGGACCGATTATCTGAGCAAGGTCAGCTCCGAATGGGCTAATGGCCCCGGCAAGGGCGCATCCGTCGCATGGCCGACAGGCGTGGCCGGCAAGGGCAATGAGGGCGTGGCCGGTTATGTGCGCCAGTTGTCCGGTTCCCTGGGCTACATCGAGCTGATCTACGCTCTGCAAAACCACATCAGCTTCGGCTCAGTCAAGAATCCGGCCGGCAACTTTGTGAAGGCCTCCATCGAAGGCGTCACTGCGGCGGCGGCCAGCGTCAAGCAGATCCCCGACGACTACCGCATCTCCATCACCAATGCCCCCGGCAAAGAGGCCTATCCCATCTCCAGCTTCACCTGGCTGCTGGTGCCGCTCAAGTCCGCCGACCCCGCCAAGGGTAAGGTAATCAAGGACTTGCTGAACTGGATCGTCACAGCCGGCGAGAGCGAAGCGGCCGG
>PLPA01000233.1 GCA_003159355.1 Acidobacteriaceae bacterium | reverse complement strand
TGCTGCTTGAATTCGACGAGGGCCAGAATCAGGAACAGAAGCATCGGCAAAACATTAAGTCGAGTCAGGACCGCGTGCTCAGCGAGACCCTTCCGCCGCCCGCCGCCCGCCGGCAACTGATCGTGGAGTAAAGTCCGTTGGCGCAATCGCTCGATCCCGCAACTCGCGAAGTCTTGCTGGCCCGCGTCCGCTTCTACCGCGATCTCGGCCTCACCGAGTACTATCGCCGCCCCGTGGACCCGGCGCTTGCCGCGCAATTTGCCGCCGAATCGGAAGCATCGGAATCTTCAGTCCAAAACCAAACTGGGGTGCTCCCCCCAACCCCCCGTGCCCCATCCTTTCCGCTTCTTTCTGCGGAAAGGGTGGGAAACCACGAACCCCAACCCGCGTCAGCCCCTCATGCCTATCCATTGGAGGATCAGCCCATTCCACCCCGCAAGCCCTTTCCCGCCGCCCCAGAAATCTCCGCTGCCGTTCCCGCCGCCGGCCGCGCCGCCGCCCTCCAACTCATTCGTGACGAAATCGGCGACTGCACTCGCTGCCCGCTCCACAAAGGCCGCAACAAGCTGGTCTTCGGCGACGGCTCGCCCACCGCACGGCTGATGTTCGTCGGCGAAGGCCCGGGAGCCGATGAGGACGCGCAAGGCTTGCCCTTTGTCGGCAAGGCCGGGCAGCTTTTGAACAACATGATCGCCGCCATGGGACTCCGCCGCGAAGAGGTCTACATCGCCAACGTGGTCAAGTGCCGCCCGCCCGGCAATCGCGTACCCGAGCAGGAAGAGGGCGCGACCTGCACGCCTTTTCTCTTCCGCCAGATCGACGTCATTCGCCCGCAAGTTCTGGTCGCTCTCGGCGCAACCGCGGCCACCTGGCTCTTAGGCGCGCGCCAGCCCCTCGCCGGCCTGCGCGGGCGTGTCCATGCCTTCCGCGGCGCACAGCTCATCGTCACTTATCACCCTGCCTATCTGCTCCGCGACCCCCGCCAGAAAAAAGAAGCCTGGGCCGACCTGCAAATCGCAATGCGGGAACTGGGGCTTAAACCGCCCGCGAAGGCATAGACCGCGATCTGCTATGCCTGGCCGGAGCTTTCACACAGTAGTTGCAATCCCGGCCGGAGGCGGTACAATTCCTGCTAATGACTGCTGATATTTCCACGCCCGTCGCTGCCGCTCCCGTCGCCGCCCCAATCGCTTCGTCCAACCCAACCGGTCCCATCACCATGTCGATCGACATTGGCGGCTCGAAGCTGAAGGCCCTGTTGCAGGATCCGGCCGGTAAGCCGGTCAGCGAGCGCCAGCGCGTGGTAACCCCAGCCGTGCCCACGCCGGAAGCTGTGCTGGCCGGGCTGGAGGAGTTGCGCAAGCTCCTGCCGGGCTTTGATCGCGTTTCCGTTGGCTTTCCCGGTGTTGTCAAGCGCGGCTGCACCTACCTCGGCTTCAACTTGCATCCGCTTTGGGCCATGGGCTTCCCATTGCAAGCCGAGCTGGAAAAGCGCTGGAAGAAGCCCGTTCGCGTGGGCAACGACGCCGATGTGGCCGGCTATGGGGCGATCAAAGGCGACGGTGTGGAGCTGGTGCTAACACTGGGCACTGGCTTCGGCGCGGCGCTCTTCACAAACGGCCACTTGGTCCCCGGCCTGGAGTTGGGCCACCATCCCTGGCGCAAAAAGGGCATGACCTACGAGGACTACCTGGGCCAGCGCGGCCTGGACAAGTTCGGCAAGGCGCGCTGGAACGACTTCCTTCAGGCGGGGATCGCGCAGACCGAAGCGCTCTTCAACTGGGACCACCTCTATCTGGGCGGCGGCAACACGAAAAAAATCCTCTTCACACCGGCAAAAAACGTGAGTATTGTCTCGAATGAGACCGGGCTGCTGGGCGGCGTGGTTCTGTGGCGGGATCAGGGGTGAAAAGTATTCAGGGGATGGCGGGTGTTTCAGCTTTCGCGCAGTCTTTGCGCCCGCTCGTACCATGACCGTATGTTTATGTAGTCTCCCAAGTCCTAAAAGCGGGACCTGGGGCACCTATATCGATAGGTATCAAGATACAAAGGATTTCTGTTGATACTTTAACAACATCCAAGCAATGAATCAGGACGTGCATCAAAGCTTTTATGACTAAATTTGCACTCATCACCGGCGCATCCAGCGGATTTGGCTTGCTGACCTCCGTTGCGCTGGCGCGGCGTGGATGGTGCGTGCTGGCCTCCATGCGCGATCTCAACCGCCGCGGCAGACTGGAGGAGGCTGCCCGCGCGGCTGGCGTCCTCGACCGCATTGAGTTTCTAGCTCTGGACGTAACCAACACCGAGCAGATTGCGGAGCTTGCCGCAACAATTGCCGCACGACCAGATCCGCTCGATGCAGTCGTTAGTAATGCGGGCTTCGCTATGGCGGGTTTTACCGAGGATGTGACGGATGCGGAGTTGCGGCAGCAGTTCGAGACTAACTTCTTTGGCGCTGCCGCGGTGACGCGGGCCTTTCTGCCTCAGTTGCGGCGGCAGGGCGCGGGGCACATCGTGATGATTTCTTCGATCTCCGGGCGTATGGGCTTTCCGGGCGTCGGCAGCTACGCGGCCTCGAAGTTCGCGCTGGAGGGATGGGCCGAGTCCCTGCGGCTGGAAATGAAGCCGCTGGGTATTCAGATTGTGCTGGTCGAGCCGGGCTCGTTTGAAACCGACATATGGACTCGCAATGCGATTCTTTCCGCTTCCGCACAGGATGCGAACTCGCCCAATGCCGCTCGCACTGCGCGCTTACTGAGCCAGCGCGAGAAGGGCAAACTGAAGGCCAACCCGCAGGTTGTCGCTGACGGCATTGCCGCGATTCTCGACGATCCGCACCCTAGGCTGCGCTACGTCTTCGGCTGGGATGCGCACCTGGGGCTGGCGCTCAAGCGGCTGCTGCCATCGCGCGTGCTGGAATGGCTGCTGATCAAGGTGAGCGGAATCGGCGCTTAGGCCGCGACCGGCAGGATTTGCAGGTAAACTAGAGGCATGGCGGAGATTCAGCGCAGGAAAACGGGAACGGTCAGCATCGGGCAGGTTCGCGTGGGCTGGGAGGTTCCGGTCGTCGTGCAGTCGATGACCAACACCGACACGGCCGACATCCCCGGCACCATCGAGCAGGTCGCGGCCCTCGCGCTCGCGGGCTCTGAGATCGTTCGCGTCACCGTCAACAATGAAGACGCCGCCGCCGCCGTGCCGCATATTGTAGACGGCCTCGACCGGCGCGGCCTCCGCGTCCCCATCGTCGGCGACTTCCATTACAACGGCCATCTCCTCCTCAAAAAGTTCCCCGCCACCGCGCGCGCCCTCGCCAAATACCGCATCAATCCCGGCAACGCGTCGATAGGCAAGAAAGACAACGACAATTTTCAGGTCATGGTGGAGTGCGCGGTCGAAAACCAGAAGCCGGTGCGCATCGGCGTGAACTGGGGTTCGCTGGATCAGTCGCTGCTGACACGCATGATGGACGAGAACAACCGCCAGCCGCAGCCGCTGCCCGCACGCGACGTGATGATGGAGGCGATGGTGGTGAGCGCGCTGGACTCAGCCGCCGCCGCCGAGCATTACGGCCTGCGCCGCGACCAGATCATTCTTTCCGCCAAGGTGAGCGGAGTGCGCGACCTGATCGATGTGTATACGAATCTGGCCTCGCGCTGCGACTACGTGCTGCACCTGGGGCTGACCGAGGCGGGAATGGGCGCGAAGGGGCTGATTGCCTCGACGGCGGGACTGGCGCCGCTGCTGCTGGCCGGCATCGGCGACACGATTCGCGTGAGCTTGACGCCCAAGCCCGGCGGCGACCGGACCGAGGAAGTTTTAGCCGCGCAGCAGATCCTGCAGTCGCTGGGGATTCGCAGCTTCATGCCGCAAGTGACCAGTTGTCCGGGCTGCGGACGCACGACGAGCACTTACTTCCAGGAGTTAGCCGAGCAGATACAGAGTTATCTGCGGACCTCGATGCCGGAGTGGCGCAAGAAGTATCCCGGCGTGGAGGAGTTGAAGCTGGCGGTGATGGGCTGCGTGGTCAACGGGCCGGGTGAATCCAAGCACGCCAATCTGGGCATCAGTTTGCCTGGAACCTTTGAAGAGCCTAAAGCGCCGGTCTATGTGGATGGGAAGCTCTTGAAGACGCTGCATGGGGATACGATTGTGGCTGAGTTCAAGCAGATACTCGATCAGTATGTGACGAGCCACTACGGGCAATGAACTCGGCAATCTCTTCTACGCCGCCAGGAAGGGATTCACAATCTGTACGCCCTCAACGATCTGTCCGTGTTGCAAATCCTCGGTCATCAACTTTGAGCAATGGGCTTCGGCTGCTGCCGCAACGATCAGGCCATCCCAAATGGAAAACCCGTATCTTTTGCTGACTTCCAAAGCGCGCAGATGCGTTTGGAAGGTGAGAGGCCTGGGATTCGGGCAAAGGATCACGATTTTTTCGATTGCTTCCTGCACTTCCGCCCATGTAAATGAGAGTTTTGCCCGCGCAACCGACGCAAACTCATTCAACGCCTGTACACCGACCACTCCACCATCGAGCAGCAACTGCCTCGCTGTCGCGGTTCGGTAATCCCTTACGCTATGGGCGTAGACCAGAATGTTCGTATCAAAAAAATTCTCGCCGATCATTGCGCGACAGGCTCCCGCTCTTGCTCCGCATTTCGCATCATGCCACGGTCATAGATCTCATCGCGATTGAACTTGTATCCAGGTGGAAGCGGACGGGCCAGTTTGCGGATCGCCTCGATTGCTTCCAGCCTTCGCGGGTCACGCTCGACTTCAAATTGCCGATTGCCTTTTACGCCGATCTCGATCTCGTCGCCTTCCTTTAACTCCAGCGCCTTGACGACTGCGGCAGGCAACCGAACCGCTAGACTGTTTCCCCACTTTGAAACTTGCATCCTGCCCTCCTTAGATATACATTTCAATTGTATATCTATTTTGTGGGAGTAAGGTAGTTTTTTCACGCTTTTCTTCCCGCTCATTTCGCGCTACGATTGCGGCAGTCTTCGTAGGAGGCTATTTGTGGCTCTGCGCCGGTTGGGATGGATCGTGCTTTTGTCCGCGCTTTCGCCTGCACTGGCTTTTGCCGGCAAGCCGAAGCTCTGCGTGACCGCCGATGAAGCTACCAAGCTGGTGAACAAGGATGTTTGCATCACGGCGCACATTTATGACGTGGTCGAGTTGCCGGATGGGACGCGCTTCCTGGACGTGTGCACGCCGCAGACTCCGGACGAGCAGTGTCGCTTTACCCTCGTGAGCCTGTGGGAGGATCGCGAGGATGTGGGCGAGCTGCGCAAGTACCGCGACACGGATGTGCAGGTTCGCGGGATCGTGCGGCCGATGCATGGGCGGGCGGGGATGGTGGTGAGCCATGCGCGGCAGTTCTACGGCGGGCCGCCCAAGTTCAAGCCCAACCCCAAACTGGCGCGCGGCTTCACTGCCGACGAGAGCCGTGCGCCGATCCACGATCCCAACCTGCGCTCACAAGGCGGAGGCCGCGCCTTCATGAATTCGCGGGACCGGGAGACGCTGCCGGCGAAGTGAGGAAGACCTACGCCTTCTGGGCAAACTTCCCGCTCACGTAATCCCAGTTGATCACCTGGAAGAATGCCTTGACGTACTCGGCGCGCCGGTTCTGATACTTCAGGTAGTAGGCGTGCTCCCACACATCCACTGTCAGCAACGGCTTGAGGCCCACAGTAAGCGGACTGTCCTGGTTGGCGGTGGTTTGAATGGCCACCGAGCCGTCGGGCAGCTTGACCAGCCAGGCCCAGCCGCTGCCGAAGACGCCGAGGGCCACGGCGGTCAGCTTGTCCTGAAAGCTGGATAGCGAGCCGAATCTCAGGTCAATGGCTTTGGCCAGTTCGCCGGTGGGTGTTGCGCCGCCTTTGCCCAGCGTCGGCCAGAAGAAGGAGTGGTTGGCGTGGCCTCCGCCCTGGTTGCGCACGGCGGTTTGGGCCGACTCCGGCCAGGTGCTCAGGTTGGCCACCAGTTCGTCCACCGTCTTGCCTGCCAGCTCGGGATGTGCGGCCACGGCGACGTTCAGGTTGTTCACATAGGTCTGATGGTGCTTGTCATGGTGCAGGTGCATCGTCGCGGCGTCGAAGTACGGTTCCAGCGCGTCATAGGCGTAGGGCAGCGGCGGCAGAGTGAATGGGCCGGTTGGGGGCGCGGGCGGTGTGGCGGCAGCGGGCGAGGTGGCGGGGAGCGCCTGTGCGTGCAGAGCGTCGGTCAACAGCAGCGCGCTGGCCACGCCGCCCAGATGCTTGATTGCGGTTCTGCGATCCATGGTGGGGAACCCTCCAATAGGGTTCGATGCACGGATGCGGGGAAAGACTGCGGAGAAATTGGGGTTGCTGTCAGTTGCTTTGATATTTATTGCATTCTTTTTCGTTGTACTCCCGCTCGACGTACGTCCGTACTGGCAAAATCATTGCCCTTGAACAGGAGTGCTTCGTCTCTCTCCATGGCCAGAGCATAGGCAAAACAATCTCCGAAGTTGAGGTGAGCAGGGTGCCCGCTGCCGCGTCCAAAGGCACGATAGGCCTCTCGCGCCAGTTCCGCCTGCCGCGCCGTAACAGGCTCGATTTCAACGGCCGCCTCACGCAGCAAAGCATCAAAGCGGCGGCTGAGTACTGGACTACGATTACCGTCAACGACAACAGCGGCTTCAAGCCAGTTTGCCGCGGAGAGCCTTACCGGACGATTCTCTTCCATGGCTCGCGCAAAGGCCTCCGCTTCCGGTTCGTCCTGCAAAATGGCGACGATGGCCGAGGTATCGAGAATCATTTGGGCAGCCCGTCCTCGCCGTAGAGCAAATCTCCGTGCTCGGTGGAGCGGAATGGTTCGCGCCAAAGCGGCGCGGCGGCCTTGCCGATGGCCAGCAAACGGTCGGCGAGTCCGGATTGCCTTTCGATTTCCACGCGCTCAATCCGCTCACGCACAGCCACGCGGATCGCGGTGGTCATGCTCTCCCCGGTCAGGGTTGCCAGGTTCCGAACCAACTTGTGCGTTCCCTCATTCTTGATGTTCAGGCTCACCAGAACCTCCTTTCTACCATTTACTTTTCAACATTCTACCATTCTATTGAAGAAACGAAGTAACTATGTGGACTCCGTTATGCTGGAATCATGGATTTATCTTCCGAAAAACTGACCCCCATGGCGCATACCGCCCAGAACCGCTGCTTCGGCTGCGGCCCGGCCAATGCGATTGGTTTGCATCTGGAGTTCCTGCTCGCCGAGGATGGCGCGGTGGTTTGCCTGCCCACGATTCCGGATAGCTTCGAGGGTCCGCCCGGTTATCTGCATGGCGGCATCCTTGCCACGCTGCTGGACGAGACGATGAGCAAAACGGTGCGCGCGCGGGGGCTGAGGGCCGTAACCGGCCGGATGGAGATCGACTACCGCCGCCCGGTCCGCTCCGCTGCGCCGATTCGCCTGGAGGGCCGCCTGCTGCGCAGTGAGGGCCGCAAGCACTGGACCGAGGCCCGGATTCTCGGCGCAAGAGGCCACGTGCTGGCCGAAGCCAAAGGCATTTTCATCGAGATTGGCGACGGCCACGGCTTCTGAGACTTATACCAGCCAAGCCTGCGGGGTAGGGAAGTAATGGGTATTGAACGGGGCGGCCTGAAGACCGCCCCGTTCCCGTTCAGTGGATCCTGTTGATGGTTTCCTGGGTGATGGTGTCGAAGGCGGTCACCGACTTGGCATTGCCCTCAAAGGCGCGCCGGGCCACGCTGACTCGCCATGGTATGCTTCCGGCTCCATCTTGATCGAGCGGCTCAGTTGATCGCCAGCCCAAAGTCGATCTCCCGCGTCGTCAGCACAGCCTCTTCGCCGGCCAGAATCGCGCCCCGCTCCAGCACGTGTTCGAGTTCGCGGACATTGCCCGGCCAGTCGTGGGCGGCCAGTTTGGCCAGAGCCGCCGGCTCTATTCGCTTGATCGGCGCCTCGCGGCCCATCTGTGCGAGAAAGTGGTTGACCAGCAGCGGCAGGTCCTCGGCATGCTCGGCTAGCGACGGGGTGCGGATCAAGAAGACGGCCAGCCGATAGTAGAGGTCAGCGCGAAAGCAGCCGCTCTGGGTCAGCTTGGCCAGCGGCTGG
>PLPA01000064.1:1262-2507 GCA_003159355.1 Acidobacteriaceae bacterium | reverse complement strand
GGCTCGGTACCCTTCACGCCCTCAAGCATTTTGTTGTCCACAATGTCGCGTCCGAAGCCGTCCGGCTCCAGATCCCATGTGAGGCCATCGAATGTGGAATCAATGTGGCAACTGGCGCAGCCGATCTGCCCCTGAAAAGACTGGCGCGCCGTATAGAAGGTCTGTTCGCCGTGGCGCTGCGCGGAGATGGTCTTCGGCCCGTCCAGCTTGATCGTCGCGGCAACGCGATTGCCGCGCGTGTCGATCACGCTGATCGTATCTTCCAGGCGATTGGCGACGAACAGCCTGCGGCCGTCGCGGCTCAGCGCCAGGCCGCGCGGGTTGTGTCCAACCGGGATGCGGGCAACCACGTAGTTGGCGCTGGCGGAAAGATCGTAAGCAAAGGAACCCGACTGCGGGCGCGGACGCGATTGGATGAAGCGCATCAGGCGCGGTATATCGATGACGATCACGCACTCCGAGCCGCCGATGGTGACGTAGATGCGCGACTTGTCCGGCGCGATGGCCACGCCGAAGGGCTGCGAAGCGTAGCGCTCCAACTCATCCAGTGGAACCTCGATGGAAGTCTTGCCCACATCCGCGCCAAAAATCGTCAGCGTGTAAGCAAAGGCGCCGCCGTGTTCCAGGTGAGCCAATGGCACTAGGTTTTTGGGGTGATATTCGGCCACTGCGCCCAGACGGCCATCGGAAGAGAAGGCGAGATGAAAGACGCCGGCGATGCGGTCGAGCGGCATGCGATCAACCACCACCGCGCGCGTCGTATCGATTACGGTAATCTCCGACTCCGGCGCGGTGCGATTATCCAGCTCGGTCCGCACACGCGGCGGATTCGGATACACGTGCGTCGCGTAGATGCGGCTTCCATCCGGAGAGAGCGTCAGATAACTCGAACCGCGTCCAGCAAGCAAACGCTTCTCTTCCGCGCCGGTCTGAGCATCGAGCACAGCCACATCGTTGGAGATGCGATTCGCCACGAAGAGCCGCTTGCCCGCGCGATCCTCGACCACGCTCGACGGCTCCGCGCCCACCGGCCACGTAGCCGTCACGGCCAGCGTCCGCGTGTCGATCACCGAAAGCGTATCGTCCCACGAGTTGGTCACAAACAGCCGCGCGCCGTCAGGCGATAAAGAAAAGCCGCGCGGCACTTTGCCCACGGCGATGGTCTTGATCACCGCATACGTGGCCGCATCCAGCACCCTCACCTCTTCGCTCTGCTGGCAGAGCACGTAGAGGCGCGCGCCATCG
>PLPA01000064.1:0-1240 GCA_003159355.1 Acidobacteriaceae bacterium | reverse complement strand
CCTGTACCCACCGCAACTTGGAAGCGCACGCTCACTTCGGCTTCCTTTCTCCCGGCTCCTGTACGGTGAGAACACGGTCAACCTGCTGCGCCGCCAGCGTCTGTTCGATCCCGCTGGGCCAGTGAATGAGGAGCTTGTCGATGGTGGTTGCCGCGCCCAGCCCGAAGTGCAAGCGGCCGTCGTCCTGCGAGAGATAGCCGGAGCCGGCCACGCGCTCCGCGGTCTGCCGCTTGCCGGCGGCGAAGACTTCAACGCGCGCGCCGATGCCGTCGCGATTGCTTTTTGTGCCCACGAGCTTGAGTTCGATCCAGTGGCCGGTATCCGTGGAGACATTGCGCAGCAGCGTTCCCTTGCCGCCCAGATTGACGACGAACGCATCGACCTTGCCGTCGTTTTCGTAGTCGGCAAAGCAGGCGCCGCGCGCCGTCGTCCGCTCACTCATCACCGGCCCGGCCTCGCGCGAAACATCGGCGAACTTGCCGCCGCCCAGTCCGCGAAAGAGCGTGTGCTCCTGCGGAATCAGATGAATGAGCCCACCGTGAAAGATGAGAATGTCGAGCAGGCCATCGTTGTCGAAGTCGTAGACGCCGGTGCCCCAGCTCACGTATTGCCCGTTGGTCTGCGAAACGCCGTTGGACGCGCCCATATCCTCAAAGCTCATCTTGCCGGTGTTGTGCAGCAGGCGGTTATAGTGGCCATCCGTCACCCAAAGGTCGAGCACGCCGCGGCCTTCAAAATCCGCAAAGACAGGGCCCATCGAGGAAGTGGATTCTCCATTCTGACCGTAGGCCGTGCCTGTATCGTTCGCAATTTCTTCAAAAGTTCCATCGTGTTTATTGTGAAAGAGAAAATTTTCCGTGCGGTCATTGGCAACGTAAATGTCATCCCAGCCGTCGTTGTCGAAGTCCGCCGCGGTCACGCCCATGGTGCGGCTCACGTAAGCGCCGATGCCCGACTTCTCGGTCACGTCCGTAAAGGTTCCGTCGCAGTTGTTGTGATAGAGCTTGTTGGTTTCGCCCTCATAATCCAGCGGACCGGGGTAGTTGTCCGCCGCGTAAAAGGCGCGATACTTGGGATCGAACTTCACGTAGCGGCCTACGAAAAGATCGACGCATCCATCCTTGTCGTAATCGAGCCAGGTGGAACTGATCGCCCAGCCGTCCACATTGATCCCGGCCTTCTTGGTCACATCGGTGAAGTGGCCGTTGCCGTCGTTGTGATAGAGAATCGTCTTGCCGTA
>PLPA01000190.1 GCA_003159355.1 Acidobacteriaceae bacterium | reverse complement strand
TGAGCCACTTCGGCAATCACGTTGAAGGTGTCGTGGTCGCAGTTGGAGCCAGGAAAGACTAGAACCCCGAATTTCATGCTTCTAGGGTAACAGCTTGGCGCTGGGGTGGCTTTCCTAGCCGATTGTCGAGGAAAATCTGTCCCTTCCCGGTGGTATACTCACATGGTCAGGCGCGTGCCCGCGCCGCCATTTTTTACTCTCACTGAGGTACTTATGTCCGGCCATTCAAAGTGGGCCACTATCAAGCACAAGAAGGGCGCGCTGGACGCCAAGCGCGGCAAGATCTTCACCCGATTGCTCAGGGAAATAGCCGTATCGGCCAAAGGCGGCGGCAACCCCGACACCAACGCCCGGCTGCGAACCGCCGTTCTGGCGGCCAAGGCCGAGAATATGCCGCAGGACAACATCAAGCGCGCCATCCAGCGCGGCACCGGCGAACTGGAAGGCCTCAGCTACGAGGAGATCAACTTCGAGGGCTACGGCCCCGGCGGCGTTGCCGTCATCGTGGAAACGCTGACCGACAACCGCAACCGCGCGGTAAGCGAGATCCGTCACGCCTTTGCGAAGAACGGCGGCAACCTGGGCGAGTCCGGCTCGGTGCGCTTCATGTTCCATAAGAAGGGTGTCATCGCCGTCGAAAAGGATGCGGCCACGGAAGAGCAGTTGATGGACATCGTTCTGGAAAGCGGCGGCGAAGACCTGAACGACGAAGGCGACACGTGGGAGATTATCTCCGATCCCGCCGACAACGAGGCCGTCGCCGCGGCCATCAAAGCCGCCCACATTCCCACGGTGATGTGCGAGGTGACGATGGTCGCCTCCACCTACACCAAGCTGGAGGGCAAAGAGGCCAATCAGATGATCCGCCTGCTGGAGGTTCTGGAAGATTGCGACGATACCCAGAACGTCTATTCGAACTTCGACATGGACGCCGATCAGTTGGAAGCGGCGGCCGGCTAACAACCGGCGGGGCAGGCAGGCAAGAGGCCGCCCGATTGTGGCGGCCTTCTTTATGGAGATTCAGAATTTTCTTCGGGGAAGGAAAGAACATTGACCAGAACTACGAAGTTTTTTGTGTATTTCCTGATGGCGGGAAGCATCGCGACAGGAATAAGCATCGCCGCCCAAACTTCAAACGGCGCTGGAGTTGCGAATGCTGCTGCGGCAAACCCGGTCGCCCAGGTGCGCGAAGCCAGGAGCTGGGAGTACGGCCCCTTCGTCAACTATGGCGCCGGCGTCGGCGACCGCTCGCAGTACAAATTTCTCTCGGCCGGCTTCCAGTTGGGCAAGCCGCTGACCCCGGTCTTTCATGCCGGCCTCCTCAGTGGCCAGTTCGAGTTCGCCGGCAACATCATGCCCTTCTGGCAGGCCTACACGCCGGCCCCGCACCTCGCGAATTATTCCTGTATCGACGAGACGACGGGGCTGCCCTTCACCTGCCCTCTGCAGGTCGGCGGCGGCACATTCACCGGCGTCAGCCTGACGCCGGTCATTCTGCGCTGGAATGTTCTTACACGGTCGCGGCGCATTCAGCCGTGGTTCCAGGCCGCGGGCGGGCTCATCTATACCACCCACAAGTTTCCGCCGAATTATCTGGGCACGCAAACGATCAACGGCCAGACGGCCTATCTTGACGGCGGAACCTGCGTGTGGAACTTTTCGCCGCAGGGCGGCGCCGGCATTCATTACTTCACGCGGGCCAAACGGTCGATCGACCTGGGAGTGAGCGGCGTCCACATCTCCTCGGCTTCGCTGGGCGACCGCAACCCCGGCGTCAACGCCAGCATCCAGGTGCAGTTGGGCTATACGTTCTGGAAATGAATTCAGAAAGAGACAATGAGCGAGCCGTTAGTCGAGTGCGTACCGAACTTTTCCGAGGGAAGGGATGCCCGGCGGGTCGAGGCCATTGTGGCTGCGATGCGCGTCGAGGGAGTGCATCTGCTCGACTGGTCGATGGACGCAGCGCACAACCGCTCGGTGGTGACAGTGGCCGGCGATCCGGCGGCGGTGGTGGAGTCCGCGGTGCGCGGTGCGGGCAAGGCCGCCGAGCTGATCGACCTGACCCGCCAGCGGGGGGTTCACCCGCGCATCGGCGCGGCCGACGTGATTCCCTTTGTGCCCATCTCCGGCGTCAAGCTGGAGCAGTGCGCGCTGCTGGCCCGGCAGGCGGGCCTGGAAATCTGGCGCCGCTTCAATGTGCCGGTCTTCTTGTACGAGGCAGCGGCCGCCCGGCCCGACCGGGCTAATCTCGAAGAAGTGCGGCGGGGGCAGTTCGAGGGGTTGATCGAGGCGGGTGGCAAAGATACATCCCGCCGCCCGGACATTGGCGGCCCGCTGATCCATCCCACCGCCGGCGCATGCGCGGTGGGCGCGCGCAAGTTTCTGGTGGCCTACAACATCTATTTCAATTCGACCGACGTGGCCATGGTGCGCGCCGTGGCCCGCGAGATTCGCGCCGCTTCCGGCGGACTGAAGGGCGTCAAGGCCATGGGAGTTCTGGTCCATGGCCGCGCGCAGCTCTCCATGAACATTACCGATTTCGAGGTCACGCCCATCTCGCAGGTCTTTCGCGCGGCCACGGCGCTGGCCTTGCGCCACAAGGCCGCGCCCGTCGAAGGCGAGATCATTGGCCTGCTCCCCGAGGCTGCCTGTGAGCGGGAGAGCGAGTGGATGCGTCAATTGGTTGGGTTCGATGCGCAGACCAAGGTTCTGGAGCGCCGCCTTGCGGCTCCTCTGGCCTGGCCGGCTTGAAAGACGCACCACTGCCCTGCCCGGCGAACGGGTAAAATGATAATGGAACAGGAACGGCGTTGTGAACCTTTGCCGCGCCTGTGGAGGAAGAATTCATTGAAGACTTTTGTGAAAGTATCAATTCCGGCAATCTTGTTTGCCGCGGCTGTCTCGGCGCAGGCGGCGCAGTTGTCCGCCAATGCAAGCACCGCCATTCCGCATGATGTGCAGCAGTTGGTGGCCATCGACTACCACGCGATGGAGAACTCCAACTCGGCCATGGATCTGCGCGAGCGCGTGATGCCGCCCGAGCTCAAGCGCTTTGAAGATGCGCTGAAAAGCTCCGGCCTGAACGAAAACCACGATGTCGAGCAGTTGGCATTTGCCCTCTTTCGCTCCAAGGATGGGGACGACAAGCTGGACACCGTCGGCGTCGCTCAGGGTCAGTTCCCCGTGCAGGACATTCTGGCCAACTTCCGCAAGCAGCATCTAAAAGTCACGCTGGTGCGCACCAACAAGGTCTATCCGCTGGCCAAGACCGGCATGGTGGTCTGCTTCATCGATCCCTCCACCATGGTCTTCGGCGGCAGCGATTCGGTGACCAAGGCTCTGGATGCCCGCGACGGCGTCTCGCCCAGCCTGCTTACCAACGCGCCGATGATGGACGCGATGAAGACCGTGGAATCCGAGCCTCTGTGGAGCATCCTCGACCAGAAAGGCACCCAGACGATGATGCGCCAGATCCTGGGCGAGGCCGGTTCTCTCACCGACTACGACACCGTGAAGAAGCACCTGCAGGCCTCTTGGTACTCGATGAACTTCCAGCACGGCGTCAAGTTCGACCTCACCATCGCCACCGGCGACAGCTTCGCCTCGGCGACGCTCAATTCGCTCTTGTCGGCCGGACTGGCGTTGCGCAAGGCGAGCGGCACGGAACCGGAGAAGCAGGCGTTGAGCGCTACCTCCATCTCCTCCGACGCCGGGCGCATGACACTCCACTTCTCGACCACCGATGCGCAGTTCAACAGCCTGCTGCAATCCCCGCTCTTCAAGGGCATTGTGCGCTAGAGCCGCGCCGTACTCAGATCGTGATGAATGGGCGTCCAGATTCCGCATTGGGGTCTGGGCGCCCATGAGCTTTGGTCAGGTGGGCGTCCGCATAGTCGAGTTCCTGCTTTCGCGGCCATGGCATTTTCACTTCTGCTCTTCACCGAAATCATGATGGCCGTACACAATCTGGTGAAACCTCCGCCCCTATCGCTTCGCCTATGCATCCTGTGCAATCACACTCTGCTGTGGATTGCGACAAGAAGCTCAAACGCTGACCGGCACAGCGGGTGTTGCGGACTCGAGTGTGGCCAGCCGCTCGTCGATGCGGGACAGCGAGGCCTCCAGTTGTCCCTTGGGAGCCTGGCTGCAAAAGACCGGATTGTTGACCCACCAGTCCATGCCCATCTCCTTGGCCTTGTCCACCGAACAGATCACCAGGCGAATCTGGATGGAAAGCAGCTCAATGTCCACCAGCTTGATCTTGATGTCGCCGGCAATGACAATGCCTTTGTCCAGCACTCGTTCGAGTACATCAGCCAGAGTCGAACTCGCCATTGCGTGTGTAAGTTGCTGTTGGGGCATCGTGCATCTCCTTTGTTATAAAAGTTTCCCCAGTGGTCCCAGGTCGAGATTCAGATCCTGCTCCTCAAGGCCGAACTCTCTTCGCAGGCGATCAATTTCTTTCACCTGACCCATCAGGGTGAGGCCCATCCGCTCGATTTGTTCCTCGGTAAGCGAGCCGGCGTCGATGCGCCGCAGCGCCTGGCGCTCCAGCAATTCGTGCAGGAGCTTGATGACCGTAAGGACGAGTTGTCCGAGTCCGTTTCTCACCTTCTCCGGGTCCAGTTCCAGGCGGGCGCGGCACGGGGTTCCGCTTTGCGCCCGCGGCTGGATTGTGTCATTCTGCCGCATCACCAGGGCAAAGTCCGAGATCGTTTCAGTCTCGACCAGCGTTGTTCCGAGCGAATCCATTGGTGTTCCCCTTTCCGATATCGACTACCTGACCCTCTGCTTACCCGTTCAACAGGCTCCCTCGCGCGGTCTCGATGGAAGTCAAGACCAGATTCAGGCCCAGGTACACAAGGTCCACGCCGGCCAGCGAGATGGTCACTTCGCCGGCCACCACGACCCCCTTGTTCAGCACGCGATCGAGAACCTCGCAGATCGAAACGCCTTGCAGACTTTCCTCAAGCTCGCTTAGATCGGTTGTATACGTGTTTCCGCCGGCAATGATCTCAGGACTCTGCATAGACAGCAACCTCCTGTTGGGCGGGCTGATAGAGGATCCGCCCCAGACTTTCCAACTGTTCCAGCCCGCCGATCCCCGGCTGCCGGCAGACCTGAACCTGCTGTTTGCCGGGAAACGCCTTGCGATACTCCCCGGCCACCTCCGATTCCCGTAGGCGCAGGCCCTCGCAAAGCTGGCAATCGCACGGCGGCGTCAACAGATTCAGAAACATCAACGGGACGGCAATGCCCATCCGGTCGCAGGCCACCACCAGATCCCTGGTCTCCTCCAGCGCCATCCGGGTGGGAATGCCGACGGCATAGAGCGCCGAGGCGGCAGGATTGCGGAGCAACTCGCGCAGCTTCTTCAGGTTGCGCGAGATACTCACCAGTTCTTGCGTGAATCCCGGCATTTTCAGAATGTGCTCGTACTTGAGAAAGAGGTTGAAGAAAGCCTTCAGCCATTCATCGATCAGGCCGGGCAACTCCAGCAGACGAATCAAGTGGCCGGTCGAGGCGCAGTCCAACACGAAGAGATCGTAGCTGCCCTGGGCCAGGAAATCCATGATGCGGGTCAGCGCCATCACCTCGTCCAGTCCGGGCGGGGCCAGATCCAACATGCGCTCCAGCACNNTCCTTGGCATACTTGGCTTTCAGCTTTTCAAACTCCGCCTTGGCGTCGATCTCCATCGCCGTCAAGCCGGGCATCAACTGCGTGGGCCGGGGACCGATCCTGGTTTGCAGGCAGGCGGAGAGCGAGTGGGCCGGGTCGGCGGAAAACAGCAGCACCCGCTTGCCGGGAAAGTCGTGGGCCATGCGCATCGCGGTCACGCAGGAGAGCGTCGTCTTGCCCACGCCACCCTTGCCGGCAAAGAGAATGAACTGCATCCGCTCCGAGGGCGGAGGAGGCGGATGCGAGACCGCCGGCCCGCGGAAGCTGCCGCGGCCCATGGCGATCGCCGGCCGCTTGCCAACCGGCTGCGCGTGGACCCAGAACTCCATCAGCAACCGCTGCCCGCGCACTTCCTCGGCCAGCAGCCCGATGCCCCAAACCATGCACGGATGCCCGATGCCAGTCAGCAGTTGCTGGATCTGGAACTGCTCGGCCGATCCGGCGGTCATGCAGTTGGGACAAGCGCACTCCAGGTGGAGCTGATTGACGACCAGCTCCGATACCGGCATCTTGCGGCTCTGCAGTTCGTGAAACAGCGCCACTGTCTCTGAGACGCTCAGCGGCTCGGCAATCGCCACCGGAACAAACTGCGTTCGCGCCGGATCATGCATCAGCTTTTCGGTCAGATGCAGCGTAGACTTCCACTGGCTCACAAACTGATCGAGGCGGTCCGGAGTTGCATCCCGGCTGAAGACCCGCCGCATGTACCGGCGCTTGGCCAGCAGCACCTCCAGCATTCCCAGCCAGCGCCCGATCAGTTCGGGCATGGCCAGCAGCCGCAAGGTATGGCCGCTGGGCGCCGTATCCACCACGATGCAGTCGTACTGCCGAGTCTCCACCCAGGAGGCGATCTCGAACAGCGCCATCAACTCGTCCAGGCCGGGCAAAGAGAGATTCAGGAATTGATTGATGTCCTCATCGTCCAGAAAGGTGCCGGCGGCGGCGATCTCGCGCAACATGCCGCCATTCTGCTCACGGAACTTGTTCAGGCATTGCTGAGCGTCCAGTTCGAGCACTTGCAGATTGCCGGGGGGCGCGTAGCCGGCCAGACTGTCCCGCACCGAGTGCGCGGGGTCAGTGGAAACCAGCAACAGAGAACGCTCCGGCGCTTGTGCGGCAAGGCGCAACGCGGCCGCCGTGGCGCAGGTGGTCTTGCCCACTCCCCCCTTGCCGCCAAACAGCAGAAGCTGGAGGCCTTGCTTGTCGAAAAACGATGGCACATGCCGGTTCATTTCGCCGCTTCCTTACATCTCGTCAGGCTCCCGCCCGGCATCGTCGGTGTTTTCCGTTTCGTCCTCGTCCGATTCCTCTACTTCGCCGGATTCCTCAGTTTCGTCTTCGTCTGCGTCCGATTCTTCGTCCGAGTCGCCTTCCTCCGGCTCCCCGTTCTCCGCCGACCTGCGGCTCTCGATCTCATCCAGCCGGTCCAATAGCAGCTTCTCCCCGGTTTCGAACTCCGCCTCGGTGATCCGCCCGGTCTCCAGTTGCATATAGAGCGTCCGCAATTGCTCGGTAATCGACTTGGCCTCGCCGTCCAGCTCTTCCTGGGCAAGATCCCTGATCTCCCGGAAGATCCACAAGATGCTGCGGACCGGGGCGAACAGAATGTCGTCCACCAGCAGCATTACTGCTCCAGGTCGATCTCGACGAAGTTATGCGGCGCCCAGGGCCCGCTATAGTCGAACGAAAAGTGGTTGTCAAAGAGCTGGGCCGCGGCAAAGACGCCGGTCGAAAACGCCTCCTGGGAGTCGCGCTTCACAAGGCAGGCCAGGTTGATGACCTCCTGCTCGTTGCGGCACGGGTTAGCCTTGAATTCCGAGCACAGAGAACCCAGCACCCGCTCCACCCGCGCCGTGTGGTTCTCCCGGTCTTCATTGAGCAGGCGGTCGAACATTCGGCCCAGTTCGATCTTCTCCTCCTGGGTAAACTCGTGGCGGGAGCCCATCAGACGATCCCGCGCCAGGCGAAGCTCGGTGTGCGTGTTGACGAAGTATTCAAAGATATTCGGCACGTCCCAGGTGACGCGCAGCCCCATCTCCACCTTGTCGGCAACTCGCGCCAACTGCTCCTCAAAGACGCGCCGGTTGCGGATGAGAATCTTGTGGATCGCTTCCGGGCTGGCGGCCACCGTGCCGAAGGCCATCGGCAGTGGGGTGGTGACGGCCATCAGCTGCTTCAGCACCGCCTGGTGGGCTCTGAGGTTGGCTCGTTCGGGACGGATTTTAGCGCTGCTCAGGCCGCTGACCACCGCGGCCAGGCGGGCCTCGGTGATGGTGTATACGTCCTTGCCCTCCAGGCCCAGAGCCTCGTAAATCAGCGGCTCGCCGCCCTCAACGATGGCGTAGATATAGTTTTTTCCGCTGACCACGGGCGCTTCTGTTTCCCGATCCGTACCGATCGCTACCGCCGCGCTCCCCCCATCTCTCATGGCCTTCTCCTTGCTCATCCCGCTTACACTCGCACACGGATTTCCAGTCATATCCACACTCACGCTTGCATTCGCCGCACCCGCCCCAGGTGTGATCTCCATTGCATCGCCAGCCACAGGCGCCGCGACTCGGCATTCAGCAGCCGGCGCCACTCCCCCAGCAGGCGCGCCGCGCTCCCGCTCACCCTCGGCCTGCCGGTCGAAGCCGGACAGAGCGGGAAGCTCAAGCGGTGGCGGTTGCCGGCAATCTGAGTCGAAGTGCGCATGGTCAGCATAGAGGCTCCTTTCAATCAATCAATCCCCTCACGATTGAAGCAAAACCAGGCGCCTCACGCGCGCCTGAAATGAAAACAGTTGACGCACCCTGCCTAAAACGAAACCGGGCACACACTCCAGCCCGAAACGATACTGGGTCGTTCTTGCCGTGCTATTCCAAGATGTCCGAAGCAACAAGGCTCAGTAGCGGATCTTGAATCCGCCCATGCTGCGCCGGGGCAAGGGCTTTACTTCGAGGCCGCCGGGCAGACGCGCCGGCGCTCCCTGGCCACCCGTGGCCGCTGCCTGCAGCAGCTCTTGCTTGGCCTTATCGATCTCCTCGATACGAGCGTCGATCAGCGCGATCCGCTGGCCGGCAGCCTTGCGCTCTGTATTCCGCCGCGCCCGCTCCATCTCCAGGCAACTGATCTGCATATAGCTCCGGTACGGCACGGAAAGCTGATCCGTCCGGCCGGAGAGGGTGCGAATCTGATTCAATCCCCTGCTGGGAATGGCCATGATCTACTCCTTATTTCTCGTTGACGGCCCGTCTCTTGACGAGGCAAGGCTTGCGGATTCCGGCGCAGACCCTGGCCATGGTTTCGTCGATCTTGTGCGGCATCAAGGACAGCCCGTCACAGGTGACCTTGGCCGTCTCGGTGGTCAACACATCATGGCAGACCCACTGGAAGACCGGATCGTCCATCCGCGCCCGCGCCTGACGATGCACCAGAATCCGGGCGATAGCGATGGTGGCGCGAATCGTCGGCCGGTGATTGTTGACGCCGGTGCCCCGCAACTCGCGGACGATGTCCACGATCACCTCGGCATCCTCGCGCGCCAAACCCGATTTGGACATCCCGATCTGGATCTCCGTCTCGCGATCGAAGTTGCCCAGGTTGAGCGTGATCAGCCGGTCCATCAGCGCGTCCTGGGTCTTGTGAACCCCGGCATACTCCTCCGGGTTCGAGGTGAAGATCGCCCGGAAGTTCGGATGCACTTCAAGGTACCCTTCGCCGCCGCTCCGCCGCAGGCTGGGCAGATTCAGGATTCTCTCCTCCAGCACGCTCAACAGGGCGTTGTTGGCCTCCGGGCGGGAACGGTTGAACTCGTCGTAGATCAACGTGTTCCCGTTGGCGCAAGCCGTGGTCAGGCGATTATCCACCCACAGCGTATTCATGTCCTCTTCCGTCTTCATCACGGAATGGATATAGTTGTCGACCAGCTTCGACTTGCGGTAACCGGCGTCCTTGCCCACCAGGTCCGAGCTGCCAAACTCGTCATCCCCGTGGATGAGAGTGACCGGGCGGCCAAGTTTGGTCGCCAGGTGAAAGGCTAACGTCGTTTTCCCCGTTCCCGCGGCCCCGGCAAAGTGGATGGCATAACCTACTTCCAGGTACGCGAGCGCCCGGTCGGCCAAAGCCTGGATATGCGGGCTGGCGACAAACTCGTCGCTGGCCTCAACCATCACATCGTCCCCTTGCGGTTGCACTCTGACTACCGCGCTGCAGCGATCTCTGCTCTCTGTGGTCATCACCGGAATGCTCTCCTTTTACTGGTCTATTGGCGGCTGAATCAGTGCTTCTTCGATCCTTTGAGCGGCAGTCTATGGACCGCCGCCAAGGGCGCAACGGGCGGTCGCGCAGCCGTCGCCGCGACAGGCTTAGGGGGATTATTCCCTAGCGGCCGCGTTTTTGCCTTCGCTGGGGCCTGCTGTTCCTGCTGGGCCTTGGCCTTGGCTTCCTCAGCCAATCGTTGCTGCTCGCATTCCCGCTGAACCTTAACCTTGGCTTCCTCAGCCAGCCGTTGCCGCTCGTGTTCCCGTTGAACCTCCGCCCTTGTTTCCTTCGCTAGCTGTTGCTGTTGCCTCTCCTCAGCCCGGCGTTCGGAAAGCGTTGGACCAAACCAGGCGCGGCGGGCGCCTGCGCAATCGCGAGCAAACCCGGCGCGCAAAGCGGAAACCCGGCTACGCCTCTCGTTAGCCTGCCGGGCCAAATCGTGTTGCATAACCACTCTCTCGTGGCGCCAAGCCCCGATCTCTCCTTGCAGCCGCATCATCGCTTCGGTCAATACACCCATCTTTGTCCTCGCTTTACAAAAGTTCGCCCGATGCGCGGGCATTTCCGTTTTGCGCCGAATGCCTGAACTCAGACATGAGGCTGATCAAAGACCCGCACGACCTCAATCACCTCTTCGACCGGAGGTTCGGCAAGGCCTTCCGCGAGTGTGACCGAACAGACGTTGCCCTCCAGGGTTGTGATCTCCAGGATGGCGCCACAGGCAAAGCACTTGACTTGGCCTTGGTAGTTGTCATAGGAGTCGGTTAGATCCACCTTGAACCCGCATGAAACACAATTGATTTCCATTTCTCTCCACCCTTTCTCCTACCAAATCCATCGATCCATAAACGGCAACGAATGAGTCGCCTGTCTCTCGCATTCGGTTCTAGGCATCCAACGCGACCCAGCCGCGGCCGTGGCATTTCAAACACGGCAACGCCGACGCTGAAACGTCATCTCCCGTACCCTGGCACTCCGGGCACACCACCGCATCGCCTGCTCGCAAAGGCACAAGACCCTTCCCGCCGCAAACGGTGCAGGCGAACGTTTTGATAGCCCCGGTGCCCCGGCAATGCGCACAACTCTCCTGCAGTCCCCGCACCTGCGTGACGCCTTTCCCCTCACAAACACAACACATGGAAAGCCAGGACATGATGCCGAAGGGATCGGTTCCCGTGCCGTGGCAAAAGGCACAGGGAACTTCCGCGCAATTTGATTCGCACAAACTCTGTTTAGAAGCCCGCCGGTGTGAAACATGGCCAGGCCCGGAATGAACAATGCCTTTTCCGGCCGTTAAATGCTCTATCCCTAAGTCCATTTCTGTCCCCTCGAATCACTCTCGCCCGAAAAACTCGCCGGCGGGGGCTATAGCATTTTCACGAATGGTGTACTGTGGCCACCGAAGCCGAGTCGGCGCAACCAGCCGGAAGCGACGACCTTTCTCTTAAGGCAAAATGCACCACTGTATCTGTGAAAATGCCTTCAGCCAGACGACAAACCAAGCGCGCGAGCGCTGGATTTGCCAATGAATGTCTCCCGGCCGTTGCAACTTCGGGCTATGCCAATCAGTTATTTGCCGGCCCATGCCCTGCGGGCGCCCGTAAGGTCGTCCGCCATGTCTTTCCGCAGCGCGCCAACCGAGCTTTTCAGGTTGTTTAAAAAAGTCAACCGCGCCTGCTTTGTGTGCTTCGCCATCTTGGCGCGAACATGGCCGAAGTGAGCGCAGAGATGCGTAACGGCTTTTGTCCGCAACTTGGCTTCCTTCTGCAAGCTGTTCATCAAAGCTCCGCGGTCCTTGCGCATCGCGAGGACTTCATCATGCAAGCGAACCATATCGTCCGTCATCATTCCGTGTCTCCTTTTTCCGAGTCTGCGTTGAAAGTTCCCGTGGCCGCGCTATGCGCTGCGAGCGCCTAGACGCGGCCACAGGAATCTGTCAGACATAGTTCTTAGGCCGGGGCTGCGGCGCTGGCAGTCAGACCGATAGCTTCGGCGTACTTCAGATAGGTTTCAACCGAAGCGATGACAATGCGGGCTTCCACCGAGAGCAGCTCGATGCCAACCAGTGATACCTTAACCCAAGCATCGATCACAATGCCCTTGTCAAGAATACGGTCAACAACTTCTGCCAAACTCGATGAATCAGTGGACTTATTAACTTTTGCCATGATTTGTTCTCCTTTCAGGCTCTCTTCCGCCGGCTATAGGCCGCACGTGATGTTCGACCTGCCCCTTCTACTGCAAAAGAGGGACCAAACTCGCTAATATACGATTTCCACAGTACTTTCAGATAGATTTGAGTTATCTAACTTTCCCGCCGGAAGCGCAGGCCGCCCGCGGCTGAAAGATAAGTTGCTGAATGCGCATCGATTGGACGAGTTATACGGATTTCGGCATGGTGATATAAAGCGGCGGAGTTTCGATGGAAATATAAGAAGAGTAAAGGATTTTAATAAATCTTAGGTAATGTAGGGTATTCGTTCCATAGCGCCCGCGCCCTAGATTCAGCGAATGGAGGATACGAAGCTATAGGGAGGCCACGGCCCGCTCAGGAGTAACTTCGCGCCGCCGGGAGGAGTAATCTCCCTGGCCTTGCCGCGAAACTCTTCGACGCGGGCACGGGGCGTCAGAAAGGCAAGCGAGAGCAGGCGTCCCTGGCGGGACGAGGAAACCTCGTTGCGCCGTTCGGCAAACAGATCCCCGAGCAGGCCCGCGATCCGGCTGGAGGCTTCGACTTCCTCCTGCGCCAGCGAGCCGCCAGCCTCGTAGCGCTGGCGCAAGGAGGCCAGATAGGCCGCGCCCGGCGACGCCGCGGCAGCAGGCTGCGGATAAGCCCGCGCCGGCCACAGCAGGCGAATTCCCATCTCCGTCATGCCGCGCAGCCGCTCAATGAGCGCCTCGTACTCCTCGCGGCGCTCCTCGAGCAGGCGCAGAATTTCGGCCTCGCTCTCCATCCGGCAGCCATAACGCAGCGGAAGCACGGTCTGCCGGGCGTGGATGCTCTCCACCACCCGCTCGAAGGCCAGCAGCCGGGCAACCGTGGGCGGCTCGTCGGACTCATCCTGCGAGACCACCGCCGCCAGACCATAACCGGCCACAAGGGTAATTCCCCGGCTCTGCGCCGCCGGCTCTTCCAGCCCCTGCTCGACGATGCAGTGCAGAAGGTAGTTCATCCCCGCGCACCATCGGAGAGGTCGGGGACAAAGCTGAAGGGTGGCCAGGGGCCGGTCAGCGCCAGCCGCAGGCCGGGAAAAACCACGTCGCCCTGGAGCCGCTCCAGAGCGGCGCGAAACTCGGCAATCTCCGCCGGGGCGAGCAGGAAGGCCCAGTTCAAGACCGCCTCGGCTCCCCCCTCCTCCGGGGGCATCGCCTTGCGCTCGCGGAAGCCGCCGGCGGCTGCGCTCAGGGCCGAGGCCGTCTGCCGGCAGTGCTCCTTCAGCCGCTGATTGAACTCCCGCTCCGCCTGGGCTTTGATGCGCTTCTGCTCGAAGTAGCGCGCCCCCGGCGAACGATCCTCCTCCGCCGCGGGCTGGCTCAACTTGCGCAGCGCGCCTTCGAGTGCGGTAGAGCGATCCAGCAGCCCTTTGACCGCCCACTCCTGCCGGTCGCCGAGCTGGGCAAAGAATCCGGCAATCGCTTCCCGGCGCTCAAGCACGTAGCTCTTCAGGCTCTCCAGCGTGGTGAACAGCGTGGCAAAACGCGCCGGCAGCACCGCCGCGCGGCTCATCGCCTGCTCGATCACCGCTTCGTGGCGGCAGACCCTGGGGCCCAGCCAGGTCAGGTCCTGGAGGCGCGCCTCGGCCGCCGGGCCGACAAACTCATCCAACTCGACTTCGCTATAGATCGCGCCGATTCCTCCGCAGTCGAGTACCAGGACCGGGTGGCGCTCGTCGACTCCGGAGGCAGCGGCTGCTTCACCGCCGACCCCGGAGGTCAAACAATACAGATAACAAGCCAGCTCGCCGGGGTTCATTCAGCGCCGCCGTGCTTCTTGCAGCTCTGCTTCCAGGTCGCTTGCCTCGATGAGCACCACCACCGCGGCCTCCGGTTTGGCGATCTTGGCGGCAACCGCGCGCCGCACTGCGCTGAGCGCCGCTGCCACGCAGATGCCCTGAATCTCGGCGCCGCTGAACTCCTCCGTGGCCGCGGCCAGTTTGCCGATGTCGATTCCCGGCGCCAGCGGCTTATGGCGCAGATGAACCTCGAAGATCTGGCGGCGGCCCTGCTCGTCGGGCAACGGGATCTCCACGATCTGGTCGAAGCGCCCGGGGCGCAGAATGGCCGGATCGAGCATATCCTGCCGGTTGGTCGCGCCCAGCATCAGAACCCCCTTCAACTCCTCGACGCCATCCAGCTCGGTAAGAAACTGGCTCAGCACGCGATCGGCAACATGCGAATCGCCGCCGCCGGAGCCGCGCGCCGGAACCAGCGCATCCACCTCGTCGAAGAAGATAATGCACGGCGCGGCCTGTTTGGCCTTGCGAAACATATCGCGCACGCCCCGCTCCGACTCTCCGATATACTTCGAGAGCAGCGCCGGCCCTTTGACGGAGATGAAGTTGACCTGGCTTTCGTTGGCGATGGCCTTGGCCAGCATGGTCTTGCCGCAGCCGGGCGGCCCGGTCAGCAGAATGCCCTTGGGGGGGCGGATGCCGGCCTCGGCGAACAGTTCCGCATGTTGCAGCGGCCACTCGACCGCCTCAATCAGCCGCTGCTTGACCTGATCCAGCCCGCCCACATCCTCCCAGTGAACATCGGGCACCTCGACAAAGACCTCGCGCGTCGCCGAGGGTTCAACCTCCCGCAGAGCATCGATGAAATCTTCCTTCCCGACCTCCAGCTTGGTCAATTGCTCGTAAGGAATGCGGGCCAGAGCAAAGTCGATGTCAGGCATGATGCGGCGCAGGCAGATCATCGCCGCCTCGCGGCAGAGCGCCTCCAGATCGGCCCCCACAAAGCCGTGGGTGATCGCGGCCATGTGGCGCATATCCACGTCGGCCGACAGTGGCATCCCCCGGCTATGCACGGAGAGAATCTCCTCACGCCCGGTGCGGTCGGGAATGGGAATCGCGATCTCCCGGTCGAAGCGGCCCGGCCGGCGCAGAGCCGGATCGAGCAGGTTGGGCAGGTTAGTGGCGGCGATCACGATCAACTGCTGCCGCTTGGACAGCCCATCCATCAGAGCCAGCAGTTGCGCCACCACCCGCTTCTCCACCTCGCCCACCGTGGTCTCGCGGCGCGGCGCAATGGCGTCGATCTCATCCAGAAAGATGATGCTGGGGCCCTTGCGCGCGGCCTCTTCAAAGATCTTCCGGAGATGGGCCTCGCTCTCGCCGTAAAACTTGTGGATGATCTCGGGGCCGCTGATCGAATAGAAATTGGCCTCGGTCTCATGCGCGATGGCGCGCGCGATCAACGTCTTTCCGCAGCCCGGCGGCCCATGCAGCAAGACCCCCTTGGGAGCGTCGATGCCCAGTTGCTCGAAGACCTCGGGATAGCGCAGCGGCAGTTCGATCATCTCGCGGATGCGCTGCAACTGCGGCCGCAGCCCGCCGATGTCCTCATACGAGGTCGAGCGGGATGCCGTCTCCGCGGCCTGCTGCGGATTGCCGATCACCAGCCGGGTGGTGGGATTGATCAGCACCACGCCCTTGGGAGTGGTCGCGCCCACCTTGAAGTCGGCCCAGCGGCTGCCGAACAGCGCCGCCCGGATCCGGTCCCCCTCCTGCACTGGAAGCCCATCCAGAAGGCTGCCGATATAGTTCAGGTCGCGCTCGGACGGACGCACGTTGGCCGGGTCCAGCACCACCCGCTCGGCGGGACGGCAAGCGGTCTTGCGCACCTTCACGAACTCGTCCAGACCAGCCCCTGCGTTCTCGCGCACCAGGCCGTCCACCTGGATGCGCGACTGACCGCGCAGCTCCTTGTGCGCCGGCATGGCCTTGCAGACGGTGGCGCGCTTGCCCACGATCTCCACCAGGTCTCCGACGGCAAGCTGGAGCCTCTCCAGGTCTTCCGGACCCATGCGGGCGATTCCCCGCCCCACGTCCTTGCTCAATGCCTCGGCGATTTTGAGTTTCAGTACCGGGACTTCCGTACGCTCCGCTGCCATATCCGCACCCTCACTTTACGCACTTGATTTCAACGACTCCGTTGTTGCAGCTGATCTGCATCTTCTCGCGGGCATAGCTGGCCGTAAGAAGCACTTCCTTGCGATACTTCTTGTCGCCGCGCTCGGCCACGATGGTCAGCAGATCGCCGTCCAACTCGATTTTCAGGTCTTCCACGCAGATGCCCGGCATCTCGGCCACCACCAGCACGTGGTCTTCCTCCTCGAAGACATCCACCACCGGCTCGCGAACCTCCTGCACCACCGAGTGCCCGGATTCCCGGTCCTTGCGAATGTTGCCAAAGGGCTCGATCTGCGGCCGGTCGTCGCCCAGCCCCATCTTGACCGTGAAGCCGTACATTCCCTTGACTTCCTTGTTCAATCCGTGAATTTCGCCGCTGCGGGAGAGTTGCTCTCCGGTTTCTTTCAAGTCTCCCAGCTTTTCGACCAGGTCTCCCAATCCCTTGAGAATCCCCCCCAGCCCCAGCTCGAAGCCGCCTTCGCTCGCTTTCTCATCACGTTTCTTATGCATGTGCCTCGACTCCTTTGATCTGAATGCCGTACTCCTTCACCTTGGAGTGAAGGGTTTTGTAATCCACCTGAAGAAGACGCGCGGCCTTGGCTTTGTTGCCTCCCGTTCGCATCAGGACATGCACGATCGCCGTCCGCTCGACGTGGACCGTGTTGCTGCGGACGATCTCCCGCAGCGAAAGATCGTTCCTCCCCTGGCCGGGCGCGGCGGAGTTCTTCGTCCGTTCGTCTTCCGCCAGCAGTTCACTGGCATTGGCGATAGGCGCTCCGGAACCCGATCCGGGCTTCAATCCGAGATGCTCATCGGAGATCATATCCTCGGCCGTGAGCACGGCGCGGCGGACCACCGACCGCAACTGGCGCACATTGCCCGGCCAGCGGTAACACAGCATGGCCTCAGTGGCTGACGGAGAAAATCCCCGGATGGACTTGGACAATTCGATATTGGCAATGTCCATGAAGCGCTTGGCCAGGTAGGGAATATCCTCGCGGCGCTCGCGCAGGGGCGGAAGCGTGATGGTGAACTCGTTGAGCCGGAAGAAAAGATCGGAGCGAAAGAGGCCGCGCTCGCAGAGAGTTTCCAGATTCTGTCCGCTGGCCGTCAGCATCCGCGTATCCACGCCGATGGGCTTGGCGCCGCCCACCCGGTAAAGAATCTTCTCCTGCAGCATCCGCAGCAGTTTGGCCTGGGATGCCAGTGGCATATTGGGTATCTCGTCCAAAAAGAGCGTTCCGTTGTGCGCCATCTCGATCTTGCCCACCGTCTGCTGATCGGCGCCGGTAAAGGCGCCCCGCTCGTGGCCGAACAACTCGCTCTCGAAGAGCATCTCCGGAACCGCTCCGCAATCGACGGGGATGAACGGCTGCCTGGCGCGCCCGCTGGCCTGGTGAATGGCCCGCGCCACCACCTCCTTGCCCGCGCCGGTTTCGCCCACAATGAGCACGCTGAAGTTCGATTTGGCCACCTGCTTGATGGCCGCGATCACCTTGCCGATGGCCTCGCTGGGACCGAAGGTCTCGCGCGGCGACAGAACATGGTGAACGTGATCGGCCAGATGCTTCAACTCCAGCTTCAGCCGCCGCTCGTTGAGCGCGCGCAGCACCACCCGGATCACCTGCTGATGCTCGAAAGGCTTGGCCAGATAGTCGTGGGCGCCGGCGCGCAGCGCCTCCACCGCGCCCCGCACCTCGGCAAACCCCGTAATCAGAATCACCGGCAGCTCCGGGTCGAGATTCTTGGCTTTGCGCATCAGCTCCATGCCGTCGATGCCCGGCATCTTCATGTCGGCCAGCATCACGTCGGGATCACCGGCGCGAATCAATTGCAAGGCCTCCGCGCCGTCCTGGGCCAGCAGCGGTGTCAATCCCTCGCGGCGCACCAGGTGGCCCAGCATCTGCGCCATCTCGCTGTCGTCGTCGGCGATCAGAATCCTGCCCTGCACGGCGTTCAAAGGACGCCGCCTTGCCGCAACCTGGGCAATCCCAGCGGATAAACCACGTCGATTCCGGGATCCAGGTACTTTGCCGCCTGGTGCAGCATCCCCAGAAACAGAATGCCGCTCTCTCCGGCGCCCAGCGTGGCGTTGATGCGCTGGGCGATAAAGCGGTCCCGCTTCTCCAGCAGCGAGTCGCGCAGTTCCCGCTGGCGGCCGTCGCGCTTGAGGTTGGCCCCGGCGGCAAACGCGGCGGAAGTCAGTTGGTACTCCTCGACCAGCAGCTCGGGCGATTCGGTTCCCATCAGCACCGCTCCGCGCGCCACCAGCGCCAGCAGCAGCCGGTGGTTGCGACTGCCTGCCCCGGCCAGCTCCTCGACAATCTCGCGCTCATGCCCGCAAACCGGCAATCCGTCCTGATAAACCCGTACCGTTCCCTGGGCCAGTGGCAGGCCGGCGGCCACGCCTTCGATCTTCTCCCACATCTTGTCCACCACCGCCGCCTGATGAGCCAGCCCCTGACGCCCCAGGGTGGACACTTTCTTGCCGCGAATCGAGGCTCCCAGCGAACCCATGTCCGCCGCGGTGTGGATGATCGGAATATAGATCAAACGCCGGCCGCGATTCACGGTTGGGCCGCCATTCGTCTTTGCCGAGCTGGACTCTTCCCTGGCCGGTTCCTCTTCTCGACGACTCATGATCTTCCCTTCGCAAGCAGTGCCTTAGGGAACCGATCATAGCGCGTTGCACGGTGAACAACAGCCATCGGAATTGACGGAAGAAGCAGATTGAGACTAGCATCATCCTGTTTCGGGAAGTGCGAGAGAAATGACCGTTTCGGGGCAGGTTCCAGAGCAGACGCATACGCAGCTCGCCAAGGCTACGGCAGGGTTCTTCGAGAACGGCTCTCTGCCCATGTGGATCTATGACCTGAGCACCCTCGCGTTCCTCGCCGTAAACGACGCGGCCGCCGAATATTACGGCTACTCGCACGAAGAATTCCGCGCCATGACCGCGCGGCAACTGCATCTGCGCGCCGAGCGCACCGCCAGCCTCGATGCCGCGCTCAGTTCGCCCTTCTCTTCACAGCAGGAACGTACCTGCCGGCACGTGCGCAAGGACGGCACGATCATCTACGTCGATGTCACCCGTTTTGCCGTCTCCTTCGCCGGCCAGAAGGCCTGCCTGGTCCTCGCCATCGATGTCAGCGAGGGCAAGCGCGCCGAACTCATCTATCGCATGTTGATGGACACCATTCCCTCTTCGGTCCTGCTGCTGGACGAAAACCTGTGCGTGGTGCTGGCCAACAGGAACTTCCTCGAGAAATCCCGCCTCACCACGGAAGTGACGGCCGGAAAGCGGCTCGCCGAGGTCTTTCCGGAGGCCATTCTGGCCGGCATGGGGCTGGAGCAGCAGATCCGCGACGTCTTTCGCAGCAGCCACGCCACCCAAGGGCAGCGGCTGACCTATCGCGCCCCCGGCGTTCCCATCCGCGTTTATTACTACAGCGTCGTCCCGGTCAACTGGGGCGGACAAGTCGATCATGTTCTGCTGTTGATGGACGATGTGACCGAGCAGATGCGTCTGGGCGAGGAGATCCGCCGCATGGAGCGGCATCTGGCCAGCGTCGTCGAGAGCGCCAGCGACATCGTCGTCTCCACCGACACCGAAGGCAATATCCTCACCTGGAACCAGGCCGCCCAAAAAACCACCGGCTACGCGCTCGAGGAGTTGAAGGGCCGTCCCTTCTTCGACTATTGCGACCAGACCGGCGACACCAGCGTGCGCCGCCTGCTCTCCAAGGAACACTCGCGGGAGAGTTCCGGCCACATCGAGTCCAACCTGAAGACCAGGGACGGCCATAGCCGTCCCGTCTCCTGGGTCTTCTCGCAGATGACCGACGACGCCGAGCGCACAGTGGGCTTCGTGGCCGTGGGCCGCGACCTGACCGAGCAGCGCAAGTTCGAGTTGCAAATCCTGGAGTCGCAGAAGCTGGCCGCGCTCGGTGTCATGGCCCGCGGCATCGCCCACGAGATTCGCACCCCCCTGGCCATCTCCTCCTCCGCTGCCCAGTTCCTTACCGAGGAAAATCTTACCCCGGAGTTTTCCCGCGAGTGCGCCGAGAAGGTGCATGGCGGAATCCGCAAGGCCAGCGCTATCATCGAGAACCTCTTGCGCTTTGCCCATCCCTCCGCCGACAAGAGTAAGACGCCCCTGGACCTTCTGCCGGTGATGAAGGAGGCTCTGGCCCTGGTCTCTCATCAGGCCAAGGTGCAGAATATCGAGATTCGCACCCACTTTCCCTCTGGACCGTACCAGGTGCTTGGCATTCCCAGCCCCCTGGAGCAGGTCTTCATCAATCTGCTGCTCAACGCCATGAACGCCATGCCCAACGGCGGCGCCGTCGATGTCTTCGTCGAGCAGACTCCCAGCGAGGTGCTGTTGAGCGTACGGGATACCGGCGATGGCATCTCCCCCGAGGACCTGGACAAGATTTTTGATCCCTTCTTCACCCGCGCGCCTCTGGGAAAGGGGACCGGCCTGGGGCTATCCATCTGCCACTCCATCGTCGATCAGCACGGCGGCATGATCGGCGTCGAGAGCCAAAGCGGCAAGGGAAGCACCTTCACCGTGAGGCTGCCGTCGCTCGCCGTCAGCAGGGAGAAAAACCATGAGCCTCGCGAACCGGCTCGTCCTCATCGTGGACGATGACCCTGATATCTGCTGGGCACTCGAACATGTGCTGCAAGGGCTGGGGGTGCGTTGCATCCGCGCGCTCGACGGCCAATCGGCGCTCCAGGCCGTCCGGCTCAACCGCCTGACGCTGGCTCTGCTGGACGCCAAACTGCCCGACATCGACGGCCTGGAACTGGCCCAGCAGTTGCGCAAGGCTCAGCAAGGCATTCCGATCGTGGTCATCTCGGGGTATTTTTACAAGGATGATCCGGCCATCGAAGAGGCTTTGAAGCAAGGCTTGATTCAGGAATTTATCGAAAAGCCGTTCTCCCACGCCGAAATCGTTGCGACGGTGAAAGGCGCTCTTCCCGTTCAGCAGGCAGCAGCGCAATAGGACGCCATTCCGTGGCTCAAGTATCTCTACGACCTGGCCGCCTGAGCCGCTGCTGCGAAGATATTTCGTCAAAGTTGAAGTAGAACTGCGGAAGAGGTGTGCCCACCGACCTTTCGCCATCAACTTGGCGGTGTCTTGGTGACGATTCGAGGTCACCACCCCCCTTCCCTCATTCGAAAACCTGCGCCAAACTACCTCCGAGTTAAGAAATTCTTCTCTCAACGCGTCCGAATGGAATTATGGCGAGGCGCAAGCAGAAAGTGTAGCGCCGGTCTCCTGACCGGNNCGCTCGCACCGCTCATAGCACCATTTCACCCGGTCAGAAACCTAGAACGCCAGACGAAGCATGAACTGGATCTGCCGCGGAGTTCCTGTTCCTATGGGGCCTGTGTTCACGGTGTTGATGATCTCTCCAAATGTCGAGGCAGATAGATCGGCAAGCGGCTGGCAGTACTGTGCGCGGTTGAAAACATTAAAGAACTCGCTTCGAAACTGAAGATGGGTATTCTCGGAAAGTGGAATGCGCCTGGCGAGGCCGAGATCGAATTGCCACAGGTTGGGACCGCGCGCGATGTTACGCGGGGAATCGCCATAGCCTGATCCGCTCACCAATCCGAAGGCTGCGGGGTTGATCCAGTTATGGATTCCTCTTCCAGTCATCGGCACGGCCGAAACGCCCGGCACGCGATTGGGACGCTGGTTTGTTGTGTAGCCGGTGGCGACCGATGCGCTGGATCGGTCTTCTGTAACATTGACGGGTAATCCGGATCGCGCCGTGGCAATCGCCGTCACGCTCCAGCCGCCAAAAGCCGCCTGAAGGATTCCCGGTCGTGAGAGGAACTCTCTGTCTCGGCCGAAGGGAAGTTCGTAGACCGTGTTTGCGGTTAAGACGTGACGCACGTCAAAATCACCGGAAGTGCGCTCGCACTGGAGGCAAGAAGGATTTTCTGGAAAGTCGGAATCGCCGCCGCCAGCTGCATCCTGGTCGATCTCGTGCGAGTAGACGTAGTTGGCTGAAAGCAGAAAGCCATGGATGAAGCTGCGTTGCAGGCTGGCCACAAGCCCTTCATAGGAGCTGTTGTTGGTATTTCCCCGGTACTCGACCTGGCCGAATGCCGGGTAGGGGCGCAGACCGGTGGCAGGATCGATAAGGTTCAGGTAAGAGGTCGTCAGCAGGTGAGTGCCTTTGCTCCCGACGTAAGAGAGTGTTCCAACGAGGTCGCGAGGAAGCGCCTGTTGCACGGAAATGCTCCATTGGCTGACGTACATATCTTTTCGTCTGCGATCCATATCTCGCGGTGAGACCGTGCCGGGGCCGCTGAGGAATGGCGTGACGGGATAGGAGAGGTTGGGGATCGTCTTTGCGCTGAGCGAGTATCGGCCAACCTCGTTGCTGATCGGCAAGTTCTGGTCATCCAACTGGCCGTCACCGTGATAGATCCCGATGCCGCCGCGAAGCACGGTCTTGCCGTTCAACCTCGCTGGCGCCCATGTAACTGAAAGGCGCGGATCGGCGTCAAGGGCATTCAAATCGCCGAAGCTCGCGCCCCCTCCGCAGAATCCAGCCGGACCGCAGGTCGAGAAGTCGAAGGGGTCGGCCTTGCCGTTGACCTCGTGAAAGATGTTATAAAAGCTGTATCGCAGGCCCAGATTCATGGTTAAATTCGCCGGCAATTTCCACTCATCCTCCGCAAACGAGTAGGTTTCTGTCTTGCGCAGTCCATTTACCGGCAACTCGGCCGCATAACTCGCGGAGCTGACGAAGTTAGCGAGGAAGTTATCTGCCGAGGAATACGAGATCGCCCCGGAAGGCGTGTTTCCCTGGTTGAGCTGGATGTGGCGGATCTCAATGCCAAACTTGAGCGTGTGGTTTCCCCGGACGAGGGTAAGGTTGTCAATGTACGAATAAGAATTGCCCACGCCAATCTTGTATTGATTGTTGGCCAATGTGGTGAAGCCCGAGACGGCGACGGAAAATGGAAGCTGAAATGCGCTCTGGTTTGTGGTGTAGACGTTCCCGCGATTGAAGCCGAACTTCAATTCATTGACCAGCCTGGGCGAGAAGATGTGCAAGGTCTCGAGTTCGCCGTTCACTGGCCTGGAGACGACCTGTTGCCGGTCATTCAGGTAACTCTCGCCCTGGGCGAGCGGAATCTGGCTCACGGCGGCATCGAAGTTGAATCGAAGATAGGCTATATCGTCAGCGGAGAAACGGTGGTCCAGCCGGAGCATCGCGGAGTTTTCATGATCCAGTTGCCGTCCTGAGCCAACAAACTCTTCGATGTTCGAGCTCCCAGGGACCGGCAGGCTCCCTTCGGGATAGGCGTTGAGAATGGGGATCAGCGCCGGGCTGGCCGCGGCCACCTGAGCTTTGAACGCATCGCTGGGAACAAAGCCGGGCAGTGTCTGCCCGAGGGTCTGACGAAGTCCCTCGTAAGTGGCGAAGAAGAAAGTCTGGTTGCGAACGATCGGGCCGCCCAGGTTGCCGCCGAACTGGTTGAGACGGAACGGGGGCTTGTGAGGATTGAGCGTGTCGATCGGTTCGCGGGCATCGAAAATGTCGTTGCGGAGGAATTCGAATGCGTCGCCATGCAGCGTGTTCGTGCCGGCCTTTGAGACCACGGCCACCTGCCCGCCGGGCGTGCTTCCGTTCTCCGCGGTGAAGAGCATGGTGTCGATGCGGAACTCTTCAATGGCGTCCGTGGGAATGGCGAGGCGGACAAAGGGCTGCTGCGCCTGGTTCACGATGTTGGTTGCGTCGATCCCATCAAAGGTGAAGTTATTGTCGTCCAGGCCGCGGCCGGCAAAGCGGATGCTGCGCTGATTGCTGCCGCCCGTGTCAACTGCGCCGGGGGCCAGCGCTGTCAAAGTGGACCAGTTTCTGCCATTGAGCGGCAGATCCCTTACCTGCTCGTACTCTGTGCGGGCTCCAAGTGTCGCTGTAGTTTCATCCAGTTGTGCAGTCAGGCCTGAGACATTCACCTGCTGCGTAATGCTGCCGACAGCGAGCGTAATGTCGAGAGTGCGCGTGTGCCCCACGGTCTGCTCAACGCTCGAAAAAACGGTCTGCTGAAAGCCGGGTGCGGAACAGGTGACGCGGTAAAGACCAACCGGCAACTCGGGAATGTTATAGGTGCCACTGGACGAGGAGACCGTTTCCCGAACCAGGCCGGTGGCGGTTTGAATGGCGGAAATGTGTGCGCCCGGCAAACGCCTGCCGGCATTGTCTTTCACGGTTCCGCTGAGGCCGCCGCGATCGACCTGCCCGAAACTAGCAGCATGGACGAGGAGCAGCACCAGAAAGAATAGGATTTGCTGTGCTGGACGATTATCCATAGAGAATCCCATTCTAACTGTCATGATTGGCATGTTCACTAAGAAGCGGAATTCCCCTCGTCTTCGCGGCTGATTCACCCGGATATGAAGGCGACTTCAGCATAAGCGTTTGCCGCGGCCAGGCCGTGCGCGGCGGGGAATCCTCCCTTGTGGACAGAATTCCCCTTCATGCGTTTACCAGGTTTCGGTCAGTCTCCCATCGGCTTTGATGCCTTCGCCGGTTTCTGATGTAAAGACCGGCGGTAGCGTGCCAGCAGTTGCTCGCGATTCTGGCTCAGATCCAATCCGGTCGGCGTGGATGGATAGGGTCTGTTGCCCATCATGCCCTTCCAAAGAACGCGGTTGAATTCGCCGCCATCGACAAGATCCGCGTCCGTGAAGTCCATCCCCTTGGTGACTCGCGCCCAGTAGGCCACGTTCGGCGTCGGATTCGTGCACGGTTGTGCCGGGCCGGAAAGCGGCAGCTTCGTACAGTAAAGAATTGCCGCAGGGGTAGCAGTGAAGCTCCACGTGGCCGGGGCGGTATTGAAGATGTCGCTCATGGGAGTGGCCAGCGCGTCGTTCAGGTTCATTGGCGGCAGGCCCAGAACCTCTTCCATCGTGCGGATGAAGTCGAGGGTGTTATACGCCGTGGAGACCACTCCGTTTTTCACATAAGCGCCTACGATGTAGGCTGTGGTGCGGTGCGAGTCGATGTGGTCGCCGCCATCCTGCGCGTCGTCTTCCACAACAAAGATCAGCGTGTTGTTCGCGTAGATGCTGTTGGCTATCTTCTGCACCAGCAGGCCTACCGCGTAATCGTTATCAGCCACGTCCAGATCAGGAGTATTCACGCCGTCAATCGCCGTCCCAAAGCTCCCGGTGTGATCGTGCATGAAGCGGACCAGGGTCAGATTTGGCAGCCCACCCGTCGCGTAATTGGTATCGAACTCCCGCTCCCACTCCTTGTAGCGGTAGTAGTCCGGAAACGCGGGATCAAATCCGCGAAAGTACGGATCGGTGAATGGCATGAGCGCGACATTCGAGGACGGGGCCACAATGGTGTTGGTTGAGTATGGGTCATGCGCCAGCGGAGTCTGGCATGGGGGTTCGTTATAGCAGGTCGTGTCGATAAAGAAACCGTAGTCGCGAACCGTGAGGCCCGCGCGCAGCGCGTTGTTCCACAGATAGCCGGTATTGATTTCGTCGTTCGGTCCATCCGGCGCGTCCGCGTTGGTCTGGCCCGGCAGCAAATCCTCGCCGCCCGTGACATTCGGCGATAGAGCCCCGCCCGGCATGAGGGGATCGGAGGCCTGGCGCTGAGCCAGGGTTGGCAGGGCCACGTTTACGCTTCGATTCAAACCCTCGCCCTCCAGGGCAAGGCCGCGTTGCGAGTAATTGACTGGATATTGGTGTTCAATGATGTCGGGGGTGCGAGCCGACGTGCTCATCGACCATCCGTCGTAGCTGACTTCAGCGGTGGCGCGAAAGTTGTCAAGGGTGACGAAGGTTTGCGCCAGGTTATGCTGATTCGGCGTGATCGCCTGTCCGAACATGGCCAAAGCAGGATCGCCATTGCCGCGGCCCAGGTCGCCCAGGATCTGGTCGTAGGTCCGGTTCTCCTTGAGGATGTAGATCACGTGCTGGATGCCGCTATGCACTGTGGCCATGATTGCAGCCGCGTCGGGGCTCTCAACACTGGCGAACCGGTTGTTGGTGGTTACCTGCGCCGTCAGCGCCGGAAGCTGCGTCAAGATGCCGGCTACCGGGAAACTGAGCAAGCCGGCTTTGGTCAACTGCGGATTGTACTCATTTGCGGGAGCGCAAGCGGGGTAACCCGACGGCCCGTAGTTATAGCACCAGTTGGGATTTGCACCCGTCGGCGACTTCATATTGACCGCATACGCCCATGTTCCATCGTTGCTGAGGCTCACCGAGTTCGGATACCAGCCAGTTGGGATCAGGCCGGCCACCTGGTCGCCGTGATTGGTTCCGGTCAGCGCCACCACCGCGATGTTATTTAGATTGCCATTGGTCACATAGAGATACTTCTCGTCCGGCGAGAGCGTCACGCTGTTGGTATTCGCGCCGGTATATTGTGTCAGCGAAAAAGACACTAAATCTGCCGCTGGAGCGATCACCGGTATGGTTTCGACGACCGTGTTCACCGTCGCGGGCTGGTTCTGGCTGGGGCTGCCTTTGTCCAGGGGGTTGAGGTCGATCACGTCCACTGTATCCGACTCGTCTTCGGCCACGTAAAGAAGTGTCTGTGCTTTGTTCAACGTCATCTTGTTCGGCTGGCCTTTTACGGGAATGCGGGCGGATACAACTGGCGCCGCTGTCAAAACACAAGAGGCGCCTGTGGTGCCGTTGGCACAAGCCTCTCGCAGGTTCACGACGTCGATCTCGCGGTCGCGCAGGCTCGACACATAGGCTGTTGCGCCCGGTCCGCTGCTGCCCGCCAGCACCACCCAGAACGGATACTCTCCGCCGGGTATGCCGGGAGTCGGCGATGAAACGGCCTTGCCGGGACGCAGATCGAGTTCCGTCCCTTGCAGCATTCCCTGGCCTCCTTGCGCCGAGCCGGAGTCTGCCACCCATTGGCTTAACCAAACGTTCAAGCCTCCGGTAAAGACCGTAATCGAGTCATTGAAATAATTCGCCACCACCAGCGTCTGACCATCGCTCGAGATCGCCAGGCCGGCAGCCATTGGAGCTACGAAAACCGCGGCGTTGACAGAGGCGAATTGATTGTTGGGCACCGGAAGACCGTTCCCCGATGGATGGCCAAGAACAACAGAGGAGGGGCTTTGGCCCAGGTCAAGTTCGGCTGTATTCACCCAGATTCCGTTTTTCTGCGTGATGATGTGGACGTTGTCTCCATTGTTGGGCAGGGCGTACGGAATCGGGTCGGTGCCGAAGGGAGCATCACCCATGCCGCCGGAGACGTAGAACGCCTGGCCACCAGGATCCCAGGCAATTCCGTGATAGGCATTGGGAATGGGAACCGCTTGCTTAAAAACAGGCGAGTGATTCGTGATGTCGAAGATGAATATGTACTCACTTGAGTAGAGCGGGTCGAATATCGGAAACGCGCCCTGAAAGACGCGGTTGTACCCGCTGGTCAGAACCAGCAAAGTGTTGCCATCTGGACTCACTGCAGTGCTGACCGCCTGCCCTGCCATCCATTCCACCGGGAGCACTTGCGGATTGATCGTATCGGAAACCACCATGCCGGTGTCCAGAAATTGGAAGCTTGAACCTGTGGTTGCCAGCGGCGTAAGCGACTGGCTCATATTCGGAACGACCTGAGGCGCGTTATAGATCGTAATCGTCAGGGGCGCCGTGGTGCTGCCAGCCAAAGTGGAAGCGGTTACTGTGTAGGTTGCCGTAGAGGGAGGCGGGGGCGCAATCGTGGAAGGCACAGCCGAGGGAGTTCCGGTAACGATCCCGCTGACGGAGTTCAGGCTCAGGCCCGCGGGAAGATCCGGGCTCACACTGTACGAGGTTGGCGTTGCACCGGTGGCGCTGGTCGACGGGACGTCCGGCGTAATCGGCACTTCCACGGCATAGACCGGAGCGGGGGCGCTATAAGCCAAACCTGCCGGGGACGCGTCCGCGGTATTTACGGTGATGGCCAGGGTCGCCGTAGTGCTGCCAGACCCGTTATTAGCCGTTACCGTATAGGTGGCCGTGGCAGTTGCCGTCGTGGGTGTTCCACTGATGATGCCCGTGGCGGCGTCGCCGAGGGTGACCGGCGCACCGCTCAGTCTCAGGCCCACCGGAAGAGCCGGACTCACACTATACGAGAGCGGCGCCCCGCCCGTGCTCGTCGGCGCGTTCTCCGGGATCGGCACCCCAACTGTATAGGTCGCGCTGCCGGGGTTATAAGCCAGTCCTGCCGGAGCCGCCAGTCCGCCGGGGCCCGGCACGGCGTTCACCGCGATGGTCACCGGCGCCGTTGCGCTGCCGCCCGAGTTGGTTGCCGTTACCGTGTAGTTGGCTGCTGCGGCAAGCGCTGTTGGGTCACCGCTGATGATTCCCGTTGCTGTGTCTAAGCTGAGGCCGGCTGGAAGCGCGGGAAGCACGGAATAGGAGATCACTATCCCGCCACTGTTCGCAGGAGCGTTCGGTGTGATCGGTACATTGATCGTGTAGGCAGCCGTTCCGGCAGCATAGCTGAGCGCTGCGGGAGCTTGATCGTTCACCGTGATCGAAAGAGCCGTGGTGGTACTGCCGGCTGCGTCGGAAGCGGTCACCGTGTAGTTGGCCGAGGCGGCCACCATAGTCGGAGTTCCGCTCACAACGCCTGTGCCCGTGTTCAGGGTCAGGCCGGCAGGAAGAGCCGGGCTCACCAAGTAGGAACTGACCGCTCCTCCGCTGCTTGTCGGGTTATCCGGCGTGATGGCGACACCTTTTGTGAAGATAGCCGTACCGGCCGTGTAGGTGAGCTCCGTGGGGGGCTTGACGCTGCTGCCATTGCTACCGCACCCGCACAAAAAAGAGATTGAAACTGTCAGGGAGAGGACAAGTCCTCCTGGGATTCGCATAATAGCTCCTTTTCAGCGCTTTTGGCGCGATGTGATGACAGGTCTTGCGCCTCTCCAAAAGGAGGACCGGATCACCATACCACAAATAAAACCGTCGTCTGTGATCACAAATGCACGCAATCGAAAACAGCTCGTGCGCATGAGAACCGTGGAATCAAAATCAGGTCAATCTAATATCGGCAAAGATCGAGACCTGCTACAGGGACACGCGTGAAAAGAAGGTTAAGGAAAGTTAATACAAAAGAGATCACGCGCTCGCTCAGATGGTTCGGTGCGCGGAATTGGGGCGTGCGGATAAGACGCGCTTTTCAACAGAATGGCCAGATCGGAGAATGATCGCGAATGCGAGAAACAACCTCTTCATTTGAGGAAATCCGGTCGTGCGGGGGTGGATTCTCTGACCCTTGATAGACCTATCGGCAGGATTGCCGGCAAAATCACCTCTGCATCTGAAACAAGCGTACATTCGCTGAAGGAGTAGCGATTTCCGGATATGGGCGCCAGCCTGGTTGGGTGGAAATGAGTCATTTCGCAATGCGCGCGCCCGGAGAAAAGAGCAAAGGCTCAGACTCTGCGACCTGGACGATTCCGGCTACGGAAGAGGAAGAGCAGAATTCACCTCATTGCGGAAGAGTTATCCAGTGTCATCTATCGCTTACGGTGATTTCGTACCACGGAGTAATCGCTATCTGGTCAGATGCGGACAAGTTGGTGGTATATCCGGAATCGACTACAGAAAATGGAGTTCCGGTCAGGACAGTTACAACGCCGCTGATCTGCCAACCGCCTAGGATCGCACCGCCGATTCCGCTCGTGGCACACTTCTCGCCTTTTCCAAACGGCAGTTTGTAGACCCAGTGGGCCTCAAAGTTGCTCTTGCGGTTGTAAGAAGCGAGTCCTTTGTTCTTCGAGAAGAGTGCTGGTCCGTTCCAACTGATATTGCCGCCGATTTCCTCATTGTCGGTATAGTCGATAACCTTCGACCAGGTTTCGACTATACCAACGGTAGAAGTATTGCCGATACGACGCGTCAGCTTGGCTTGCATCGAATTGTAGTAGCTTCTGCCTTCGGGGACGATTTCATTTTCGTCCGGCCAGTTGGTGCCAAATTGCGCATTCAAAACACGGGCCTTCGATGTATTCGTTCCCGGAGCCGACCAGTTTGAATAAACCAATGTCAACGGACATAAGTTTAGCGGAACACTCTCCGTTGAGATGCCGGCGGGGAGTGGAACGATCCCCATAGAGATATTGGGGACTGTAGCCAGCGTTAAGCCTGTGGGGATACCCGCCACGCTGTTCGCGCCGGTGAGACTGGCTGCCGGTGTAAAAGAACTGGGGCAAGCATTTGCGGTGCCAGCAGTGCAAGCTGCCGCCTTTGTCCCGCCGTTCCCCGTTGACGTCCAGAGGGTGCTGATGTTGACTGGATAGTCGTTGCGCATGAACCGCCAGTTGTTGGAATCCCCGGCCAAACCGTAGCCGGCGCGGATAACTGTCTTCGCGTAGGGACGCCACGCAATGCCGACGCGCGGAAGAAACTCTCCGTGTCCGGCACTGATTCCATCGTTCACCGGCACACTGCCATTACCGCCGATATACACGTTCATGTTGTTGAGGTCGAGTTCGCGAACTCCCTTGCCGTGATCACTATAGGGCGTTGGATAATACTCGTACCGAATATCCACCAGGCGCTGCAGGCTGGAGCAATGGGATACCTCATCAAGGGCATGTCCCATGGCGTCCTTGTAAAAGCTATACGAAGAGTGTACGGGGGGAACAGATTCCTGCCCCCACCGGTTACTCAAACGCTATCGTTGCGATCCTCAGGCTCAGAGTTGAGTCAGCGAGAACGCGAGGTGCTGCGCTTGATGGTCGCGGGCAACACCAATCGGGAGATCGGCGAGAAGCTCCACATAAAAGAACCTACGGTTAAGTCGCATATTACCCTTATCTTTATGCGCCTTGGGGTTACGAACCGGACCCAAGCCGTCGTAAAAGCGCTAAAGCGAGGGTTGGAGCACCTTTAGTTGGACCTTGAACCAGTACGCCTCCCGAAACTCCGATTTCGATCGTCCTTTTGTGCCAAATGAGTGAGACAAGTAGACCTTCAATAATTACTGTAGGACGGGGAAAGAAATCTCACTTTGATAATCATGAACAAGACAAGCAGTTCTTCCGCTGCGTCGCAAGCCCACAGGCGGGGATTCGCATCAGTGAGGCGATGGGCTTGAAATGGGAGGATGTTGACTACCAGAACAAGCAAATCGACCTTCGCCGGGTCTGGGTAAAGGACACAATGATGCGGGCGTTGCAGCCCGGATCGTAAACCGTTCAGTAGTGTAAGAGGGGACTCGAAAACAGAGGCAGGAGACGTGTTGCAGGTGAGATGCCGGAGTGTCTTCCATGTAAGCTATTGATTTATTTGGTGGACCTGGTCGGGATCGAACCGACGACCTCTTCCATGCCATGATGTAATGCAAACCGCAAATTACAGACGGCACAGTACTTACGAACCGGCATAACCGGCAAAAACGGCCCTCTGGGCGCTATTTGCGGGCAAAATGCGGGCAAAACTACAACCCAAGTGGCCAGCGGGCTGATCGTGTGGAATCAGCCCAACAATTTGGCAGATTCAATAAGCCGGCGAACCTCTACGCGCGAGTTCGCATGTGCGGTGCCGTTCGGTCCGCACATCTTCGAGTAGCTTTCTGACATTTGTCGCTTCAGTGCCAGATCAGGAATGGGCAACAGGCAACGCAAGTTGGTCGATTGCCAGTCCGATAAATCGGTCATTAAACAGGCGTAGCTTGCGCTCGGCAGCAACTTGTCCTGCGGACCACTGTCGCAACCCCTCTCGTATCCCAGCAACGGTGGCTTCGCAATGCTCTTTTTCGATCAACCAATCGACCGTTGCCAACAGTTCCATGCCCAGAGGCGATTCGAAGCCATCAATACGCCTGGAGGTCAGTTCCAGGACATTTCTTAAAGGCTCAGAAGTCTCTTGTTGAAGATACAGATCCAAGCGCTGGCGACGCCCTTCGTCGAACCAGATCGTGTCTGATGGACCAGCATCGCTGAGACGTTTGTCGCAATGGAGGTAGGTTCCGTCAAGGGCATTGAGCAAGTGGCGCAGTCGGTCCGAAAAGGGACCGTATTTGTCAGCTTTGAACTGGAGGTCAAGCGGATCGTTGATTCCCA
>PLPA01000093.1 GCA_003159355.1 Acidobacteriaceae bacterium | reverse complement strand
GCCGCCGGCAACTCCAGCAGGAAGTCGGCCAGCGCCGATCCGCTGACGCCGTCGTTCAGCGCGTATTGCGTGGTGTAGCCGTTGGTGAACTGGTAGTAGCCGCGATTCTGGAAGAAGCCCCACATGGGCCAGATGAACTTCTGGTAAGCACCGCCGAACTTGGCGCTGTGGCGTCCAATCTGCCAACTGAGCGAATCGCGCCCCTCAATCACAGTGTCCCAGGCCTTCATCGGCGTCGCAAGGTAGTTGTCGCCGAACGGAGAAAAGCCCTGCACGGTGAAGTAGGGCGCGCCCCAGGCCTTGGGGCCGCCGAAGCCGGTTCCTGTAATTCCCAGTTCATCGACGATGTCATTTGTGCCGGCGCTCTCTGTGGTATGGGACATGGCTAGGCGCGAGACGGCTATCGATGCCATGTTGACCATGCGGGTTGAAATAACACGGGTCCAGGCGCCCGTTCCTTGCTGCGATAAGTTATCGTGATACAAGCCGAAGCCGGGCAGGCCCTCCGGCATGAAGCCGTATTCGCTCGCGACAGAGTAGCGGATGAAAGCGGTATCGCCTTTGGCGAAGCTGTGATCCACGCGCACTGTTCCCTGGTCGTCGGTCATGCGTTCCTTGCGCCTGTCAAGGTAGTTGTTGGCGTCGTTGCCCGCGCCGATCACGGTAGGCTGGCCCATCATCGTCGAGCCGCCCATGTTCATGGTGTTGGGCTGCGGCGTGTACTTTTTCAGCATGATGGTGGCGGCCTGCGATAGCGCCAGCCGTGCCGGCGGGATTACATTCAACACGCCGTTATAGACGAACTGCTGACGGATGTATTGGGTATTCGCCTTGCTGACAGGCAGGCTCGAATTGTAGCCTGGATTGGGCGCGGTGGTGGAAGGGTCGTAAATGTTAACGCCGCTCTGGCTGAAGTCTCCGGAGTCCTCAGCCGCGGTGGGCACCGTGTCCACCATTGCATCGGTTTCAACGTGGCGCAGGGCTTCATAGTTCAAGAAGAAAAAAGTCTTGCCGGCGTGCTTTACCGGGCCGCCGAATGAAGCGCCAAAGTTGTTCTGCACCAAAAAATTTGAAGTGCCCATCTGGTTGAAGGAGTGAGAGTCCATGTCGCCATTGCGCAGGAACTCGTATGCGGTCCCGTGAAATTGACTGTTCCCGGAGCGGGTGACGATATTAATTTGGCCGCCTCCCGCGCCGCCCATCTCCGCGGAATAGCTGCCGGTCTGCACTTCAAACTCCTGCACCGCGTCGGGCGAAGGGCTGAGGTTCTGTGTACTGAAAGTGGGGTCGGTGTTGGTGGCGCCGTCCAGCAGAAAGTAATTCGCGTTGGGACGGCTGCCGCCGATGCTCACCGCCGAGCGCTCGCCCGGCCTCCAATAAAGAGAGCTCAAGTCGCCGACCGCTGCGCCGTGGCTGAGATGCGCTCCTGGCACGGTCAGCACCAGGTCGATCAGCATACGGCCATTCAGCGGCAGTGAATCCACCGACCGCTGATCCACCACCTCGCCCACACTCGCATCCTCGGTCTTGAGCAGCTCTCCCGTGGCCTGGACCGTAACAATTTGCGTCTCTGTTCCCAGGCTCAACTGCAAGTCGAGAGTAACCTGCTGGCCGACTTCGAGTTCGATGGTCTGCTGGGCCTGCTTGAAGCCGGAACTATCAACAGTCAGCGTGTAAGCGCCCGGCTGCAAGCCCGCAATCTCATAGAGTCCGGTCGAGTTGGAAACAACATCGCGCTCAGCGCCGGTTCCTTTGGCCGTGATGTGGATGCGCGCGCCGATGATGGAGCGATGCTGCGGGTCGAGAATCGATCCGCGCACCATCGCGTAATTGCTTTGCGCATGGGTTGTGATCGGGGCGATGGCAAGACAAAGAACAACAAACACGATTTTGCGGATCATGGCTCTCCTTCAAAATAACTGCATGTGAACGGCCCGTGACGCAGATTGGTATCTTTGGGGCGCATACTCTGTGCGTCCGGCCGAGCTTTGTGCGCGCAGCCGTGAGCTTGCTAAGTCGCGAAAGCGCGCAGATTCTGACGCGATCAATTACCAGCAGTCTAGGTTGAAGCAGCGCCGGCGTCTTCGCCCAATGGATGGACCGCCGCATCCTCCTTTGTGAGGAGGCGGAACAAGAAAGGCCGCTCCGCGCAGCGGAATGGCCTTCGGGTGATGCGCGCAAATTGAGACCGCAAGCAAACGCTATACGTCGAGCATGTCGCAGACAAAGCCTGGGCTTTGTCACTCATGAAGCTATAACCGGCTTACCCCTCCACCGTCCGCTTCAACTGCCCGCAGGCGGCGTAGATGTCGCGCCCGCGAGGCTTGCGCACGTAGGCCTGAATCCCCTCATCCGCCAGTGTGCGGCGGAAGGCTTCCACGGCTTCCGGCTGCGGCGTTGCGTAGTGGATGCCGGGACCGGGATTCCAGGCGATCAGGTTCACCTTGGCGGGAAGGCCCGTGCGGCGGATGAGACGGGCTACTTCGATGGCTTGTTCGGGGCGGTCGGTGATGCCGCCCAGCAGCACGTATTCAAACGTGATGCGTTCACGGGGGCGGAGTTTCACCTGGCGCACAGCGTCGATGACCGCGGCAATCGGCCATTTGCGGTTGATCGGCATGATCTGGCTGCGAACGGCGTCGTTGGGCGCGTTCAGGCTGATGGCCAGCTTGGGCCGGAACTCAGGCGGCTCGGCGGCAAAGCGCTCAATTCCCGGTACAATTCCTGAAGTCGAGACGGTCATGCGCTGCGGGCTGAGGCCGACCTCGCGCACCAGCAGCCGCACCGCGCCCATGAAGTTGTCGTAGTTCAGGAAGGGCTCGCCCATGCCCATGAAGACCAGGTTCACGCGGTCACGCCCCACTTCGACGGCGTGACGGTCGAAGACCGCCAGCACCTGTCCGGCGATCTCGCCCGCAGTGAGATTGCGCTGCAAGCCGAGCCGGGCGGTGAGGCAGAAGTCGCAATTAACCGCGCAGCCCACCTGGCTGGAGACGCAGATCGTGGCGTGGTGGGCTGGTTTTTGGGCGAAGCTGAGTTCGTTGGTTTCCCAGGTCCGAAAATCCGGAACTCCACCCCACGGACGAAGACCTGTCCGTGGGGACCCCGGACCTGGGGCACCCAGCCTATGGGTGGAACCGAGTGCGTGGTTTCCCACCCTTTCTGCTGAAGAACGCGGAAAGGATGGGGCACGGAGAGTTTCTGCACCATCCCCGTCGCTCCCGTCGCCTGCCTCGCCGTCATCGCCCTCCGGCATCCAGACGGTTTCCACCGTCAGACCGTCGCCGCTTTGCCCCTCGACCAGGTAGCGCTCCGTGCCGTCCGCGGATTGGAAGACCTGCGCAATGGTCGGCCGGCCCACCTGCCAGCCTTCAAACGCCAGCCGCTGGCGGAGCGCCTTGGCTAAAGTAGTGATTTCACTTAGTTCTGCAATTCGTTGGCGATAGAGGGCTTCCGCCAACTGGCGGCCACGCCAGGCCGGCTCGCTCGCTTCCACCATGCAGGCCGCCAGCGCCTCCGCGTCTAAGCCGAAGAGACTCTTGCGGCTCTGCCGGCCGGTGTTGTCGAACGAAAAGAGTTGGCTGGAATTTTCTCTCATCACTGGGGCCAGCATAGAGCATTTCCCCCGCGCGCCGCATTCGCCCAAAAAATGCCGCGCAAGCCCCCTTGGCCTACAATTAATTTTTGTACCCTGATCCCTGAGCCCTGATCCCTGACACCTGGAGAACAATGACCACGGAACGCAATCTTCGCCGCACCGTACTGCCAAACGGCCTGATCCTGCTGACCGAGCGCATGGAATGTATGCGTTCGGTGGCCATGGGCGTATGGATCAAATCCGGTTCCCGCTGCGAGGCCGCCGAGACCAACGGCATCTCCCACTTTGTCGAGCACATGCTCTTCAAGGGCACCCGTTCGCGCACCGCGCAGCACATTGCCCGCGAGATGGATTCGATCGGCGGCAACCTGGACGCCTTCACCGGCAAGGAGACCATCTGCTTCAACGTCAAGTCGCTGGCCGAGCACGTGCCCATTGCACTGGACGTGCTGGCCGACCTGGTGCTCAATCCCATCTTTGACCTGCCCGACATCGAGCGCGAGCGCGGCGTGATTCTGGAAGAGATCAAGATCGACGAGGACAATCCGGAGGTGCTGGTCCACGAGCTGTTCACGCAGGCCTTCTGGAAGGATCATCCGCTGGGCTGGCCGATTCTGGGCACCACGGCGACGGTGGCGGGACTGAACAAGCAGAGCCTGATCGACTATCACTGCGACCGCTTTCACGGCGGCAACATGATCTTCGCCGCGGCCGGCAATCTGGACCACGACGACTTTGCCGAGACCCTGGCAGGCAAGTTTTCCACGCTGGCCGGCGGCGCCACGCTGCATGAACTGCCCGCGCCCAAGGCGGAAGCGCGCATCGTGCAGCGCAACAAAAAATCTTTGGAGCAGGTGCAGATCTGCCTCGGCCTTCCCGCCCCTCCCATCACCGACGACAGCCGCTACGCCACGCTCATTTTGAATACCGTGCTGGGCGGCGGCATGAGCTCGCGCCTCTTCCAGACCATCCGCGAGGAGCGCGGCATGGCCTACTCGATCTACTCCGACCTCAGCCCCTACCGCGACACCGGAACCCTCTGCGTCTATGCGGGCACATCGGCGGGCAAGACGCTGGAGGTGGTGGACCTGATCCTCGACGAGTTCCGCAAGCTCAAGCAGGAGCCGCTCAGCGGCGAAGAGCTGACCCGCGCCAAGGACCAGGTGAAAGGCAACATCCTGATGGGCCTGGAAAGCTCGAATGCGCGCATGGCCAACCTGGCGCGCCAGGAGATGTACTTCCACGAATTCATCACGGTGGACGAGATCATCGCCCGCATCAACGAAGTGAGTGCGGCGCAGGTGCAGATGATGGCCCAGCGCCTCTTCGACCCAGCCCGCATCGCCGTCACCCTGCTGGGGCGCCTTAATGGAGTGAAGCTGAAGCGGGAGCGGCTGGTGTGTTGAGAAGTAGGGAATAGGGAGTAGGGAATAGGGAATAGTTAAGACAGCCAATCTGCGTAAGATGTCCTAAATGTGACTCGGTCGTGAAAGACTCTTCCGAAGAAGCCCACAGAACTCATCATGCCGATGACCGCGCTTTCTATTCCCTATTCCCTACTCCCTATTCCCTATTTTTTGACTTTTCGGCAAACTTGTTTATACTCGTTCCTATGAGTCAGTCGCTTCATGCCGCCCGGCATTTCGCTTGTTGTTGCTGTTGTAGGTAGCAACAGCGCCCCTCCGCGACTGAAAATCCATTCCGCATCGGCAATTCTTTTGGGGTAGCTGCCTGTGTCTCCGCGCGTGCGGAGCATACGGCGCTCTCCGCGCATTGCTGTCGCAATGAATCCTTCCGTCGCATGATTCTTCCCTTCCAACACGATTTCATCAAGGAGAAAACTACCATGCGCGTTTTTGCATCTTCATTCCAATTGCCAGTCTCCAAGAGCCTCTTCACAACGCTCGCTCTGCTCGCCGCTCTTCCCTTTGCCTCTGCCACAGCACAGGCGCAGAGCCTGGGCTATGAGGGGCCAACGGGCGTCTTCGTCACCCCGCTCGCTCTGGTTGCCGATTCGCCTGCCAAAGGCGTGGGCATTCCCTCCGCCTCCTATCACTTCCTGGCTGGCGGTCCGGTGATCGGCGATTTCAGCACCGTCTCCACCACCGTTGGCTTCGCCAAACGTTTCGAGATCGGCTACACCCATGAGATTCACAACGAGGACGGCGGCAGCAAGGCCGCACTTGCGCCGGCGCTCAAACCGATTTGGAACTCCGGACTCGACATCGTCCACTTCAAGGCCAACATTACGCCCAGTTTCATCTCCAAGGTGGGTGTCTTTTCCGTGGGCGGAATCTATCGCACCGGCGACGAAATCGGCGCCAATATCAACGCCCTGGCCGGCAAGTTGATCGCCGCCGACGGGATCAAACCTGTGTATGCTAACCAGAAGACCGCCAACGGAGACATTTATCTGGTGGGCACCAAGGTGATCACCCAGGTGAGCAAGAAGGTGCCGATCCTTCTTACCGCCGGCCTGCGCGGCACCAACGCCTCCCTTTGGGGCCTGGGCGGCAACTCGCCCGGTTTTGAAGGCAAAGTCTTCGGCTCGGCGGCTTTCGTTTTCACGGGCCCCGCCAAGAGCACCATCATTCTGGCATCGGAAGTGGCCGAGCAGCCGCAGCACATCTCCTCGGCCACGGCTACGGCCACCCTGGGTTCCGCGAAGGCGGCTACGCTGTTCGACATTCCCACCTCCGAGGTCTACGCCGTTCGCATTGTGCCCTTCGCCAAGAAAAAGCTCAACATTGATGCCGGCGTCCTGCACGCGGGCGGCTACATCGACAACCCGCTGCTGAACGAGGTAATCACCGACAACTTTACCGGTCCTACGGCTGCCGGCAAGGTCAATCTGAACCTACGCGCCCGCGTCGCCTTCGGCATTTCTTACGGGTTCTGAGAACAGCTTCTAGCTGCTAGCTTCTAGCCTTTAGCCCAGCCATCGTTGCTGCTGATTCCTTGCCCAACACTGGAGCTAACAGCTAGAAGCTAGAGGCTAGAAGCTGCCTTTCGAGCGCCCCATTTCCCTTTCGCGTCCATACGTTGTAGGATTTTCTCGGATAGGCCGTAACTTTTGGCCGCTTGCAGAGGAATGGGAATCTCATGAATCGCACGAAATCGAAGTGTCGCACTCGCCGCGCCGTGCTGCCCAACGGCTTTACCCTGATGGAGTTGCTCATCGTCATGGCCATCATCACCATCCTGATGCTGCTGGCCATTCCCACCTTCAGCGCCTTGCGGAGACAAGGCAACCGGCTCTCGGCGATCAAGTCCATGCAGGCCATCCAGGAGGCGGAGACGATGTACGCATCCAACTACCCCACCAACGGCTACGCCTGTACGCTTTCAGCCCTGGGGGGGGATTCGAGCGCTGGGGTTCCTTCGCCAACTGCCGCTCAGCTTCTGAAAGCAGACATTACCTCGGGCTTCAAGGATGGCTACAACTTCGCCATCACCAATTGCACCAAGGTGACTGCCAGCGGAACGGATCGCATCACCAGTTACACCATCACCGCCGTGCCGCAGACCGTTGGCAAGACCGGTGACAGCGGCTTCTGCGCCGACGATTCCAGCATCAAATCCGACCCAGCGGGCGGCACCAACTGCACACAGTTGGTGCAATGAGCGGGGGCATGGATTGGCAACGCGTTGGCGGCGCGATTCTGGCCGCCGTACTACTGTCCGCGGGCCTTTGCGCTCAACAACGTTCGCCGTCCGCGAAGGACTCCGCGCAGGACACTGCCCACGAGCTGGCCCAGCGCGTGGATCGCCATTACAACCAGCTTCACTCGCTCAAGGCGGGCTTCACGGAGAGCTATGAAGGCCTGGGGATGCGGCGCGCCGAGAGCGGGACGCTGCTGCTGTTGAAGCCGGGGCGCATGAAGTGGGAGTACAGCGAGCCCGCCGGCAAGCTCTTCCTGCTCGACGGCAAGTACGCCTGGTTCTACTCCCGCGGCGACTCTCAAGTGCAGCGCATCCCGGCCCGCCAACTGGACGACCTGCGCTCGCCGCTGCGTTTTCTGCTTGGCCACACGGAGCTGGAAAAGGAATTGACCGGCCTGACGCTGGCGTCGGCCCCGAATGGCCGCTATGCGCTCAGCGGCCAGCCCAAAGGCCAGGAACAAAGAGTGGCGCGGCTCACGCTCACCGTGACCGCTGACGGAACCATCGCCGGCATTGAAATTGAAGAAGCCGACGGAGCGCTGACGCGCTTTACCTTCACCGGAGAGCAGCCCAACGTGGCGATTCCCGCGGCCGCATTTCACTTCACGCCGCCCGCCGGAGTGCCGGTGGTGGACGCGCTGCCGCCGGTGTAAGGCGAGGGACTAAGGGACTAGGTGTGAAGTTTCAGGAGGTTGTCCATTCGATCTGAACGCGATCCATGGATCGCAGGATGCCAAGGATGGGGCACCCGCTAACTCATTATTCGATGGCGGTGGAGGCTACTTCGTGGAGCCAGCCGGGCGCTTTGAGCAGTTCACGAGGCTTCGAGCCATCGGCTCCGCCTACCAGGCCGTCGCGCTCCATTAGATCAATCAAGTGCGCGGCGCGGCCATAGCCGATTCTCAGGCGGCGCTGGAGCAGGGAAGTCGAGGCCTTGCCGAACTCGAAGACTAACTGCACCGCGTCGTTGAAGAGCGGGTCGTTTTCATCGGGGTCGGAATTGGAGCCATCGACCTGGGCGCGGTCGTCCTTGGGCGATTCGAGGAAGCCTTCGACGTACTCGGCCTGGCCTTGCGCCTTCCAGAAGCCGACCACGGCCGCGGTCTCCTTTTCACTGACATAAGGGGCGTGCAGGCGCATCAGGCGGCTGGTTCCGGGCGGCAGGAAGAGCATATCGCCACGGCCCAACAGAGCTTCCGCTCCGTTAGTGTCGAGGATGGTGCGCGAATCGACCTTGGTGGCTAGGCGGAAGCTGATGCGGGTGGGGATGTTGGCCTTGATGAGGCCGGTGATGACATCGACCGAGGGCCGCTGCGTGGCCAGGATGAGATGAATGCCGACGGCGCGGGCCATCTGCGCTAAACGGGTAATAGATTCCTCGACATTCGCACGGTCGAGCATCATCAGGTCGGCCAGCTCGTCGATGATGATGACGATGAAGGGGAGCGGCTCTTCGTCTTCGGCGGCGTCGGAGAAGAGCGAGGGCATCACGCCCTCGAAGAGCTTGTTGTACTGGTCGATGTTGCGCACGCTGCGCGAGGCGAGCAGCTTGAGGCGGCGCTCCATCTCGCGGACGGCGTTCCTGAGCGCGTTGGCGGCGAGTTTCGGCTCGGTGATGATGGGCGTGAAGAGGTGCGGCACGCCTTCGTACATACCCAGCTCGACGCGTTTGGGATCGACGAGAATGAGGCGGACCTGCGCCGGGGTGGTGCGGTACAACAAACTCATAATCATCGCGTTGATGGCGACGGATTTGCCGCTGCCCGTGCTGCCGGCGATGAGCACGTGGGGCATGGCGCCCAGATCGGCGGTGCGGATGCGGCCGTTGATGTCCTTGCCCATGGCGATGGTGAGGCGGGATTTGGCTTTGTGGAAGTCTTCCGACTCCAGGCAATCGCGCAGGTTGATGGTCTCGCGGCGGTGGTTGGGGACCTGAATGCCGACGGTGTTTTTGCCGGGCATGCGCTCGATGAGGATGCTTTCGGCGCGCATCGCGAGGCAGAGGTCGTCGGCGAGGCCGGTGACGCGCGAGTACTTGACGCCGGCCTCGGGCTTGAACTCATACGTCGTGACCATGGGGCCGGGGTTGATCTGGACGACCTGGCCGCGCACGTCGAACTCGGCGCATTTTTCCACCAGCACGCGGGCTTCGTCGCGCAGTTCGTCCTCGCGCACGGCCTGGGGACCGTCGCCGGGGTTGAGCAGCGTGCTGGGCGGCAGCTTGAAGCCGCTGACGTTCTTGGGCGTGACGGTCGAGGTGTGCAGCTCGGCGTCGGCGCGCTCGTGAATGGCGATACCATCGGTGTGCGGGACGGGGGCCGACTCAAAGGTGAAGCGAGGGGCGGCTGGCTCAAAGTGGGCGGGCGCGGGACGGGCAGGGATGGGCTGAGGAGGTTCGGGGGCGAATTGCGCCGGTTCCGGTTGCGCCGTGATGGGGATGGCGGCGGGGGTCTCCTCAACGGGCGCCGGAGCAGGGGCAGCCGCGGTGCGCTCCCAGATGCTGCGCGCCGGAGCGGGGTTCGGGGCTGCGTCTGCTGCCGGCTGGATGGCGCGTTGATAGGCGGGAATGTCTTGCGGGTCGATTTCGGGCGCGCGCCGGCGATGGAAGAGACGGGCGAAGAGGCCGGGACGAACTTCGAGTGAGGCTTGGCCGTCCTCCGGATCCGCGTCGAGAATCTGCCGCGGGGATGGTTTTTCCAACTCACGCTCGGCAAGGCGCTCTTGCTTGCGCTCGGCGCGCTGCTCGCGCCAGTTGCGCCAGCGGTCGCGCAGCGAGGCAAGGTTGAGCCAGCGGGCCTGGAGGCTGTCGAAGATGGCCTCGAAGCTGACAGCAGAGGCAAACCACAGCCCCGCGGCGGCCAGCACGCCGGCCACCAGCCATGCGCCCTGAATGTTCAAATAGGTCACGAGCAGGCCGGCCATCAGCTTGCCGACCACGCCCTCCACCGGCAGCGCATGAAGCCACAGCCAGCGCCAGGGCAACAGCCCGAAGACGGCGGGCAGAAAAGCCAGCGCCAGCACGGTGCCCATCCAGCGCAGCCACGCCAGCCCGCCGGGACGCGAACGCATCCAGGTCCAGCCCAGCCCGCCCAGCCACAGAGGCAGGAAGAACGCGGTGATGCCGACGGCTTGCAGAAGCAGGTCGCTGAGGTAGGCGCCAAAGAGGCCGATCCAATTACGGATGGCGTGGGGGCCGGCTGCGCCCGAGGCGGTGTTGAGCGATGGGTCAGAGGGATGGTACGTAGCCAGCGCAAACAGGACGAGTAGCGCGGCCAGCACCAGCACCAGCCCTAAAAAAATATTCAGGGGCCGGCTGCGCGTTGGCGCTAAAACAATGCGAATCGGTTTCATGGCGGTGGCGCTCCGTCTCGCTGGCTACTCTGGAAAGCTGCCGCGAGCGAGAGAATGGAGCGGGCGAAGACTCCCAGAGCAGTCTCTATTATCCGCGTTGTTAGGGTGGATTTTGGGCAAATGTGGACGGGAGGAACCTCGCTGTGGACCCCCGCGCGTAGATCAACTCCCGAGGTATTTTGCCCCCCAGATCAGCAGTGCCCCGCCCAGCAGGATGCGGTAGATGGCGAACATCGTAAACCCGTGCTTGCGGACCCAGAAGAGGAACCACTCGACCACGCCCAGGGCCACGATGAACGAGACAACGAAGCCAATTGCGAGCACGATCCAGTTATCGGTGGTCATCACCACGTGGGCGGCGACGCCGTGGCTGGGGAAGACCTCTTTCTTCAAGTCCCAGATCGTCGCTGCGATCATGGTGGGAATGGAGAGCAGGAAGCTGAATTCGAGGGCGGTGGGCCGGTCCATCCCCACCAATTGGCCGGCGGCGATGGTGGACATGGANNTGGCAGAGGCCGATCCAGATGGCCTGGGGCAGGGTCATCTCCTCCACGTGGTTGGTGCCGGCCTCGTAGCGGTCGCTCCATGCATCGATGATCCACATCGCGATGCCACCGATCAGCAGCGCCAGCGCGATCGCCTTCAGGCTGCCCAGGTTCTTCTCGCTCCACTTGTGCAACAGCAGCGCGGGCGCCGAGGTGAAGGCAAAGGCGATCAGCGTCAGCGAGATGGGGTGGTTGAGCCAGGTGCGGTCCCGGTTTTCGCCTTGGGGAAAGGTGCGCATGAAGTTGACGATGCGGCTCAGGAAGAGTAGCAACAGCGCCAGAATCGCGCCTAACTGAATCACGATGGTGTACATAATCCAATAGGCGTCATCCAGCGGAATCTTCATCAGCGCTTCGGTGATGCGCAGGTGCGCCGTCGAGCTGACCGGCAGAAATTCGGTCAGGCCTTCCACAATGCCCAGTAAAACGGACTGAATGTATGGGTTCAAGAAGCCTCCAGGTTGCGGGTCACTCCCGGTCGTTGCCGTAGACGGGAACACCCTCATCCAATTTGAACACGAGAGCGGCGGCGCGCGCAGGGAAATCCGAGGGAGGAAACTTATCCTTCAACTTGTCCGCGATGTCGCGCAGCTTCGCGGCCAGTTCGCGGGCGTGATTGTGGGCGGCGTCACCTCGCCACAGAAAAAATCATAGTTCAGGGAACAGGGATCAGGGATCAGGGAACAGATATTCCGGATCGTACCAACACTTTAGACGCGGAATTCTCAGGATTCGGTAAGGATTTGGGCGAAGTGATACATTGAATACATGTATTCGTACTGGAGGTAAAGGTGGCTACTTCGATCAGGCTTGCGCCGGAAATCGCCGACCGGCTGGATCAGTTGGCTTTGAAGACGGGGCGCACCAAGGCCTTCTATCTGCGGGAGATCATTGAAGGCGGCATCCGTGAGATGGAGGAATATTATTTGGCCGCCGAGACGCTGGCGCGGGTACGCAAGGGGCAGGAGCGAGTGTATTCCGCGGCTTCGGTGAGGAAAGACCTTGGCCTGGGCGATTGAGTACGCGGAGACCGCGAAGAAGCAACTGCGAAAACTGGACAAAGCAGCTGCCCGGCGCATCGTCGATTTCATGGATGAGCGCGTTGCTCCGAGCGCGGATCCACGCGGATTGGGCAAGGCGCTGAAAGGAACTTTGGGCGATCTGTGGCGCTATCGAGTGGGCGATTTTCGCGTCTTTTGCGATATTCAGGACGCGGTACTGACGGTTCTGGTCTTGCAGATCGGCAATCGACGAGAAGTCTATCGATGAAGTTCAGGCTTCGGTAAGCACCTCGGCGAGCAGTTCCGGCGCGACGTTTCCGCCGCTCACTACGGCTACGGCTTTGGTGTAGTGTGGCAGCTCCGCGGCATGGAAGAGCAGCGCCGCAACAGCCACCGCTCCACTGGGCTCGGGAACGAGGCGCGTGGCGGCCACAATCGCTCGCATGGCGGCGCGAATTTCTTTTTCGGTCACGGTAATGATTCCATCCACGAAAGCCTGGATGTGGGCGAAGTTGCGCACACCGACGCTCTGGGTGCGCAGGCCGTCGGCGATGGTCCGGCTGGTCAGCTCCGCCGGCCACTCGACGATTGCGCCGGCGCGAAAGCTTGCGGCGGTGTCGCCCGCCAGCTCCGGCTCTACGCCGAAGACCATAGCCTGGGGCCGCAACTGCTTGACGGCAGCGGCCACGCCGCTCAACAGGCCGCCGCCGGAGACTGGCGTTAGCACTAGATCCACATCGGGGAGGGCTTCGACAATCTCCAGGCCGCAGGTGGCTTGGCCGGCGATGATCTGCTCGTCGTCATAGGGCGGTACGACGACGTAGCCGTGCTCGCGGACCAGTTGCTCGGCGACGGCCAGCCGCTCGCTCGAAGCCAGGCCCACATCGACGACCTCCGCGCCCAACGCCAGCGTCGCGGCGCGCTTGATGGCCGGCGCGTTCGAGGGCATCACGATAACCGCCTTAGCGCCGACTTCGCGCGCCACATAGGCCACGGCCTGCGCATGGTTGCCGCTGGAGTAAGTGATGACGCCGCGGGCGATCTCGCCGGGAGTAAGCTGGAGAATCTTGTTGGCCGCGCCGCGCATCTTGAAGGCGCCGATGGGCTGAAGACTCTCCGCCTTGAGCCAGATTTGCTTGCCGGTTCCGTGGCCGGAGAGGCCGGGGAAGGCAGCTTCGACCAGCGGGGTTTTCACGGCGATCTGCGCGATGCGCGCAGCGGCGGCGCGAATGGTTTCGAGGGAGACGAGGTCGGCCATGAGAGAAATTGTACAGATGTCGCCTGTCTGCGCCAGTATGCATGGAGCAGTCTGTGGACATTTCTATGCGCCGGCCCTGGCGTGCAGGGCGCATCTTTCGCCAAAACCGCCTTGAACTGGTAAGTTGAACTAGAAGGAAGCTGTTTTGCCGATGGCCTCAAACCCCTATTTTTCTCTGGCAGTTCTGTTCCTGGCGGCGCTGGGCTTTGGGCTGGTTCCGCTGGGGCTGGCGTGGCTCTGGGCCAGGGTATTTTCGCCGCCCAAGCCGAACGCCGTAAAGAACGACATCTACGAGTGCGGCCTGGAGTCCAGGGGCGATGCCTGGATGCAATTCCACTCGGCCTACTACTTGTATGCGATCATCTTTCTGATCTTCGACGTGGAGGCGGTCTTTCTGTTGCCCTTCGCGGTGGCCTTCAGCGGGTTGGGCGTGGCGGCCTGCGGGGCAATGCTGGTCTTTGTGCTACTGCTGGTGGAGGGGCTGGCATGGGCCTGGGCCAAGGGCGTGCTGACCTGGGCGTGACGCGTAAGTTGTCAGTTCTCAGTTCTCAGTTGTCAGTTTCCTTTGCCTCGGGGGATTCGGCATTGATTGCGGACGCTGTGAACTGAGAACTGTGAACTGAGAACTGAGAACTGTGAACTGGAGCGAAGCGACAATGGATGAGGGCTTGAAGATCGAACTGGGCAAGCAAGGGGTCTTCGTGACTACCCTCTCGGAGCTGTACAACTGGGGGCGGCGAAACTCGATCTGGCCGATGCAGTTTGGGCTGGCCTGCTGCGCCATCGAGATGATCGCCACCACCATGGCGCGCTACGATCTGGCGCGCTTCGGGGCCGAGGTCTTCCGGCCGTCGCCGCGCCAGGCCGATCTGATGATTGTCTCCGGCACGGTGACCAAGAAGATGGCCCCGCAGGTGGTGCGCCTCTACAACCAGATGGCCGAGCCGCGCTACGTGATCGCGATGGGGGCGTGCGCGATCAGTGGAGGACCGTTCAAGCAGGGCTACAACGTGCTGAAAGGGATCGACCGCTACATTCCGGTGGACGTGCACATTCCCGGCTGCCCGCCGCGACCGGAGGCGCTGATTCAGGCCTTCATGACATTGCAGAAGAAGATTGACAGCCAGAGTTTGACCGGCGAGGACCGTCCGCGCCACCTGGATGCTGACGCCCAGGGCGAGTTTCCCGTGCCCGTCTTTGGTGAGCATGACCTGGAGCCGGCGTCGAATCAAGGCGTTTGGCCTGTGCCGGTGGTGATTCGCTGATTGGGACTAGGGACTAAGGGACTAGGGACTAGCCGAGAGCTTTGAGGGAAGTGGATTGAAGACCGTAGAAGAGATCAAATCGGCGATTGAGGCGGCCGTGCCGGGCGCGGGGGTGGAGATTGTCTCCAATCCCAGCCCGTGCGGACAGCACTCGCTGCGGCTTGCGCCGGAATGCGCTCTGGCGGTGGCGAAGTTCCTGCGTGATGACGCGGAACTCAAGCTGGATTATCTCTCCAGTGCGACGGGTGTGGACTGGCCGGACTCGCTGGAGGCGGTCTACCACCTGTATTCGGTGGAGAAAAAGCACGGGCCGGTGATTCTTCGGATGCGAACGGTGAACCGGACCAGTCAGGTAGAGCTGCCTTCGCTGACGCCGATTTGGCGGTCGGCGGAGTTTCAGGAGCGGGAGATCTTCGACCTCTATGGGATCGTCTTTACCGGGCACCCGGACCTACGGCGGCTGCTGATGTGGGAGGGCTTCAAGGATCATCCGATGCGGCGGGATTACCGGGAGCCGGACGACTTCGAGTATGAGCCGACCGCGCACGATGAGGTGTTGAAACGGGCGACGGAGCATCAGGCTGCGGCAGCCGGTCAGCCAGGATCGGAGGCCGGCGCATGAGTGTAGCGGAAGAGCTTCTGAATCCGAAGCCGGAGGGCTGGAACCGCCCCGCATCGATTGCGGAGAGCGGCGACGGCGAACTGCTGGAAGTGGCGATGGGGCCGCACCATCCCTCGACCCACGGCGTCTTCCGCATGGATGTGGCGCTGGACGGGGAGCGCGTGGTGCGGCTGAGGCCGGTCTTCGGCTACCTGCATCGCAACCACGAGAAGATCGCCGAGGGGATCAGCTACCTGGCTTCGATGCCCTATACCGACCGGCTGGATTACATCTGCCCGCTGACCAACAACTGGGCATACGCGCTGGCCGTGGAGAAGTTGACCGGTCAGGAGGTTCCCGAGCGCGCCGAGTACCTGCGGGTGATTCTGGGCGAGCTGACGCGCTACCAGAACCACGCCTCGTCGATTGGTTTTTTGATTCAGGAGATGGGCGCCAGCGGCACGCCGTTGATGTACGCCTTTCGCGAGCGCGAGAAGATTCTCGATCTTTTCGAGGAGTTGACCGGGGCGCGGATGATGGTCAACTACATGCGCTTCGGCGGCTGCCGCGTGGATGCGTCGCCGGGGTGGCTCGACAGAACGCGCAAGGTGGTCGCGGGCCTGGCGGGGTTTGTGGACGAGTTTGAACGGCTGTTGGCGACCAACGAAATTCTTATGGCGCGCACGCAGGGCGTGGGCGTTCTGCGGGCCGATCTGGCGGTGAACGCCGGGGTCACTGGGCCGATGCTGCGCGCCTCGGGCGTAAACTACGACATTCGCAAGGTGGACGGCTACGGGATTTACAACCGCTTCAACTTCCGCGTGCCGCTGGGCGATCATGGGGATGTGTATGACCGCTTCATGATTCGCCTCTTGGAGATGCGCGAGTCGATTGTTATTTTGCAACAGGCGCTGAAAGAGATTCCCGGCGGGCCGGTGATGAGCCCCACGGCGAAGTTGCGCGGCTTCCGCCCCAAGCCGGGCGAGGCCTACGGGCGGATCGAAGCGCCGAAGGGCGAACTGGGCTTTTATCTGATCAGCAACGGCGGACCGAATCCCTATCGCTACCGGGTGCGCCCGCCGAGCTTGATTAACCTGACGGTGCTGGAAGATATGTGTCTGGGAAGCGACGTGGCCGATGTGGTGCTGATCTTCGGCAGCGTGGATATTGTGCTGGGAGAAGTGGATCGGTAAGACGACTTTTACTGTTAGCTATTAGCGTTTAATAGGGTGTTGTTCAACCTGCTGTTTTATTTAGCTATTGAAGTTAGTACTTGCAAGGAAAGGCTAATAGCTGACAGCTAAAAGCTGAAAGCTGATTTTGGAGGTTTCATTGCTGGGTGAGGGCATACTGAAGGGCATGGCGGAGACGGCGAAGAATTTCTTCGGCAGCTATTTCTCCGCCGAGCGGCTGACGACGGTCGAGTATCCGGAGCAACGGATCGCTCCCATTGAGTCGGCGCGCGTCTTTCCCTTTCTGGTTTACGACGTGGAGAATCGCGACGGTGGCGGGCCGGAGTGGGAGGCCGGGATGCGCTGCGTGGCCTGCCAAATCTGCGAAAAGGAGTGTCCGCCCAAATGCATTTACATCGAAAAATCCAAGGATAAGAAGCTAGACTACCTGGGCAAAGCCCAGTATTATCCGGCGCGCTTCGACATTGATATTTCCGTCTGCATGAGCTGCCAGATTTGCGTTGAGGTTTGCCCGTTTGAAGCGATCAAGATGGACACCGAGTTTGAGTTGAGCACGACGGATCGCTTTGGCGGGCTGCTGCTCGACCGACAACAACTGGCTAAGTCGAACGAGTATTACCACCAGATTCATGCCACCGAAGCGGCTGCGGTGGATGCAAAGCTGGAGGCGGAGAAGGCCAAGGCCGACGCCAAAGCGAAGATCGCGGCCGACGCAGCCGCAGCCAAAGCCGCGGCGACCGCCGGGGAGGGATCGTAGACGATGATAAGCGGGATGGATCAAGTCTTCGTTCTGCTCCGGCTCTGGCTGGTGAGTTTTCTGCCCGCGGCCTGGCAGCCGGTGATTGGCGCGCTGCTGAGCGTGGTGGCCATTGTCTGCCTCTTTCCGGCGCTCTTTGCGCTGACCACGGTCTTCGAGCGCAAGGGTCTGGCGCGCATCCAGAACCGGCTCGGTCCCAACCGCGTCGGCCCGTTCGGCCTCTTGCAGCCGATCGCCGATGGCATCAAGTCTCTGACCAAGGAAGATATTGTCCCCTTGAGCGCTGACGCGGCGGTGCATTTTCTGGCGCCGGTGTTGCTGGTGGTGGCCGTCTTCATGGGCTTTGCGGTGCTGCCAATGGGCCGTAACATGATTCTTGTTGATATGGACGCAGGGCTGCTGTTTTATTTTGCCATGAGCGCTTCCACGGAGTTAGCGGTCTTCATGGCCGGATGGTCGAGTCGCAACAAGTATTCGCTGCTGGGCGCAATGCGCGCGGTGGCGCAGATGATCAGTTACGAGGTGCCGCTGCTGCTGTCGAGCGTGGTGGTGGTAATGATGACCGGCTCGCTTTCGCTCACGAAAATCGTCGCCGCGCAGAGCGGGTTCACTCGAGGATTGCCGCACTGGTTCATCTTCACGCCCTGGGGCTTCGCGGGCTTTGTGATGTATGCCATCGCGACCACGGCGGAGACCAACCGCTCGCCATTTGACCTGCCCGAAGGCGAGTCGGAGTTAGTGGCCGGCTATCATACCGAGTATTCGGGCTTCAAGTTTGCGCTCTTCTTTTTGGGCGAGTATCTGGCGATGTTTTCCATCTCCGGACTGGGCGCGACTCTCTTTCTGGGCGGATGGTCGGCGCCATTTTCGTTTTTGACCTGGATTCCGTCGTGGATCTGGTTCTTCTCGAAGTTAATGTTATCGATCTTTGTCTTCATCTGGATGCGGGGGACCCTGCCGCGACTGAGGCAAGACCAGTTAATGAACTTTGCCTGGAAGTTTGTTTTGCCCTTGTGCCTCTTGAATCTGATGGTCGCCGGATTGTGGCGATTTATGGGCGACGGGTGGCTGCGCTGGGTAATTTGTTCAGTGATATTAATTGGAGCCTATACGGCGTTGGGTTGGGGCGAGATGCGCAGAGGGAAGATCGGGCCGAGGAGTTATCGCTATGCGGAATGAATCCAGCGGTTCAAACAAAACTGGGTGCCCTACCCTCGCCGCATCTTTGTTTTTGCGGCTAGGGTGGGATACCACTGCCGAGAATGGGAAGGGCTTCCGATGAGCTTTGTCTTCTATATCCTTGCGGCGCTTACGGTGGCGGGCGGCCTGGCCGCCATGCTGCTGAAGAACACGGTGCATTGCGCGCTGGCGCTTACTGTAGCTTTTGCCGGATTGGCGCTGCTGTTTCTGAATCTGGATGCGCAATTTGCCGGATTCGCGCAGATTCTGGTTTATATTGGCGCGGTTGCCATTCTGGTGGTTTTTGCGATTCTGCTGACGCGAGGCTCGGAGACGCCCAGGGATGGAGTCTTCAGCCGGACGTGGCTGGCGGGGTTGTTGATTGCGGCGGGAGTCTTTGCGGTGCTGGGTTGGGCGGTGATCGGGAGCGTGCGAGTTTTGCCGCATGAGACAGCCGTGCCGACGGTCACTGTTTTGCAGATTGGCAATGCGCTGGTAAGTCGCTACGTGCTGCCGCTGGAGATCGTAGCGGTGCTGTTGACGGCAGCGATGATTGGCGCGGTGATTGTGGCGATGCATGAGAAAGAGGGGCAGAAATGACGCCGCTGGCGAGTTATCTGCTGGTTGCTGCTTTATTGTTCTCCATTGGCCTGGCTGGGGCGCTGACGCGGCGCAACGCCATTCTTGTGCTGATCGGGATTGAGTTAATGCTGAACGCGGCTAACTTGAATCTGATTGCCTTTTGGCGCTACGGGCCGCATCCTGAGTTGCTGACGGGGATGATGTTTGCGATCTTCTCGATTGCCGTGGCGGCGGCGGAGGCTGCGGTGGGGCTAGGTCTCGTGATTCAGATTCATCGCCACGCGAAGACGACGGACCTGGACGCGATGAACAGGATGAAGGGGTGAGAGGTTGATGCAAGAGACAATTTCATTCACTCCGCAGTTAGCGGCTTCTCCCATCGCAGAGATGCTGTGGCTGATTCCCGCCGTGCCAATGGTGGCCGCGGGCTTGGCCGCTCTGCTAATGCAGGCGAAACGCAAAACTTCCGCCGTGCTTGCCATTGGATCAATGAGTGTTTCCTTGCTGCTTTCGCTGGTGGCGTTTGCGCACGTGGTCGCTGGTTGGTCGCATGGACAGGCCGTGCGCGAGACGGTCAACTTCACATGGTTTCAAGCCGGCACAGCTAACATCGACCTGGGGTGGGTGCTTGATCCGCTCTCGGCGGTGATGCTGGTAATGGTCAGTTTTGTGGGCCTGTTGATCTTCATTTACTCCATTGGCTACATGAAGGATGATGAGAATTTCACCCGCTTCTTTTGCTTTATGTCGCTCTTTGCTGGAGCGATGCTCGGCGTGGTGATTGCTAACTCGATTCTATTGCTCTTCATGTGCTGGGAACTGGTCGGACTTACCTCTTACTTATTGATTGGATTCTGGTATCAGAAGCCGGCCGCAGCGGCGGCAGCTAAAAAGGCCTTCCTGACTACGCGCATCGGCGATGTTTTCTTTCTGCTTGGAATGGTCTGGCTCTTCGCGCAGACGGGGACGCTGCTCTTCTACAACAATGGAGCGGGTTCCATTGAGGCTGGCGCGCTGGCCGGATTGCTTGCACAGTCTGCCGCTCTGGGCCTCACGGCGGCAGGGGCGATTGGACTTCTTATCTTTGCCGGCGCGGCGGGCAAGAGCGGGCAGTTTCCGCTGCATGTTTGGCTGCCGGATGCGATGGAAGGCCCGACGCCGGTCTCGGCGCTGATTCACGCGGCGACGATGGTGGCCGCCGGCGTTTATCTGATTGCAAGAGTTTATCCGCTAATGCAGGCCGGCGCGCTGGCCGGCGGGACGACGACAGCGCTCACAGTTGTAACATGGGTAGGCGCATTTACTGCCGTTTTCGCCGCCATGATCGCCGTGGCGCAGAACGATATCAAGCGCATCCTAGCTTACTCGACCGTTTCGCAACTGGGTTACATGATGGCTGGTCTGGGCATGGGCGGGGTCGCGGTGGGGATGTTTCATCTGATAACTCATGCCTTCTTCAAGGCACTTTTGTTTCTTGGCGCTGGCTCTGTGATTCACGGCTGCCACGGGGAGCAGGATGTGCGGCGCATGGGCGGATTGAAGTCCGATATGCCGATAACTTTCCTGACTTATGCGATCGGAATGCTGGCGCTGTGCGGTTTTCCGCTGCTCTTTTCCGGATTCTGGAGCAAGGATGGGATTCTGGAAGCGGCGCAGCATTGGAGCGTGGTCAAGACGCCGTTCTATATGCTGGTCTTTGGTGCGCTGCTGACGGCGTTTTATATGACACGGCAGGTGACTTACATCTTCGGCGGCCACTGGCGGGGCGGCAAGCCTGCGCATGAGAGCCCTAAGGTGATGATTGTGCCGCTGGCGATTTTGGCCTTTTTCGCGATGGCTCTGGGATTGATTGGAACGCCGGCCTGGCCCTGGTTCCGAGCATTCCTGGATGGCCGCGCGGCTAGCTTCGACTTACATGGTTTTATGGAGCCGAGGCTGCTGGCGCTGATGGGCGGTTCCGCACTTGTCGTGTTTCTGGGGCTTGGGCTGGGATGGTGGCTCTACGGAGATCACTCCCCAAAGCCGTCGGAGCCGGATGCGCTGGAGCGGATGATTCCGCCGGTGTGGGCAGCGTTGAGCGACAAGCTTTATGTGGATGAGTTATACAGGGTGACGGTGATCGCATTCTATGGTTGGTTGGCACGGGGCGCGGATTGGCTGGACCGCCGGGTCTGGGGCGGCGCGGTGGCCGGGGTTGCGTGGGGCTTTAGTTTGGGAGCGGAGTTGAACCGCTTTCTCGATACGAATGTAGTGGATGGCGGCTTTGACAAAGGATGCGATGAGTTATCCGTGGGTGGCGGATTGCTGGCGCGGATACAGACGGGCCGCGTGCAGACTTACTTGAGAATTCTGGCGCTGGCCGTAGTAGTGCTGGTCGCGATCCTATTCTGGAGCAACAGGGTATGAGCGGAATACATCTATTGACGCTGTTGACCGTGCTGCCATTGGTGGGAGCAGCGATTGCGCTGGTCGCCAGCAAGCATGCGCGCGGCGTGGCCCTGATCACGACGCTGATCAGCCTGGCGCTGTCGCTCGCGGTGTGGACGCAACTGCCCGCGAACGGAGGCTACGGATTAGTCGAGCAACACGTCTGGGCGCCGTCGTTGGGCATTAACTACTATCTCGGCGTGGACGGGCTGAGCGCGCTGATGTTAGTGCTCTCCGCCATTGTTACGCTGATGTCGGTGGATGCCGCTCACCGGGTGCATCATCAGCCGGGGCTTTATTTTGCGCTTGTGCTGACGCTGGAAGCGGGCCTCTTCGGCTCGTTCACCGCACTGAATTTCTTTCACTGGTTTTTGTTTTGGGAGTTATGTCTGATTCCCGCCTTCTTCCTCATCAGGCTGTGGGGCGGGACACGGCGCGGTCCAGCGGCGACGCAGTTCTTTGTCTACACTATGGCGGGCTCCGTTGCGCTGCTGGTGGCGTTTCTGGCCGTCTTTCTTTCCACCGGAAGCATGGACTTCCCGCACCTGACGCTGTTAGCCTCGACCGGCGAGTTAGAGCAGATGGTAACTGCGCATCTGGGGCCGGTGATGTTATGGCTGGCCATCGGCGTGCTTGCCGGTTTTGCGGTCAAAGTGCCGATGATTCCCTTCCACACATGGCTGCCCGCGGCTTACGCCGAGGCGCCATCACCGGTGACGATGCTGCTAACTGGCGCGATGTCGAAGATGGGCGTCTATGGACTGCTGCGGTTAGCGCTGCCGCTTTTTGGCCATCAAATCTCGCAGATGCGCACGCCGCTGCTGGTGCTGGCCGTGGCCACGGTGGTAATGGGCGCGTGGGCGGCGGCGGCACAGAAGGACCTGAAGCGCATCTTCGCTTATATGTCGGTGAACCATCTGGGTTATTGCTTGCTGGGCATCTTCGCGCTGGCGGTTCCGGCGGCGGGCGCGGCGGCGCAGACGAGTCAGGCCATGGCGCTGAACGGCGTGATCCTGCAGATGTTCAATCACGGACTAACTGCGGCGGCGCTCTTCTGGTTTGTGGCGATGATNNCGGACGGGCGGCCATCGCGGCATCGACCAATTCGGCGGCCTGGGAAAGCCCGCGCCAGTGCTTTTCGGGCTGATGTCCATTGCACTTTTCTCATCGCTGGGATTGCCGGGGCTGAACGGATTTGTGGGCGAGTTTCTTATCTTCCGCGGCGTCTTTCCGCTGGCCTGGGTAGCGGCGACAGTATCGATTCTTGGCTTGCTGGTCACTGCGGCCGTGATACTGACCGTGATTCAGAAGGTCTTTACTGGGCCCGTGCCGGAGCACTGCGCCGGCTTTCCTGATCTGCACCACAACGAGCGCATGGCGCTTATCCCGGTGATTGGACTTATGATTCTGCTTGGTCTTCTGCCGCAACTGATTGTGGAGAGCGTAAACCCAACGGTCGTTAACCTATTGGCGCACTGGAGATTTTGATGTTTCTGATATTGCATCCAAACTCGGTGTCGCTATTGGCATATACGATCTATCTCTCGTTTGCCGGATCGCTGGTGCTGGCGGTGCTGCCAAAGGGCAAGCCGGCTTTGGCGCGCTGGCTGGCGCTGGCTGTGGCTATAGCTGGTCTGGCGCTGGCTGTGCAGGGATTTATCGCCGGAATGGGGCAGGGAAGGACTGTGCTGATTGATCTGCCCTGGGTGCCGTCAATGGGGATTCACTTCCTGCTGGCGGCCGACGGCATCAGCCGCGTGCTGGTGCTGCTGACCGGTCTGGCCGCCGTGGCCGGAGTTTTATTCAGTTGGAATATCGAGCTGAGAACGAATGAGTTTTTCGCATTATTTCTAGCTTTGATCGGCGGAGTCTACGGAGTATTTCTCAGCTTCGATCTATTTTTGCTGTTTGTCTTCTATGAAATTGCTATTGTGCCCAAGTACTTTCTGATCGCCATCTGGGGTTCGACGCGGCGGGAGTACGCGGCGATGAAGCTGGCCATCTATTCCTTCGCTGGCTCGGCGATGGTGCTGATCGGCCTGCTGGCTGCTTACACGACGGCGGGCAGCCATTCGACGGGGTTGATTGAGTTAGCGCACGCTAACCTGCCAGTTAGTTTTCAGATGTGGTGCTTTCCGCTGGTCTTCACAGGCTTTGCGATTCTGGCCGGCATGTGGCCCTTCCACACCTGGGCGCCCACCGGCCACGTGGCCGCGCCGACCGCGGCTTCGATGCTGCTGGCCGGCGTGGTGATGAAGTTGGGTGCGTACGGCTGCCTGCGCGTGGGCATAGCTCTCTTCCCGCGCGGCCTTGACCCGTGGGGATTCTCTTTTATCGGCATCGGCTCGTGGCGCGACGTCTTCGCGGTGCTGGCGGTCATCGGCATTGTCTATGGCGCGCTGGTTGCACTAGCGCAGACCGACTTCAAGTTTGTCATCGGCTATTCCAGCGTCAGCCACATGGGCTTTGTGCTGCTCGGTCTGATGACTCTGAATCAGATCGGCGTAACCGGCGCGGTGATGCAGATGTTCTCGCACGGCATCATCGCCGGGTTGCTCTTCGCCATTGTTGGCCGCATCGTCTACGACCGCACGCACACGCGGCAGTTAGCGGAGCTGGAAACCATGCACTTATCGAAGCGGCTGCCCTTCGCCGCATGGGCCTTTGTGATTGCCGGAATGGCTTCGATAGGAATGCCGGGCTTCTCCGGGTTTATTGCCGAGTTACAAGTGCTGGTGGGAGCATGGATCGCCAAACCATGGTGGGCCTTGGCGGCAGGCGTGGGGGTTGTGGTCGGAGTGGCTTATACCTGGCGGGCGTTGCAGAAGGCCTTTTTCCCCGATGTTTTGCCCAGCGCGCACGTGCTGGAGCAGGAACACGGGCACGAGTTAGCCGCGATCACCTGGCCGGAAGTTACCGGCGTCGGCTTGCTGACGGGAGTGAGTTTGTTTGTGGGGCTTTACCCGAAGATACTGCTTGATGCGATTGAACCGGCGGTGAAGGCGCTGCTTGCGGGAGGTGTGCAATGAACTACGCAGACCTTTTCCGCGTGACACTGCCGGAGACGGCGCTTGAGGTTGCGGCGCTGGTCGTGCTGATTGTGGACCTGGGTTTTCTGCGCAAGGCCTCGCTCAAGGTGCGAGTGACCGTGGCGGCGCTGCTGGGCGTGGCGGGGTGCGGGGCAGCGTTGTGGACCTTACAAGCCTCCTATGGTGCGGGTTACAGCTTCGACGGCGCTCTGGTTCTTGCACAGGGGGGATACGTTGCAGTTGCGCAGGTCGGAATCCTGGTGCTGACAGCACTGACTTTATTACTCTTCATTGATTCGATCTTTACCAAGCATGTGGGTGAGTTTGTGGCCGTGGTGCTGATGGCGGCTTCTGGCGGCCTGTTCGTGGCCGCAGCACGGGATCTGCTGGTAATCTTCATTGGCTTGGAACTGCTGAGTCTTGGGCTCTACATTATGACGGCATTCGCCAAGAGTTCCGGCAAGAGCGCCGAAGCCACGCTTAAATATTATCTTTTCGGCGGAATGTCAGCGGCGTTTTTGCTATTTGGTTTCAGCTATCTTTATGGACTGAGTGGCAGCACGAATCTCTATTGGATACAGTATTCCATTGGTGAGTCAGGAACGAATCCGCTTCTTTATGTTGCATGGGTTCTAATTGTCGCCGGGCTCGGCTTTAAGGTTGCCGCTGTTCCGTTCCACTTATGGGCTCCGGATACATACGAAAGTGCGCCCGCTCCAGCGGCAGCGTTCATAGCATCAGTCTCCAAGGTGGCCAGCTTTGCACTGTTGCTTGCAATAGGCGGAAATCTGCTCATGCCAGGTGGACCAATAAGTGGACAAAAGGATGTTGTTGAGCATTATCTACGCAATGAGTACCTGGCTTGGCAACCATTGGGCCTGATTCTGCTGATTGTGGCGGCCGCTTCCATGATCGTTGGCAATCTCGCTGCCCTAGCGCAAGTAAGCGTACGACGCCTGTTAGCTTATTCGGCAATTGCTCACACGGGCTATATCTTGCTTGGAATCGCCGCTCAGCGCGCCTACCCAGGAGTGGGAAGCCCGTTTCAATTCTTCTTGAGTACGACTGGACCTGCTTTCCGGAGCGCCAATGCCGTTCTCTACTACGTTCTAACCTATGGCCTGACCACCATCGGCGCATTCGGCGTGGTCTCCGTTGTCGAGCGGGCCACCGGCAGCGACCGGCTGGATTCTTTCCTGGGTCTGCATAAGCGCAATCCTCTGCTGGCTGCGGTGCTGGGGGTGTTGTTTCTCTCACTCGCCGGAATTCCGCCGCTGGTCGGCTTCTGGGCCAAATTCAATTTGTTTGCCGCGGTGCTGGGCGTTTCAGCCGGGCCGGTTTCGTTTGCGCTGGTGGCTCTGGCGGTGGCGATGAGCGCCGTCTCCCTCTATTACTACCTACAAGTCCTCAAGCGAGCTTACGTGATGCCTGCCGTCGACGAGACGCCGATCAAGGCGCATCCGGTGACGATGGGTGTGCTGGTGGCGATTGCCGCGGCGGTGGTGGTGCTGGGCTGCTTCCCGGCACTGTTGCAAGGGTGGATCGAGAGCTTCTATCTGATCCTCTAGCTTGCTCTTCGCGCACCGGCTTTTTCCGTGCGCACAGGATTACGTGCGCGCGGGCTGGAGAGCAGAAAAGAAAGAAATAGCACGCACAGTTGTCCTGCTTCCCAGTCGGTCGAATCGGCAGTCACAAGCTCGAAAACCAACCAAGGTAACGTGAAAACCCCCTGTAAAATGAGCAACGTAACTGTTTTTATCTGGCGCAAATTACCATGGTAACACTGCGCACGTAATCTTGTGCAGGGGGTTGGATTTGCCTAAAATATTCACTATGGCAGTAACTTGACCTCTGCCATGCAAGAGCTTTACGCCTCAACTCGCTTTCCAGTGTTTGATTTGAAACAGGACAGCGGACGAGGTTGTGAAATGTACGGGCAGAATCAAAACCATCCCAAGGGACTGGAGTACGGCATCCAAGGGGCCAGAAAGATACAGAAGATGAAGCAGTCTAGAGTTTGCGCGATCCTGTCTATCTCCGCGTTTTGCTTCCTGTTGTTGTTCAGCCCGCTCAAGGCTCACGCGGATAGCCTCGTCACGCTGGAACTGACGGGCGTCGGTTCGAATACTGCCGGGGCGTTTGACGCATATCCCTACTACTTCAGTGTCACTGGGCTCCCCGGCGCTACCCCGCTGATGTGTCTCGGTTACTACAACGGCATCAATTTTAATGAGAGTTGGACGGCAGCGATTGAGCCAATCTCTGTGATGTCGACAGTCGTAACGATCACCGGGGCGTCAGCGACCCCGCAAACATTCGCTGAGAGCGTTTGGGAGGAAGCGGCGTGGCTTTACAATGACGCCAATGTCAATCCGTCCAACAGCGATAATGACCAGTTGGCGGCCTGGGGACTTTTTTCCAGCGGCGTGCCCGGCAGCGACAACGCTCAACTGACGCTCGCACAGACATTTGTTGGCGCTAACCCAAATTCCCTCTTATACTCCGAATTTAACATTTATGTTCCGGTAAGCGGCTGGCCCGCGGGGGACGATGTTCCTCAAGTTTTCATTGGGCAAGAGTATGGGCCCGAGCCCAGCAGCCTCATCCTCTTCGGGAGCGGTCTGCTCGGCCTCGCGGGCTTGATCTTTCGCAAAAGGCGCATTGCCTGAGAGAAGCGCTGATAGATCAACGTTGAACGAGAGGCCCTGGCAAGATTGCAGGGCCTCTTGTTGCGTTGGCGGTGAATCGCTCGCGCCTTACTTCACTTCATCCAAAAAGCGCCAATGCGGCTTCCAGTCCGGAGTGAGTTTCTCGCCGGTGAGCAGGGCGCGGAGCACCGGCAGGGGCATCATATTCTCCTCCAGGATGGCGTCGTGGTACTGGCGGCTGGTCAGCTTTCCTGAATCCACGAGTTCATGGCGCAGGGCGCGGAACTGGAGCGCGCCGAGCATATAGGAGCACTGGTAGAGCGGGTCATAGTCGCCGTTGACGGAGCGGCGCACCTCGGCGGTGGCGTTGTCGCGCTCGTGGCCAACTTCGCTGACCAGCAAGTCGATAGCCTGCTGCGTGGTCATCGCGCCCAGATGGAAGCTGAGCGAGAAGATGACGCGGGCGCAGCGGTGCATGCGCCAGAAGAGCGCACCGATCCGCTGCTGTGGCGTTGCATCGTACCCCAGATCCCAGTAGAGCATCTCCCAATAGAAGGCGTTGCCCTCGATCCAGAAGCCGGAGCTGAAGGCTTGGCGGTAAGGCCGGTAGCGGGCGGTCATGAACTGTTGCAGCCAGTGGCCGGGAATCAACTCGTGGAAGACCGTCGCGTGGGAGAAGGCGGGGTTGTTGCCGCGCATACTCATCATGCGCTGGTCGTAGGTCATCGTGTCGGTGGGGTAGCTGACGAGGATGGTGTCGCCGCCCAGGAAGAAGGGGCTGACGAGCTGGCGCTCGGGTGACATCATCTCCATGCGCCAGGTCTCTTTGGCCAGCGGCGGCACGGTGACCAGGGCGCGATCTTCGGCGAATTGTTCGCCTTCAAGGGCCAGTGAGCGAATCAGCTCCGGCTGCTTGCCCGGCTCGACGTAGGAGTTCTTGACCGCCTCCAGCGCCTTATGCCAGTCGTCGCCGTAGCCCAACTCGCGGCTGGCCTGCACCATCTCCTGCTGGCACCAGGCGAGCTGCGATTTTGCCATGGTGATCAGCTCTTCGGGCGAGTAAGGGATCATGGCGTCGTCGAGCTGCTGGAGCAGCGCCTCGCGGCCGATGGGCGTGCCGAGAACTGTAGCTTTATCGTCGGGGGCGATGCCGGACAGTTTCTCGCGGAGAAAAGTTGACTGGTCCTTGAGCGCGGCGGCGGCCTGTTTATAAGGCTGCGCGGCCCACCAGGTAAAGGTGGGATCGTAGCCGTTCCAGAGGTCGAACCAGTGCTGAAGCTGTGTGGTGAGTTGTTCCAGATCAGCGGCGGCGCGCCAGGCATTGATGCGGTCGGCGGGGGATGCGTCCTTGACCTTGGCTTCGAGCGCCTTGCGGCTGGCGGTAACGGTTAGTGTCAGCTCGCTCAACTGCGCGGCGGCCTTCTGCGGATCTGGCCGCTCCATGCGGCGGCGGGCGTCTTCGAGGGCAAAGATCGCCGGTGCGAAGGGCAGCAGCGGCGCAACCTCGGACCACTGCCGCTCGTCGAGGGCCAACTGGTGCTCTAGTTGCGTGAGGAGATTGGCGAAGCTCAGGTAGTCGGCCTTGCCCTCCTGGTCGAGGGCATTGAAGTCGATGGTGGCGAGCAAGGCATGTTGCTCGCGATAGAAGGCGGCGTTGCGCGCGCGGGCGGCTGGGGCAAGGGGATCGGCATAGACGCTGAGAAGCGTAGCCTGGTCGGCGGAGAAGCGCTCGATGAGCGCGCGCATGGGCGGAACGGAGGGGTCAAGGGCGCTGGAGCCTTGGGCGGCGAGGACAGGTGTTGCGGCGAGGGTGGCGAGGAGAAGCAAAGCTGCGGTGCGAGAGAAGCGCATAGGCTGAAACCCCTTGCGTAAGGTGCGGCTCCGGCGCAGGTTGCAGACCGGGTTGCCGGGTCACCCTCACCATACAGCATGGTCGTTATGAAGTGAAATTGTTGGTTGCTTCGGCTACAAATACTGAGAGATTTCTGGAATCGTTTACTGACTCGCGCCGCTTGATTTATAGTTCATCTTTGCTCGCCGTTCGGGATTCTGCTGCCGCTACGGCGAGAACCCATTGAAAGGAAATTTCATGGTTCGTATCTCTCGTCGCGACCTGCTCTCGTCTGGATTGGCGCTTTCCGCCGCATCTCTGCTGACTCGTTCGGCCTGGGGACGGGCCGCCGCACTGGTTGGCGGCTCTCCCGGCGCCGCTTCGGCCGAGGCGCTGGCCGCCGTGGCGCCGCGCGAGCAATTGCTCTTCGACTTCGGCTGGAAGTTTCAGTTTGGCCACGGCACGGACCCAGCCCGCGATCTGGGCTTCGGCAACGGCCAGGGCGACTTTGCCAAGACAGGCGAATTCGACTTTGCCAAGGGCAAATTCGACGACTCCAAGTGGCGTGCTCTGAACCTGCCCCACGATTGGGCGGTCGAGTTGCCCTTTGTGCATGACGATGTGCAGCAATCGCATGGCTACAAGCCCGTAGGCCGCCGCTATCCGGAGACCAGCGTGGGCTGGTACCGGCGCGAGTTCGAGATTCCGGCCAGCGACCTGGGCCGCCGCATCACGGTCGAATTCGACGGCGCATTCCGCGACGTGCTGGTTTTTGTGAACGGCTGTTTCATTGGCCGCAATAACAACGGCTATGCGCCCTTCCGCTTTGATCTGACGGACTTTCTGAGCTACGGGAAAAAGAACTACATCGTGGCGCGCGTGGATGCCAGCTTTGGCGACGGCTGGTTCTACGAGGGCGCCGGCATCTATCGCCACGTGTGGCTGACCAAGACCGATGCGCTGCACCTGGGCAAGTGGGAGAGTACGGTCCGCACGGCGGTTAGTGAAAGCTCCGCTCTTCTGACGCTGGACACCATGGCGCACAATGAAGGCAAACAGACCGAGAGCGCCAAGGTGAGCTGGCAGATTCTGGACCCAGCGGGCAAGATCGTGGCCACGGCTGAAACCGCTGGTCAGTCGATTGATGCAGACGGTTGCGCCAACTTTACAGCAACCGCCAAGCTGACGAATCCGGCGCTGTGGTCGGTGGATGCTCCGAACCTTTACTCGGTGATTGTGACCGTGGAGGCCGGCGGCAAGGCTCGTGATGCCGAGCGAGTGAGCTTTGGCGTGCGCACCGCGGTCTTCGACGCCGACAAGGGGTTCTTTCTCAACGGCAAGCCGCTGAAGATCCAGGGCACTTGTAACCACCAGGACCACGCCGGCGCAGGCGCGGCCCTGCCCGATCGCTTGCAGGTCTTCCGGCTGGGCGTGCTGAGGGAGATGGGCTGCAACGCGGTGCGGACTTCACATAATATGCCGACGCCGGAGTGGGTGGAGGCCTGCGACCGCATGGGCGTGATGATGATGTGCGAGACGCGGCAGATGAGTTCGAGCCCCGAGGGCTTGGCGCAACTGGATGCGATGGTCAAGCGCTATCGCAACTCGCCGTCGATCATTCTGTGGTCGATCGGCAACGAGGAGTGGCAGTTGCAGAACGAAATGGCCGAAGAGGGCGCCAAGATTGCCGCGACCATGGTGCGGCGCTGCCACGAACTTGATCCCACACGCGTAGTTTCCGCGGCGGTCAACGGCGACAACAAGCAGGGTGTATCCGATGCATTCGACATCATCGGATTCAACTATGGCCTGGACCGCCCCGACAACTACCACAAAGAACATCCCCGGCGGCCTATCTACGGCTCCGAAACGTCCAGCGCCATCTCCACACGGGGCGTATACACAACCGACCCGCTGCGCAACACCCTCAACGCCTATAACGCTGTGGTCCCCTGGGGCGAGACGGCCGAAGAATGGTGGAAGTTTTATGCGACCCGCGAGTGGGAGGCCGGCGGCTTTGCCTGGACCGGCTTCGACTATCGCGGCGAGCCCACGCCTTATGGCTGGCCCTCGATCAACTCGCAGTTTGGCATCATCGACATGTGCGGCTTTCCCAAGGACACGTTCTTCTATTACAAGGCATGGTGGGGCTCCGAGCCGGTGCTGCATCTGTTCCCGCATTGGAACTTCGAGGGGGAGGAAGGCGAGGAGATTCCTGTCTGGGTGTATTCGAACCTGGACGAGGTTGAATTGCTGGTGAACAGCAAGAGCCTGGGAAGCCAGAAGGTTCCGCGCCTGGGCCATGTGGAGTGGAAAGTCAAATATGAGAAGGGCGTCATCGAGGCGCGGGGTTCCAAGGATGGCAAGGTGGTGCTCACGGAGAAGCGCGAGACGACTGGGCCGGCGGTCTCCATTCGACTGACCGCGGACCGCACCGAGATTGATGCCGACGGCGAAGATGTGGCCATCCTGAAGGTCGAGGCGCTGGACAAGGAGGGCCGCCCGGTGCCGACGGCGAACAATTTGATTGGCTTCACAATCTCGGGAGCGGGCGCGCTGATCGGAGTGGGCAACGGCGACCCCAACTGCCAGGAGAGCGACAAAGAGCCTAAGCGCTCGCTCTTCAATGGGCTTGCGCAGGTGATTGTGCAGTCCAGCAAGCGACCGGGCGAGATACACATTGAGGCGGTCAAGGAAGGCTGGGATGGCCCGGAATTGACCCCGGCCAAGCTGGTCATTGTTACCAGGAAGGTTCAGCCACGTCCGGCTATTGGCTGAGGGGAGCTCTCCGGCGAGGACGCAGGGAACAGGAGACACCCGAGTAACCCTATTCCGGTTACTTTGTTTTTTTTGTTCTTGCGTTGACCGGCACTTCTCGTGTTAATATTCTTTTAAACAACCTCTGTACTGATGTTTGGAGGTTTTGCATACTACGGGGTTTCCGTCCCCGGCTCACTGAAACGGATGATGCTTGAAGCAGGGAGTATATTCCTTGCTCAAAGCGGATTCAAGACGTAGACTAGCAACATTGGATTTGAATCGCAGAAGGCGAACATTTGTACACCGAGCCGCATGATCTGGGGTCGCAGCTCTTCGATGATTTCATATCCTTTGCACAACCACAGAAAGGATTTCTACATGTCTAAGAATCTTCTGAAGTACACGCTTCTGGTCTTGGGTCTTGCGTTCGGTACATGCTCCTCTGCTTATGGCATGGCCTTCTTCAAGACTCCCGAAGTTGATCCCACCCTGGCAATCAGCGCCATCACGCTGCTTGCGGGATCGCTTGCGGTTCTGCGCAGTCATCGCCAGAAATAGAACATACTAATGTTGAACTCGGACCATGGCTCGGCTGGGAGCACTCGCTTCCAGTCTAGTTGTTCCATTGCTCTGCTTCGCCATCTTCTTGGGCGGCTTTGTCTATTGGCTGCAATTTATTCGCTAGAGGCCGTATTGGTGGTCGGCGCTCTCCGGATTGTATCGGCCTTTCATTTGGGTCTGACTCCGGTTGCGACGGTTTCCTTTGCGGTGTTCATGGGTCTTGGGTATCCGTGGTTGAAAGCCCAACGGGAAGATCTCCCGTTCGGCTTCATCTTTTTTGGCGGCTACCTGGCTTGCGTTGCCGCTGAGATTGGTATTCATCTCCTGGCGGCGCTCCCTGGGGCGAGCCCGCGGTTCTCCCATCTCGCGGCTGTCGCCATCTATGCAATTTATATATTGAAAATCCCCCTTCTGGCATTGGCCTGCATCCCGCTTCGCACCTGGATCAGGATGCTTCGTGCTACCGGTCTCTTATGTGTCTATGCCTGCCTTACCGGTATGACCGCCTGGTATTTGATAGGACCATCTCGGAGCTTATGGACTGCATCAAGCGCCAGTGTTGGTAGATTCATGCAGACAGCTTCCTTCGATTCCGTGCGAACGGTCCTTTACTACGCTCTGCCTGATGTCGCCGCCAATGCCGCCGCCTTCACGGTTTATACTCCTCGTTTTTCAATTGAGATTGCCCCCAGTTGTTCCGGGATGGAAGGTCTTGGACTGATCTTTGCCTTCACTTCTTTCTGGCTTTGGTATTCAAGGAAAGAGTGCCGCTTCCCGCAGGCGCTTCTGCTCATCCCGTGCGGACTGGTAAGCATCTGGGTACTCAATATCGTCCGGATTTGCGCCCTGTTCCTCATCGGCGAATTGGGCAGTCCTGAAGTCGCCAACGTTGGCTTTCACTCCCAGTTCGGCTGGATTGCTTTCACTGCTGTCGCACTGTTTTTTTCTGTGGCTACCCAAAGACTTACCTGGGTGCGAAAGGTTCCCTCCTCCGTTTCAGGCACAGCAGGCCAGTTGCGGACTGGCGGAACGGAGGTTGCCGCATCGGCGCAATTGACCGAACGTGGAGAATCTCCGGCAATCCGCGCGTATCTTGTCCCATTTCTTGTTATTCTGGCTGCGGCTTTTGTCTCCAAGGCAGCTTCCGGATACTTCGAATGGCTCTACCCATTGCGTTTTGTGGTTGCGGTTATCGCCCTCTGCTATTTCTGGCCGGAGTTGAAAAAACTCAACTGGCGCTTCGGCTGGTTCGGGCCGGTGGTTGGCATGGCGGTCTTTCTGATGTGGATTGCACCGTCCTGGTGGGCGCATGAGCATGCTGCCAGTCCTCTGGGTCCGGCGCTGGCGGCGCTTTCGCCCCCAACCCGATGGACCTGGATTGCCTTTCGCGTGGCTGCCGCGGTCGTCACCGTGCCCATCGCCGAGGAACTGGCCTTTCGCGGCTATCTGGCGCGCCGGTTCATCAGCCGGGAGTTTGACAGCGTCTCTTTTTCCAGCTTGACGGTGCTCTCCATTTGTCTATCCTCCGCGGTCTTCGGCCTGGAGCATATGAAAAATCTGATGGATTGGCAGCACTTGGTGCTCGGCACGGTGGCCGGCCTGGCCTTCGCCGCCGCGCTCCGCTGGCGGGGACGCATGGGCGATGCGGTCGTCGCGCACGCCGTCAGCAATCTCTTGCTGGCCGCGTGGGTTCTGGGCCTGGGCGACTGGGCGCAGTGGTAGGGTTGGCTTCCGGCCGCGCTCCAGCCTACCTCTTCTACCAGGCATTTTGGAAAAAGGACAAAATGCCGCGAAAAGTGTGGCATAATGTCCTTATGAGCCAAGCTGCCGCGATTCCCGCCGTTTCTCCGCATCCCTTCACCTTCGATTGGCGAGAGATTGAACGCGGCCTGCCGCTCTCCACGCTGGAGGAGTTCTCCGCCTACTCCGGCATTGCCGTCAAGGATTTGCTGGAGGTGGTGATTCCCGCCCGGACGCTGAAGCACCGCCGCCAGAAAAAGGAGCCGCTCAGCGTGATCGAAGCGGACCGGCTGGCGCGGGTGGCGCGGATGTATGAACTGGCCGTCAAGGTATTCGGCGATCCGGAGAAGGCGAAGCGATGGCTGACCAAGCCCAAGATGCGCTTCGACGAGCGTACTCCGCTTTCCATGATGCACACGGGTTTGGGCGGTCAGGGTGTGGAAGAGATGCTCTATCAGATCGATGAGGGTGTTTTCGCTTGAAGACCCTGTGGCGCATCAGCAATTACATCGACCTGGGCGGCTGGGGCGGGAGAAAGTTTTCCTCGCGTTGGACCAGTTTGGGCCGCCGCGTGGTTTATTTTGCCGAATCGCCGATGGCGGCTCTTGTTGAAACGCTGGTGCATCTAGAAGTAGACAGCGAAGACACGCCGGATTTCTATACTTTGCTTAGGATTTCTGTTCCCGATGATCTTGCTATTCAGCCGCTTGATCCTCCTGCCGGGACAGAATGGAAGCAAGACCTGAAATTAACCCGGCGCATGGGCGATGCCTGGCTGGCCTTGCGGGAATCTCCACTTGCGCGCGTCCCGTCGGCCATAGCCCCGCAGACCTGGAACTACCTGCTGAACCCGGAGCATCCCGACGCGAAGAAAATCGAAGTCGCCGAGGTAGTCCGCGAGCGCTTCGACAATCGGCTCTTCCGTTTTGGGGCGCGGTGACGGGGCGGGTTTACATTTGGGTTCCGGCTGAGCCGGGCGCATGACGCGGGGCGCTCTTTCGTGGTAATCTCTCTTTAGACACTGAAGAGTGGATCTGAGAAGACAAGAGGAGTCACACACGCCGTGCTGGCGACCGCAAAGAAAACAACCCTGATTGAAAGCTTCCGCACCCATGATACGGACACCGGCTCGCCGGAGGTCCAGATCGCGATTTTGAGTGCGCGCATCAGCGAACTGACCGAACACTTCAAGACGCACAAGAAGGACCACGCTTCCCGGCGCGGCCTTTTGCAACTGGTCAGCAAGCGCCGCCGCCTTCTGGACTACCTGAAGACGCACGATACCGA
>PLPA01000277.1:3110-12964 GCA_003159355.1 Acidobacteriaceae bacterium | reverse complement strand
TGAATCAGGTCGAGGAATTGCAGGCCGCGGTTGGTGTACTTCTTCGCAATGGAGACGACCAGTCGCAGGTTGGCCTCGATCAGCTCGCGCTTGGCCTGCTCGGCGTCCATGTCGCCCTGGATCATCTCGCGCTGCGTGCGCTTGAGCTCGGCGATGACGACGCCGGCTTCGCCCTCGATCTTTTCCAGGTCGGCCTTGCAGTTCTTCTGCTGGCGGCGGTACTCCTTCTTCAGCTCTTCACTCTTGCTGGCCTCATGCTTCTGGTCGAGCGAGCGAATCTGCCGCTCCAGCGTGCGCATGGTGTCCACGGTCTTGTTGACCTTGTCCAGCAGGCGCTTTCGTTCCATAGGGGTGTACTTGAGCTCGCGGACGATGCGCGAGACCAGCACCTTTTCGCGCGCGATCAGCCAGCGGGTGTGGCGCGCGGCCGAGGCCTTGACCTTGGAGGTCGGCGCGGCCTGCTTCTCTTCGAGGACGGTGATTCTCTTCTGGTGCTTGACCAGCGCGTCGATGCGGGCCACGGTCGCCTTGACGCGCGCCAGCACCACCTCCTCGGTGAGCTCCTCGTCGTCGAAGATCACCACTTCCTTGACGTTGCGCACGCCGCGCTTCAGATCCTCGCCTAGCGCGGCAATCTCGCGAATCACGATCGGCGAACGCGAGATGGCCTTGAGCACGCGCATCTGCCCGCGCTCGATGCGCTTGGCAATCTCCACTTCGCCCTCGCGCGTCAGCAGCGGCACCGTGCCCATCTCGCGCAGGTACATACGCACCGGATCGTTGGTCTTCTCCAGCGTTCCCGGCGTCAGGTCGAGCTCAACTTCCTCGCCATCTTCCAGCTCAAAGTCCTTGTCGCCGTGGAACTTGGGGCCGTCCAGCAGGTCAATGCCCTGGGTGCCGATGGTGGTGATCAGGTCGTCCAGATCCTCGGGCGAAGAACCCATCTCATCGGGCAGCATATCGTTGACATCGCCGTAGGTCAGATAGCCCTTTTCCTTGCCCACTTCAATCAGGGTGTCAATGTCGTGATCGTGCTCGTGATCAGGTTCATGCTCGTGTTCGGGTTCAAACTTGTCGTCAATCGCCAAAATATGCCTACTCTCCTCGGCAAAGCAGATGCAGCACCGTTTTGCGCAGTCGATTTACGCAACGGTGCGTGGACTGTTCTGAGCGCACTGAAAAAAGACTTCCATCTGGAAATCCAAAAAGCCGGCGCCCGCGGACACAATTCCGCGTTCTTCCGCAAAATATGCGGTTTCAGGGTAGTTGCTCGGAAGAGGATCACAGCGCATCAGGTTTCGCCTGGGTCGCCCGCGAGCCGGAGCTCATGGTTGGGGCAGAGGGGCGCTCATCCTCACAGAGATTTCAAGAATACCACCTTTCGCCCTGGTTTCCCTAGAGAAAAATCCGGGCGAAGTCAAGAATTCGATGGACCTTACCGCCGGAAACCGGGTTCGCTCGCCTTCCACGCGCTCCCGCTTCATTAGATTGGACGCGGCAAAGCCCAATTCGATGCAGAGTTAATAAACCGCTGGATCTTCAAGCAGAGCCTTGATATTTCTTTTTCCATGCAGCACCGCGACAACCTGTAGCGGCTTTTTGTCGGGGCGGTAGACAATGATGTAGTTGGAAAATCGGGTTACCGCCCAGAACCGAACCGGCAGTGGGGTAATCTCGGTTCGTTTGGAACCAATCAAAGGGTGCCTGGCGAGGCTGTTGCACGCTGAAAAAATGGCGGATTCCACGCGATTTGCAGCACTCACATTGTCTTCCGCGACGTACTCCCAAATGTCGCTCAGATCGTTGAGCGCCCGTGGGGTGAGTTGGAAAGGTGTGGCCATCTCTCAGGCGATGCGCCGCTTTGCCCGGCGTTCCTGGAGAATCTGGATTGCATCGTCGGCATCCATCAGCTCTCCGCGCTCTGCCTGCGCAAAACCCTCCTCGATCTGGGCGGCGATAGCCTCGCGGTCCGCCAGCATCCAGTCCTCCGTTCGGTACTGCTCCTGAAGGACGGCAAAAACCTGGTCGAGCACCTCTTCTGCGCTCATGCCGAAACGGGCAGCCTGATCGAGCACCTTTTGCTGCGCGGGCTTGAGTTCGAGAATCATGAAGCGCTCCTACTGTGCCGAGAAGGCAGGTATAGGCTGGATTATACCCCGCCCTTGTTCTGATGCAACTGCCGCAGTGCCCGGTCCAGATCGAGCTTTTGCTGCGTCAGCACGGCCAGCTCGGCAAAGTCGCCGCGGCGCTCGGCCTCGGCAATCAGCTCGCGCAGTTCGCGCTGGCGGCGCACGATGGCCCGCTCGTGAATCTCCTGGATGGCGCTCTGGACTTCGTTCTCCTCGGGCGGCTTGGTCTCGGCCAGCAGCGTTTCGGCCAGCAATGCCCGCTGCGCCTCGTCCTCGACCGCGTCCATCGGGTCGCGAGCTTGGCGGAGGCTGAGCGCCTGCAACGCCGCGAAGACGCTCAGATGCTCAAACCACGCGGGCTGCTCTGCCAAAGCCCGTGCGGCCAGCCCGCGCGCTTGCTCGAACTCCGGATCGTCGATGGCCAGCGCCCGCAGCAGCACCCGCTCGACTTCGGTCAGCGCCGTCGCCCGCGTCTCAATGTGGTCGCGCCGGCGCAGCGCGGCCTGGCGTAGCTCCTCTCTGAGAACAGCGGAGTCGATGCCCAGCTTCTGCGCGGCGTCGTGTGCGAACTGGTCGCGGGCGAGCTTTTCCGGCATACGGCGAATGTGCGGCAGCAGGAAGTTCATCGCCTTCACCTTCTGCTCGGAGCTGGCGCCGGGGAAGGCCAGCCGCGCCCGCTCGATCAGGTAGTCGGCCTGCCGCCGCGCGCCGCGCAACGCCGCCGTGTAAGCCTCCACGCCCCGCTCGCGAATATAGCGGTCCGGGTCGAGGCCGCCGTCCAGGGTGACAATCTTGATGTTGAAGCCCTCCTCGGTGAGCAGGGCGATGGATTTCTCGGCGGCATTCAAGCCGGCGGCGTCGGGATCGAAGTTGACCACCACTTGCGAGGTGTGCCGCTTGAGAATCGCCACCTGCTGCTCGGTGAATGCGGTTCCACTGGTCGCGATCACATTCTGTATCCCGCGCAGATAGACCGAGATGCAGTCCATCTGCCCCTCCACCAGCAGCGCAAACTCCATCTGGCGAATCGCGGTGCGCGCCTTGTCCAGATTGAAGAGGACCAGGCTCTTGGAGTAGAGCGGCGTCTCCGGCGAGTTGATGTACTTTGCGCCGGCTTTGTCGCCTGTCTCCAGCGTCCGCGCGGTGAAGGCGATCACGCGCCCGCTCTCGTTGCAGATGGGGTAGGTCACCCGCTTGCGGAAACGGTCGTAGATCGGGCCTAGCGAGCCGTCTTCATGCTCTTTGGCGGCGAAGAGGCCGCAGATTCTCAGGGTCTCCTGGTCGGCCATGCCGCTCAGCCGGTCCCTCAGCGCGTTGAAGCTGTCGGGCGCGTAGCCGATGCGAAAGGCTTTTATGCCTTCAGGAGTGAGTCCGCGTCCGGCCAGATACTCGCGCGCCACAGCGCCTTCCGGCCCGCGCATCTGCTCCTCGAACCATGCGGTTGCCGTCTCGTGCAGCTCCAGCAGCTTGGCCCGCTGGCGCGCTCCGGCAGCCTCTTCCGGCGAAGAAAACTCCCGCTTGGGCAGCGGAATCCCGCACTTGCCCGCGACGATCCGCACCGCCTCGGGAAAGCCGACGTTCTCGATCTTCGCCACAAAAGAAAAAACGTCACCCGAAGCCTGGCAGCCAAAGCAGTGGTAGAACTGCCGCACCGCATGGACGGAGAACGACGGCGACTTCTCCTTGTGGAAGGGGCAGAGGCCTGTATAGTTCTGCGCCCCCGCCTTGCGCAGCCGGATGTAGCCCTCGATCACCTTAACGATGTCGGCCTGCTGCTTGACGGTTTGGGAGAAGTCGATCACGGGGTCTGTATAGAGGATAAGGCCGGAGGGTGGAACAAAGTAAAAGCTGTCGATGGCGATGCAGTTTTCAGGGACAATTCATAGTGATCGAGGGGACTTGTATTGCTATTCATGAGGCGGGCTGGTGGCCTACATCAAAACTGGCCGAAGTGACGGAACAGAGGTTACAATCTAGGACGTATCCAGACCCGACAAGTCGTGACGTGGCACGCAGAAATCACACCGATGAACATCGAAGGCATACTAACGCAACTTAGCCAAGAGCGACCGGTATTTCACTCCGAAGCGGACTTCCAGCACGCGTTGGCGTGGGAAATACACCGGTGTCACCCTTTCGCAAAGGTGCGATTGCAGGTCAATCTGGGGGCTGAGAAGCGAGCGGCGGTGGACATACTGGTCACAAACGACGAAGAAGTCTTTGGCATTGAGCTAAAGTACAAGACAAAGTGGCTCTTTGATGCCAAGCACAAGGATGAAGCTTTTCATATCCTCAATCATGAGCACAAGATAATGGGCGGTACGACTTCATAAAGGACCTATGCCGATTAGAGGGTTTTGTGAACGCCGGGCGGATTGCGGTTGGTTATGCGATCTTGCTCACGAATGATGCTGGCTACTGGAATAGAACTGATCGGTCGACGGTTGACGAGATGTTTCGGCTGCACGATAACCGGAGCCTACAAGGCGGATTTCGTTGGGATGCTGCGACTGGGAAGGGCACAATGAAAGGGAGAGAGGAGATTCTTAACCTGCGGAACTCCTATACAGTTCGGTGGGCAGATTACTCACAGGTGAACGGGCATGGTCCACGCAGGTTTCGCTACTTGCTTCTGCCAGTCACACGGCAGACACCTTTCGAATCGCCGCAATGATGAGTAATGACATACTCCAACATACGGTTCACAACAACGGACCAATCGGAAACAGGTGCGCGACTGTAAGCGCGGGTACCTTGACTGCAAGTCGGACCCGGAGTAGCGTCAAATCAGGTGGGAGAGCGCTCTGGAGGGGATGCAATGACCGGAATTCAGTACGTGACGGACGAGGAAGGCCGCAAGGTCGCGGTCCAGATCGACCTTCGCGAGCACGCGGAGTTATGGGAGGAGTTCGAGGATGTTCTGGTCTCCCAATCGCGCCGGAACGAGGAAGACATTCCGCTGGAAGAGGTCGAGGCGAAGCTCATCCGGAGAGGCAAACTGAGTGCCTGAATACCGGGTTACGCTGAAATCCAGCGCCGAGAAGGAATTCTTACGGCTGCCTGACCCGGTATCAGTCCGCATCTTCCCAAGAATCAAAGCGCTCGCCACGAACCCCAGACCCCAAGGCTGCAAAAAGCTCAAAGGCGGAAGAGATGAATGGCGCATCCGCGTCGGCGATTACCGCGTAATCTATACCGTTGATGACGAAGAGAAAATCGTGAAGGTTACCCGCATCGCCCACCGCCGCGAGGTCTATTCGTAAGCGGATACGACCTGCCCATTTTGTGCCCGCCGCTCCGTTTCACAACTTGGACAAAAGCGCCTGCTAAACTGTTTATAGTAAAGTGAGGTTGGAGAGCAGAAACGCTCCGGGATTTCTGTTGCTACCGGCGCGGCCCGGCAGGCGTCAAATGATACTGAGTGCCCATCCTGAATGAAAGTCAAGTGCCCTATAGGAACCGTAGACAAGAGCGTTGCGTATCTTGAAAGCATGAAGCTCGCGGCTTTGGGGGCAGTGGTGTGTCTGGGGATGATTGCCTGTGCGTCTTCAGCCGCGCAGAGCAGCAAGCCGGCTGTAACTCCGGCGCAGGTTTCCAAGGCGCAACACGAATATCACGTGCCGCTGCTCAGCGAGGGATTGAAGCTCTCCGACTTTGCGGGCATGAAGCCCCGGCCGGAGTTGCAAGACAAGCTGCTGAAGATTACTGGTTTTATCCAGAATTCTCCGAGCGACGGAAAGCCGGCGAGCGAAGAGACGGAAGTCTGGATGGGATATACAACAAACACGATATATCTTGTATTCATTTGCTACGACCATCATGCTGACCAGATTCGCGGCCATCTGGCGCGGCGCGAAAATATCACGAGCGATGACAACGTCTCGGTGCTCTTCGATCCATTTCAGGATCACCGCAAGGGCGTGCTCTTCACGGTGAATCCGGCGGGCGTGCAAGCCGATGCGGCGTGGACCGAAGGCCAGGGCCAGGATTACAGTTATGACCAGGTTTGGGACTCGGAAGGGCAAGTGACGCGCGATGGATGGATGGCGCTGATGGCCATCCCCTTTCGCAGCCTGCGCTTTCGCCTTGGCGGCTCGGACTGGGGCGTGGTCTTCTGGCGCAACTTCCCGCGTAATAGCGAGACGAATAACTGGCCGCATATTGCAGCCAACATCTCCGGCGTTCTTACCCAGGAAGAAACGCTGAAAGGCATTGAGGGAGTTACCGGCTCGCATAACATCCAGATCAATCCCTATGTTCTCGGGCAGAACGAGCGCACTCTTGAAACTCTCGACCCGCTGACACCATACTTCAGTTCGCGCCACCTGGAAGGCACTGCGGGCGGCGAGTTCAAGGCCGTTCTCAAAGACAAGATCGTCTTCGATGCCACCGTCAACCCGGACTTCAGCAACATCGAGTCCGACCAGCCGCAGTTCACCGTCAACCAGCGCTATCCGGTGTACTTTCCTGAGTTGCGCCCATTTTTTCTGGAAAATGCCAACTTCTTTACCACGCCCTCGCCACTTATCCTGCTCTACACCCGCAACATCGTGCATCCGGAGTACGGGGCGCGCCTGACCGGCAAGCTGAACCACACCAACATCGGCCTGCTGGCAATCGACGACCGCGAACCCGGCGAGACCGTCAGCCCCGGTGACCCGCTCTACCAGAAGCGCGCTTATATTACCGTGGGACGCGTCTCCCAGGATCTCGGCAAGGGGTCTAGCATCGCCGCGCTCTATACCGACTACGAGTTCGGCCAGGGATGGAACCGCATCGGCGGGATTGACTCCACCATCCGCTTCAACAATAAGTGGACGTCCGTGGGGCAATGGGTGGAAAGCTCGACCAAGGGTACCGCTGACAGTGGCAATCCTCCCACCTATTCCGCCGGACCGACGTGGAATATGGGTGTGCAGCGCTCCGGCCACTCGTTCAATCTCAATTCGAATTTCCAGGATTTCAGCACCGGCTTTCAAACCCTGCTTGGTTTCATCCAGTCCACGAACATTCGCAGCGGCCACACTTATTCAAACTATCAGTGGTATCCGAAGCATAAAAAGATTCAAGTCTTTGGGCTGGAGACAAGCCAGAATATAGCCTTCAACCATCAAGGCGACCGCGTCTACCATTACTCTAACTTCGATCCTTTTTTTGCTTTCCCGCGCAACTTCGTATTCGCGCCGATTGTGGGCCAGAGCTCCGACACGGTGGGACCGCCCAGTTATCCTGTGCTGACAAAATACAGGAACTTCACTGAAAATTACGGAGGCTTCGTCGCGCGTGGCGCACCCTTCCCGCAGCTCAACTTCAACATCACCGCTTTCCGCAGCGGCAACGTGAACTATAACCCCGTGGCGGGACAACCGCCTTCGCTGTTGAACCAGGAGACGGCGCAGGTCTATGTTACCTTGCAGCCGATTCGCCAGCTGACCGCGGATAACATCTATCTGCTGGATCGCGACCACTCGGTTGCCGATGGCGCGTTTGTCTTCGAAAGCCAAACCTTCCGCACCAAGGTCAATTATCAATTCACGCGGGCGCTCTCCGCTCGCGTCATCGTGGAGTATGATTCGACGCTGGCCAATCCCGCGGAGACCTCGCTCCCGCGCACCAAGCAGATTGGCACCGAGGCGCTTTTTACCTGGCTTCCGCATCCCGGCACCGCGGTCTATGTCGGCTATAACAACGATCTGCAAAATCTGGCCCCGTCGCTCTGTAATCGCTTGCCCGGCGGAGCCTGCGATCCCGATAATACTGTTGCGCCGCGCTCAACGAACTTCCTGAACGATGGCAAGCAGATCTTTATTAAGGCATCCTATCTATTCCGCTTTTGAGTCCCATCAAAGGCCGCCTTTTATCTGTTGCAACGAATATCTCCTCCGCGCATCCAATATCTGTAAGGCAGAGGAGGTTCCCCATGTCGCTTCGCCCCGTGAAGCAGATTCTTGAAACCAAACCCACCGTCGAGGGTGCCGGTGTGAAACTGCAGCGCGCCTTCGGCTTCGGAAAGACCGCCGACTTCGATCCCTTTCTGCTGCTGGACGACTTTCGCAGCGACAATCCTGCCGACTATCTGGCTGGATTCCCCTGGCATCCCCACCGGGGAATCGAGACCATCACCTACGTGCTGGCCGGCGAGGTGGCGCACGGCGACAGCCTGGGCAACAAGGGCCGCATGACCGCCGGCGACGTGCAATGGATGACCGCCGGCAGCGGCATCCTTCATCAGGAGATGCCCAAGGGCGACGCCCAGGGGCGTATGCACGGCTTTCAACTCTGGGCCAACCTGCCCGCCGCGCTGAAGATGACCGACCCGCGCTACCAGGACATTCCGGCCAGCGCGATACCGGAGGTGACTGAGGACGACGGCGCCCGCGCGCGCATTATCTGCGGCGAGTTCTGGGGCCAGAAAGGGCCGGTCGAGGGCGTGGCGACCGAATCCAATGTGGCCGCGCGCTACGTGGACATTTCCATCCCGCCGGGCAAGCGCAAGCGCATCGCAGTGGAGACGACGCGCAACGCCTTCGCGTATGTCTTTGCCGGAGCGGGCAGCTTCCGCGACGCCTCGACGCCTCAGGCCGTTCTGACCGAGTCGGCGGTGGACGCCAATGCAACCCCGGTCTACGACGCCCGGAACCACTCGCTGGTGCTCTTTGATCGCGGCGATGAGATTGTCGTCCAGGCCGGCCCCGAGGGCATCCGTTTCCTGCTCGTCTCCGGCAAGCCGCTGGAGGAGCCGGTGGCCTGGTACGGACCGATTGTGATGAATACCGAGGAGGAACTGCGCCAGGCCATGGGCGAGTTGCACAACGGCAGCTTCATCCGGCACAAGTGAGGCTAGAGCAACTCGCCTGACAGCATCCGCTCGGGCGTCAATCCGCGCTCACGCAGCACGCGCAGGCTCAGCGCGTCGTGGCGCTTGGCCAGCCGTTTGCCGTTCGAGTCCGCCACCAGCCGGCAGTGGAACCAGGCTGGATTCGCGAAGCCCAGCGCGCGGTTGAGCAGAATCTGCCGCGCCGTGGACTTGAGCAGGTCCTCGCCGCGCACGACCTCGGTGATCTTCATAGCCGCGTCGTCGGCCACGCAGGCCAACTGGTAACTCGGAATGCCGTCGCGCCGCCAGACGACGAAATCGCCAAAGTCGCGACCCGCGATAAAGCGCTGGAGCCCGAGATTCAAATCGACAAACTCGATAGCTTCGCCGTCGGGAACGCGGAAGCGCCAGTTGTAGCTGCCCGGCTCCTCCATCCCGTTTGCAAAAGAGACCTGCGCCGGATGGGCGGAAACCTGCGCCGGATAGTCGGGATTCTGAGCCGGATGGGAGGGAACATCTCCGTGCCCCATCCATTTCGCGTATTTTGCGAAATGGGTGGGAAACCTTGAGCCCCAATCGGATTCGTTCCGGCACGTTCCCGGATAAACCGGCTCGTCGTCCAGTGGCTCCTGCGCATCGCCTTCATGCGGCGCGCTGAGCGCGGCCTCCAGGTCCCGGCGCGAGCAACGGCAGGGATAAATGAATCCGCCCAGCAGCAGCTTGCGCCATGCAGCCAGATAGATTGCCCGCCGTTCGCTCTGCGCGTAGGGCGCATAAGGCCCACTCAAATCCGGCCCTTCCTGCCAGCGAATTCCCAGCCAGCGCAGGTCTTCGAGCGAGGCTTCGGCATAGACGGCGCGGCTGCGGTCGGGGTCCAGGTCTTCCATGCGCATCACCAGCACGCCGCC
>PLPA01000277.1:0-3057 GCA_003159355.1 Acidobacteriaceae bacterium | reverse complement strand
GGGCTGTTCTCACCAATCGAAGACTGGCTTGGTGACGATGAGCTGACTTGCAGGGACCGGCGTCGCCTCCCGCCAACTCAGCGCTGGCCGCAAGAGCCAGAACGCCAACAGGTCATCAAAGGGTAGACCCCGGGTCATTCGCCGCCAAGATATCCGAAAAAGGGTGTACCTCAAACTTCGTACTCTTGGGAAGCACGCGGATGCAGCCTGGGTCAAAAACCGCCACTACTTCTTCGCTGTGTTCAAAAAACCTAATGGCCTTTATCCCGTTGGTGAGGAAGTAACGAGCGATCTCCTTGTTTTTCTGGTTGTCCCCCGAAACAGGATTTCTGCCGAATCGAACTCTTGTCGATGAACCATCAGTTCCGATGTGCTGTATTCCGCTTCTAAGCCCGACCTCATCCTGAGGAACGTTCTTGTTTAGATAATTCAAGAGTTCCTGCTCAGTTTTTCCATTCGGCGCGCGTTCCGAGGGGAAGCAACTCATCACCTCATCGGTCTGAAGTGCCAACACACACGCAATCATCTTGGTGCTTCTTAGACCCTTCACTAAAATTTCCCGATCAATTGGCCCTAGCAGGTCACCGAGAAGATCATCCAGATCCCATTTCTTACGGGCGAGGTAGACCGCGGTTCCATACATGGAACGCTTGATCTTCTCAGGGTTCCAACCAGTCGAGCAGATTTCTGACTTAACCTCTGTCGTATGAAACCAGATCCTTCTAAAGGCGGCTGGCGTCATCAAGATGTCCTCGGCCATCGAAGAATCATAGAGTTTTATGGGGCATGGAAAAGTCATAACAATCCTTTCAACGTAAGCGTTCGGTTCTCGCCGTACGTCACTCTCCGCGCCCAAACGCTGGAGGAAGCTCGGACGGGTATCGACAAGGGCGGTGACCAAGTGCGGAGCACCGGTGATTGCCGCCTTGGCTTATTGTGCCGAGACGTCGAAGTTTTCGACCATCATCCCGGTCTGGACTGAACGTACCTTATGGGACTGAGTTACCACCACTGAAGTGCCGGGGCAAATGCTTAGCGGGACCGCAGCCGGATGGCCGGTTTTGTTGGGGATATCTAAGACTATCCGTTCTTCGATCGGCGAGAGGGCGAAAGTGGCCGGCGCGGCGCGAAAGTCTCCTAAGATATATCCGATCGGCATATTCGGATCTCCGGGTTGGGCCGGTGCCAATTCACACGGTCCTCTGGTCATGTGGGCGTCGACCTGAGTCGGCGGCGGCTCATGGAAAGGAAAATGGCAGGTCATTCCCATGACGCGCAACATGCCTTCTCGGTGGTTGTCGACCGCCGAACAGAAACCGAGGCCGGAAATGGAGACTTCGTGTTTGGGCAAAGGGAATTGCCAGGTTTGCCCGACCTGGGACTGGGTGAGAGCCAAGTCGAGATGTAAGGCGAGCGGGGACGATTTGATCCTCTCGTAAGCGGCGCGCGGAACGAGGAACTGGAGGGTTTTGTAGTAGAGCCGAGTGGGATCGTCGGGTTTGTCGAAGGCATCCACTCCTTTCTGCCAATCGAGTTTGACCGGAGCGCCTTTTGCAGGGGTCAGGACAGGCCGAAAGGCATCGAGATGCCAACTGTCGCCAGGCATAACTCCCACGGCCCTCACGTTGACTTTGACCAAGGCCCATTTGTTCTCGTCGAAATTGATGAACCTGGAGTTGCCGGAGTACGACAGGGAGCACTTACTGGTACAGTTCTCCAGGTCGCCTAAGTCGATGGCCTTGTGCCGTTTCTTCTTGTTGAATTTTGAGACGTTGCCAGGGTCGAGCGCGGGCTCAGCGCATTGAATGGCGCAGGCTTTTTTGTCTTCCGGCTCGGAGGAGACAAACCGTATCGCGGTGAGGTCTGAGGGCGCGGCGGGCGGAAAGGAGCGGTTCATCCACAGGCTGAGATTGGAGAGATAAGCAGCGAGCGCGAAAAAAAGGGGCGTACTCCCGAGCAAGACACGCGCCAGGAGAGTGCGCCTTGTTGCGTACTGCAGCGCGACCGCCGCGGCCAGGACCAGAAGGGCAACGGCGATTGAAACAGCTCCGCCCCAGGGAATGCGCGTGTACGGAGTGGGCAGCTTGCCAAAGTGCCATAGGGAGGTCCAGACGACCCATGCAGCCACCACGGTGGAGGCGGTGAGCGCACACAAAGCCGCAAACGCCATCTGCACCAGGTTCGAGGTCACGGCAGCCACGGCAAATAGAGAGAGGACAACCAGAGAGAAGAGCATCAGCCGGTAGAGGATGTTGGGGATATAGGAGAGAGGATTGAATCCGGCCTGCAATAGACCGGCAATCTGCATCAGCAGAAAAGGAAGATAGATGAACAGCGTCACAAAGAGGAGCTTGGCGGCCAGCAGCTTGGGCCACTCGCAGGTTGGCGTGGTCCGAGGTTGCTTGCCGTCTGCGGAAGCTTCGCCTTGGACCAGGCGCGCAATGACGAGGCCCCACCCGAGGAGAACAAGAAGCTTGAACCATGCGGTGATGGTCTGGTATGCCCTTGGATCGGAGAAAGACGCTCTGAGCCAGCTCCCGGGTGTGACCAATGCAAGTATTGCAACAGTAACGATGGAAACAAGAGTCTCGATCCACAACCGCCGCATATCCTTCAAGAGAATGAGCAGGATTTGATTCATAACATCGCCTTTCGTATGTTGCGATTTGCCTGCGCCAGGCGAGTGCAGCTGCGCTCGCTCCAGGCTACCACGAGAAAGATAGCGCCTTGGCCTGCTGCAGGGTTTCAGCGGTATTCTGGACCGCATTGACGGGGCATTTCGGGTCCGATTCGACCGGCTGTATGCTTGGCTTTGGACACAATTCTACTCGCTCCCAAGTGTCCATCTGTAAAACAACTGGACACTTGAGATCAGGCGAGATCTCTCTGAGACGCGGCGAGGTTCCAGGGCAACAGATCGTGGATGCGGTTGATCGGCGGGTGGCCCCGGTCCCTAGCTGTTGGGGACCGGGGTGACACGAAAGCTCAGTTGAAACGATATTACGCCCCAAAAATGGTATGTCACCGCGCAAGATTCTCAATTGACGCCAAATCGCC
>PLPA01000172.1:1689-19500 GCA_003159355.1 Acidobacteriaceae bacterium | reverse complement strand
CGCATCGCGGAGAGCAGTTGCAAGGCTTCGGCATGATAGTCGTAGATGCCGTGGCCGCCCGGCCAGCGATTGCCCGCGAACAGCAGCGCCATCGCGAAGTACTCTTCGCCGTCGGGCGCCGGAGTTTCCTCGTTGGGAGAACCGTCTGTTTTACACGACCAGGAGAAGTATCCGTACGACGGATGCTTCGGATCGCTGATGTACATGTAGGTCTTCGTCCAATTCCACAGCGCGTCGAAATCGGCCTTCTTGCCCAACTGCACGGCGATCATCATCCCGTACGACATCCCTTCGGTGCGCACGTCATGGTTATTCCAGTCGGTCAGATACATCAGCGGACCGTTGCTGTTGCTGCCCGCCGAAAATGCCACGGCCTGCGTCTGCGAATCGCCGTGGAAGAGCTGCTGATAAGCGGCGTCGATCTTCGCCTTGACCTCTTGGGGCGAATGGCCGGCTTCCACAAAAAGATTGCGATACTTTCCGGTTGCGTAAGCTCCGGCGCCGTCCGCGGGCGCCGCCTGGGCCAGCGCAAAGGGCGCCGCGGCAAGCAGCGGAATGAATGCCATCGAAAGCAGGCAATTCCGGGCATGGACTGAGTACATTGTTGGTTTCCTTTCACGGCAAACGGAGAGGATTGGGCTGTTCGTTCAAGAGTATCGCGCGTGGTCCTTGGGCGACTAACCCGTGGCGCATCCGCATTTTTTGCCGGCGCGCTGGTCCTATTTCTGCTCCTGGCGGGCTTCCTTTTCAGCGTCTTTCCGGGCCTTGTCGGCGGCGCGCGCCTGGGCATCGAGGCCGCGCGTGGGATCCCGGTGGAACAGCTTGCGCGAGACGTCGGGCCAGAACTCGTCGAAGATCGAGCCAACGCCGCCCTCGGCGGTCACGATAAAACCATTGGTGAAGGTCTGGCTGACGCCGGAGCTGCCTGATGGATAGTAGAGATTCGAGATTGCGCCAGAGATGATGTTGCCCGAGACATTCGAGTAGTTGGGCTCCCACTTGCCACTGTTATCGTGCTTGCAGATGACGTTGGTGGCCAGAGAATAAAGGAGCCGATGCGTAAAGGTTCCGTGTCCCATGCGGAAGTAGCGCGGATCCTGGTGGAGGATGGAAGGCAGGATGCCGTTGCCGATGATGTTGCCGTCGAAGGCGTCCAGATAGGCCGCTCCCGAGCGCTTGCCATAGCCCTCGATTCCCCATCCGAATCCTTTGTCGTCATCCATGGCCTCGTGATAACCGGCAACCACAAATGCGGAGGCGAAGGCCACCGGATCAGTCGCCGAGCGAAAGGAGAGGCGCATCTTCTGCCCCGCGGTCATGGAAGCAGCGTCGCTGCGATAGGAGATGTTGAATTGGGGCAACACTCCTACCACTCGCTGCTTCTCCTGCTCCTTGATCTGCTCTTCGGCCTTGTCGTGCTGACTCTTATCGGCAGCAGGCGGTTGCGCGGGGATTTGCGAACTCGAAGTGCCCTGATCCGCTGGAGGCTGCTGATCAAGAGGCTCGGCTGACGCAACATCGAACTGCGACCGCGGCGCATCGGGGAGCTCCGTGGCCGCGGTGACGATCAGAGCGGAGCCGGTCTCCTGCGCGGATGCGCGGGAGGGCGAGACCACCAGAGCCATTCCAGCAAGAAATGTTGCAGAAAGAAGACAAGAACCGAAGCGCATTCGCCCACCAGTCATAGATTTGCGCCCGATTGGCTGCTCCGCTTGAAAGAGCGAATCGGCCAAGGGCTACCCTATTAGGATAAATCACCCCTGGCGCCGCCTGCCGTTCAACCTCCGGTTCCGGCTCCGCTCAGGGAGATCATTTCTTTGTGCGGATACAGCACTTGTTTGTTAGACGCGCTTCCGCGTTCCGTGGACACGGAAATCTTCACCGGCAGACAAGATGATGGGCGCCCCACCCTCGCCGCTGGCCTCCTGAGCGAAGCGCAGCGAAGTCGAAGGACCTGCTTCTTGCCCTTGTTGCGGCCAGGGTGGGATTCGCGGCGCGCTCTATTGAATCGCCTGCCGGGTCTTGATCTCCTGGAGAAGCACCTCGATCCTGTCTTCGCTCTCCAGCACCTGAAAGCGGTCTTCGAGCGACTCTGGAACCATCACCTCGCTGGCGGCGGCGTTCTGGGCTGCCTTCAGGTGGACGCGGGTCTTCATCCGGCCCAGCGCGTGCTCCTGGCCGATACCGACGACCTGGCGAGCCTCGGTGGCCCGGCCCACTACCTTAGCGCGGCGATGCTCGGCCACCAGCATCTCGCAATGGGCGCGAGTTTCATTTAACTTTTGGTCGAGCTTGCGCAGCGCCTGGCGGAGATTGTCGGCCTCGTGCTTCTGATCCTCGGCCTGGGTGGTGAAGCCGGTCACTAGCAGATCGTGGCTCAGCGCCCGTTCCAGCGCGGCGCGGGCCAGGTCGTCGTGGCCCTTCTGCACGGCCAGCTCCGCCTTGCGCCGCCACTCCGCCGCCTGCTCGGTGTGCTCGACGCGCTTCTTCTCCAGCAGGTGCTCGTCGGCGATGGCGATGGCCACCTGCGTCTTCACCTGCATCAACTGATTCTCCATGTCCAGCACGATCTGTTTCAACATCCGCTCCGGATCCTCGGCCTTCTCGATCAGGTCGTTCAGATTGGCGCGCAGCAATGTGCTTACTCTCTCCAGCAGTGCCATGACGTACCTCCTTCTCAAGCTGTCAGCTTTCAGCTATCAGCTGTCAGCCATTTTCTTGTTACTCCAACAAACAAACGGCATTGTCGTTGTTCCTACCACATTCGCATCGGCCTTCCAGCCTTCAGCTCCCAAGTAGCAAGCTGAAAGCTGATGGCTGACAGCTACTTTTCTTTCTCCTCCGGCTTCGGCTTGATGGCTTTCACGTTGGACATCAGTTGCTTGATGTCCATGCCGCTCAAGGCCTCAAANNAGCGGCTCGGCCATGGCGCGCACCACGTCGGCCATGTTCGTCAAGAGCTTGTCCACAACCGCGGCCTGGTTCCACTCTTGATAGGCCTCCGCCTTCACGCTCATCGCCTTGGCTTCCGCCGTTCCCTTTTGGAAGATGATGCTGGCCTCGGCCTCGCCCTGCGCGCGGATCGCGGCGGCGCGGCCCTCGGCTTCGGTGGTCAGCCGGTTCTTCTCCGCAGCGGCCATATTCTCGATGCGCTGCCGCTCGATCTCGGAGGGTTTGAGCACGGTGGCGATGAGCTGCTTTTCGTTGCGTTGAATCTCCGCCTCCTGCACCTTGATCTGGCCCTCGCGCTCCACCTGCTGCACTTTCACCTGCTCGGATGTCACCTGTTGCAGCATGACGTTGGTTTGCAACTCGTAGGACTTGTCGGCCGTGGCCTGTTGGCGGCGGCTCTGCTCGCTGTACTCGGCCTTCTTGATATCCAGATCGCGCTGCGCCTCGGCCTGGCGAGTGGCGGAGGCGGTCTCGGCGATCACCCGTTCCTGGTCGGCCTTGGCCTTGTTCACCGAGGAATCGCGAATCGCGTTGGCACGCAGAATCGCGGTATCGCGCTCCGCCTCGGCGGTGGCCACATCGGCGTCGCGCTTGATGCGCGCCACATCCGGCCGGCCCATATTCGAGATGTACTCGTTCTTGTCGCGGACCTCTTTAATGGTGAAGGAGATCACTTCCAGGCCCATCTTGCTCAACTCCTCCGCGCAGGTGCCGCGCATGCGCTCGCCCACCATCTCCGGCTCCTTGACGATCTGCTCCACCGTCAACTGCCCGATGATGCCGCGCAGATGGCCTTCCATCACCAGCCGGATCAGCCCCTCGCGCTCGCGCGGCTCCTTGGTTAGAAACTGCTCGGCCGCGGTCAGAATCGAGACCTGATCGCTGTGCACCTTGATCTGCGCCACTGCCTCGACGGTGACCGCAACGCCCTGCCGGGTGTAGAGATCCTGCTGCGGCGCCACGTCGAAGCTCATCAGCTCCAGGCTCAACTGGCGGCAGCTTTCCACCATGGGAAAGATCACCGTTCCGTGACCCTTGACGACGCGCGGGCCGCGAAATCCATAGACAATCAAGGCTTCGTTAGGTCCAGCCTTGCGATAGAGCGAGGTGATCACGCCCAGCAGGAAGATCAGCGCCAGTACGCCGAGCCCCACAAACAAAACAACCGATCCGTTGAAGCCGTTCATAAAATCATTCATTGCGATCCCGGCCCTTTCATCCGGGAGGTGAGTGGTTGATGGTTTTCATTCAGTGGACAGTGATCACTGTTTCGAGCCGTGGTTGCGGCCGTTCTTGGGAAAATGCTTGGCCAGGAACCCCAGCAGGAAGATCCCCACCAGGATGGCCATGTCGATGATCAGCTCAGTCGTGTTCGTCATAACAGTCCTTAATCTTCAGTGGTCCGTGTTCAGTTTTCAGAATTCAGTTGTCTGCAGAAAGCGTATGGCAGAGTTACCGATCACAGTCCACTGATCACTGTTCACTGTCTTCCCAGCGCCGGACGTATGCGATTCCTTTTTCGTAGCGGAGGACGAAGACCTCTTCCTGTTTTCCAATCGACCCACCATCCTCGGAGCGCGCTGGAGCCGAGTGGCGCGCGCCCAGTTGTTCGTAGACAATCTCGCCGGTTCCGCCCGCCCGGATGGGAGCCGAGACCCGGCCCACCACGCCGACGACATCAGTCTCGTCCGCGGTAAGTTCGTGTTCGTGTGGCAGCATCACCTTGGCCAGGAAGAAAAAGACGATGGCTCCCCCGGCCACGCCGCAAACCGCGGCGAAGACCAGCACCACACTGGCCACAAAGCCGCCGTGACGCGTCATCAGAAAGCCCGCCGCGCCAAACCAGCAGAGAAAGATCATGATCGAAAACGTATTCCACCAAGGAATGCTGGCCGTTGCCTGCCCCGCTTTCACCCCTGAACTGCCATGCGTTAGATGGCCGGCGCCGGGCAGATGCGTTGCGTGCGGCATGTGCGGCACGTGAACGTGACCGCCGAAGTGTCCCATGCAGCCCAGCAGCGAAAACGCGCTCAGGAACAGCCCGGCGAGAAAGCAAACGAAGTAGAAGGTTTCCCAGGTCATTGTTGCGCTCCACGTTCCTGCGCTCGGGGGATGCGCGCTTTGGGTTCAAGTTTGGGCCGCAGGACTTCGGTCAGCCGCGGCATCAGCCCTGGCGTCTCCAGGATGGCTTCCAGCAGCAGCAAACACTCCCGCGAGTGCTCGTGGCGGGCCACGGTCAGCAGCGCCTTCATCAACTCCGGGTCGCGGCGGAAGCGCTCGGCGCCCGCCACCAGCCACAGGTCCAGCTTGTCTTCCACCGGGCGCAGTTCGCTTTGCAGCTCCGGCGAGTAGCCCTCGGGGTCGTCTACAAGGTAGCCAGGATGCACTTTGAAGAAGCGGGCCAGTAACTGCCGTGAAGTGTTGGTCAGGTGCGGCCGCGCACCGCTTTCAATCTGCGAAAGATAGCTCTGGCTCAGCTTCGAGCCGGTCTCGGCCACCAGATCGCGCACCATCTCCTGCTGGCTCATCGCCCGATCCATGCCGCGCAGGCTGCCCTCCACCTCGCGCAGATAGCGTATTTTTTCTCCCAGCTTCATAAGAACCAGTCGTCAGTTGTCAGTTGTCAGTCGTCAGTGGTCGGGGATCAGTGGTCAGTTCCGTGCCCCCTCCTTTTCGCGCACTCGGCGAAAAGGGTGGGAATCCACGAACGTTAACTGGCCCCATTCCCCATCCCAGCTGCGAAGGAGTCGTAGTTCATTTTGCCTCTCCATCGCAATCTGTGATAACACTATCGCAATCCGCAATAGATTGCAAGAGAAATCTTCAAAATATTTTTGGTGGTGGTTTTTTCATTGGATTTTGCCGGAAGCGAGCAAGTAGAGTGAGGCTCATATCGTACTCAAGAAGAGGACCTATCCATGCCCCAAACCAATGCGGTTGTTCACTTCGAGATTCCAGGCAAGGACCAGAAGCTGCTGGAGGCGTTCTACAAAGGCGTCTTCGACTAGGAGATCACCCCCACGATGGAGGGGGATTCGCTGGTTAAACCCGGCTCCGGCATCGGCGGCGGCATCGGCGCCATGGGAGAAGGCCGTGCTCACGTCACTTTTTATGTAGCGGTGGGGACGTGAGCACCGCGCTGGCGCTTATCGAAAGCAAGGGCGGAAAGAAGGCCTTCGGTCCGCACCCCATTCCCGATGGCGGCATCATCGCCGGCTTTCTCGATCCCGAGGGCAATCTGATCGGGTTGGTGCAAGGGCCGCCAGGGATGTGATGTGAGGATCACGGCCATGCGACAAGGGCGCGGCCTGCCTATTCCGAGATCAAGCTCCCCACCCATGCCACGGCGCGAGCGATGAACCCATGCTTGGGCTGCTTCAGCTCCTCAATCAATTGCTCGGGGGCCGGTTCATCTCCGGTGACAAAGGTGGGTTTATAGGGTACAAAACCTTCTTTCAGATCTTCCTGCCAATCCAGGATTTCGGTCACTATCGGGTCGCTGCTCTCGCCCCGGGCCGTGCTCTCGAACTCAGCGGCTATCGCTTCCCGCGCCACTGCCAGGTCCGTCAACAATTTGGCCTCTTCCAATCTGCCCTCAGCCTCTGCGCTTCTCGCGTTATCAAACATTTGCTTGGCTTCGCGGTGATGGATCTTGGCAATTTCGAGGCAGTCTTCGGCTGGCGATCTTGCCTTGAATATGTAATCGGACTGTTGATACTTCTTCGTTTCGTCTGGCATTATCTCCTCCTGCCCGCAAATATCCGCCTGCGGACCGGTCGATCCATCAAGCCTCTGCGCTCTACATTATTCCTCAATACATGAAGTTGGGAAATTTCTCATCTCGCGGGTGTAAAATTTCGCTCGTGAGCACTCCGCCCCAAGTCGCCCCTCTCCGCGAGAAGGAAGAACGCAACTGGCTGCCCCTGGCGTTGGCCGCTGCCGTTGTCCTGTCGATTGTTGCCGTTGCAATACTGCTGAGCCTGAAAGACGCCCGCGGCAAGGGCGCGGTTACGCCGATCAATGCGCCTCAGGACTCCTATGCGGGCAGCCTCGCGCTGACAGGCCTGGCCATGAGCGAATCCGCCAACCTGGCCGGAGGCAAGCTCACTTACCTTGATGGCCACATCGCCAACACCGGCGCCCGCACCGTCACCGCCGTCACCGTGCAGGTGCTCTTCCGCGATTATGCCCACGAGGTGGCCCAGAATGAGACCAAGTCCCTCAAGCTGATCCGTGTGCGCGAGCCGTATATTGATGTCGAGCCGGTCTCCGCGGCTCCGCTCAAGCCAGGGGACGCGCACGACTTCCGGATCATCTTCGATGCGGTTTCAGCGGACTGGGACGGCGCCTACCCGGAGATTCGCATCCTCCACGTCGAAACGAAATAGACCCCTCTCACCACCACGGTCCGGCAAACCCAAAGCCAATTATTTGAGACGAAATGCGCATGAACATCCTGCAATCCGCCATTGTCCCTATAACGAGAAAGGTTGTACCCCGCCCGGTTCGCCTGTGGGCGAAGGACGTTCGGAACGCCCGGCGGGTCAGGAGGAATCCTGGCCGAATCCTGCTGGTGAATGAGATTCTTCCGGCGTATGCGGCGCTCGGAGGGCGCATACTTTGGGTCGGCTGCCGGCGTTATACGAAGGAATACGGCTCCCTGCTAGCGCGGAACGGCGGAGAATGCTGGACAACCGATATTGAAATTTCTCACGCCAAATGGGGCGAAGCGGGTCGCCATTTTACCTGGGATCTTACATCCATCGACCGGCTGATCGCCGCCGGATCCTTCGATAGCGTGCTCTGCAATGGTGTCTTCGGGTTTGGCGTGGACACTCGCCCATCCCAATTGGCTGCTTTGAAGGCAATGGGCAGCATCTTGAAGCCGGGCGGAAGATTGCTTCTGGGATGGAATACGGATCGAGTGGAAGACCCACTAACCTTCGATTTCGTTCAGAGCGCCTTCGTTGCCGACGCTCCAACCGCCAGGGGGTCACGAATGGCCGTGCCCGAAGCGGCTTACGTATACGATTTTCTGCGCCGAAAAGAATAGCCGAAGCTCGACCGCAGGAAACGATTTTACCGGGTAGAAACTACCGTACCCGGAAAAATTTACACACCCATCTCGCCACTAGAGAGCCTCTGTCAGCGCAACTCGACGCGGTTGCGGCGCGTCATGCCAAACAATCCAAAGCAAATCCAGATTTTCAGGTCCAGATGCCAGGTTTGGCGCGTGCGTTGCTTTCCATAAAAGCGAGCAGACACAACCGCTCACCCCGTGCAACCTTGGCGGAGAAAAACCCTGAAGGGGGTCCATAAGTGAAAGCCATCGCAATTTCTCGTAGCTTGTTCCCTCGCCAGCTTGCATTTGTTCTGCTGGCATCTGCAATTGCAATTCCCGCCCTTGCGCAACAGGGGCAGCCTACAACAGACTCGCAGAGCGCTCCGCCTGCCACGGTCGAGCAGCAGTCCTCCCCTATTGCACCGCCATCGGTCTCCGTCAATGCCCCGAAGGAGGGCTTCTGGGGCCGGGTCAATCCCTTTGCGCGCAAGAAGTGGGTCAATAATCGTGTGGAACCCCTCAAGGGCCAGCTCAATGAGCTGGATGAAGTCAACGCCAAAAACGGGCGCGATATCAAGGACGTGGACGGCAGGTCGCAAGCAGGCATCCGCAGGGCCCAATCCACCGCGGACGCGGCCAACCAGACGGCCAGCGACGCCGGCAGTCTGGCACAAAGAGCCAATGCCACGGCGCTGGGCGCGAACGGCCATGTGGATCAGTTGAACACAACCGTCTCCGGCCTGGACCAGTATCACCAGGCAAATCAGCTCGACGTAGCGTTTCGCCATGGCCAGCCGATTCTGTCGGCTGCGGCCCGCAAGCAATTGGACGCCTTCGCCGCCAACCTGGCCGGTCATCAAGGATACGTGCTGGAAATTGAGGGCCATTCGCCTCAGGCCAGCACCGCCGGCATCCAGAACTCCGGGCGATTGGCCGAGGCGGTCAAGCGCTACCTCGTCACAGAAGATCAGATTCCCGTCTACCGTTTGCACACCGTAGCCCTCGGCAATGCTCCCGCCGCCGGCTCGGAAGAGACCAAGCCCGCGAAGTCGAGCAGCGTCAGCATCCGGTTGATGGAAAACAGTTTGGCGGCCCAGGAAGTCGTATCTACCCATGATGTGGCTTCTTCGACCGGCGCAGAGCGGCCCTAAGAATCCGCAGCCCCGTCCCCGAGGCTCCTGTCCGCACCGGCGGCTCCCAGCCGTTCGGCCGCCAATCAAGCTCTCGCACTAAGAGAGAACCAAGGCAACTGGCCCCCGCTCATACCGGGGGCCGATTTTTTTGTGCGATCATCTGCGAGGACAGCGACTGAAGGGCATTGGGAAAATGCGGTCCCTCTACCCGCTAGAATCAACTTGTATGCATCCAACCAATCCAACCACCGAAGCCGCCGAGACGATCCCCGCAAACACTCTTGACGGCAGCCGCTTCCTCCGCGCCTGCCTGCGCCAACCCGTCGACCGCACGCCGGTATGGTTTCTCCGACAGGCCGGGCGCTATATGCAGGAGTACCGCGAGATCCGCAAGCACCACACGCTTGTCGAAATCTGCAAGCAGCCGGAGATCGCCGCCGAGGTCACCATCACCGCCGCGGAAAAGCTGGGCGTGGACGCGGCCATCATCTTCGCCGACCTGCTCTTGCCGCTCGAGCCGATGGGCCTGGACTTCGAGTTTCAGGCCGGCGAGGGGCCGGTGGTGCATCATCCGGTCCGCACCGCCGACGACGTGCGCGCGCTGCGCACCGACCGCGCCGCTGAATTGAGTTACGTCGCCCGCGCCATCGAAAAAGTCGCCGCGCACTTCCGTGACCGACTGGGTGTCATCGGCTTCTGCGGCGCGCCCTACACGCTGGCCAGCTACATGATCGAGGGCGGCGGCTCAAAGAATTACATCCACACCAAGCAGATGATGTACTCGGACCCCACTGCGTGGCGCAGCCTTTTGGACAAGATCGTGGTGGTGCTCGAAGAGTATTGCCGCCTTCAAGTAGATGCAGGGGCCGATGTCATCCAGATCTTCGACAGTTGGGTTGGCTCGCTCAGCTTGGCCGATTATCGCGAGTATGCCTTCGAAGCCTCGCAACGCCTCGTGCGTTCGGTTCAGCAGATGGGCGTGCCGGTGATCTACTTTGGCGTGGAGACGGCAGGGCTGCTAACGCAAATGGCCGCAACCGGCGCGGATGTAATCGGCCTCGATTGGCGGCAGCCGCTCGACGAAGGCTGGCGCGCCGTGGGCCACGGCCACGCGGTGCAGGGCAACCTCGACCCCATCACGCTTTTCGCGCCGCTCGAAGTTTTGGAGCAACGCGTTCATGAAATCCTGCGCGCCGCAGGCGGTCGCCCCGGCCACATCTTCAACCTTGGCCACGGCATCGTCCCCACAACGCCGGTTGAAAATGTGCAGGCCGTCGTTCGCATGGTAAAAGAGTTTCAGCTTTAATCCAAACCGAATGTAGGATTTGTCATATGAAGAAATCAACGATTATGTTAATTGAACTTGGGATGCTTGCAGGTATCGTGGTTGTGGGATATACGCTCCCTGATAGCACACCACTGCGGACGTTTCTTATTGCCAGCGGTTTATGCTTTGCTGGCGGAAATTTACTCCTGTTCAGAAATCTCAAACAGATCAAGTCAGGAGAGGGTACTCCCAAGAGGGGAGCTTGGACGCACATATTTAGAGCTTTCTCTATACTCGCAATTTTCTGGCTTCTGTGTTTAGTCTTTTTTAGGCGCTGAGTGCTCCAAATGATTTGGGTGACCCAGGTCCTGATTCTGGGACCTGGGATACGACGAACCTCAATCGGCAATGCGTTTTTCATGAGGTCACAAATGCCTAAACAAGCCGTCCTCCTTCTCGCCCACGGTACGCCCGAGACCATCGAGCAGATTCCCGAATACCTGCGCAACGTGACCGGCGGCCGGCCGCTGCCGCATGAGGTCATCGAAGAGATTCAGCACCGCTACGCGCTGATCGGCCGCAGTCCGCTGACCGAAATCACACAGGCTCAAGGCCGGCTGGTTGAAGCGGAGTTAGCCGCAGTTGGCGAGCGCGTCCCGGTCTATGTGGCAATGCGCAACTGGAGTCCTTACATTACTGACATTGTCAGCAGGATGCGCGCCGATGGAGTGGAAGAAGCCGCGGTCCTCTGCCTGGCGCCGCAGAATTCGCGCACCAGCGTCGGCCTCTATCGCAGCGCTGTCGAAGCTGAAGCAGTGGGTTTGCGCATCGACTTTACCGAAAGCTGGGCGCAGCATCCGCTCCTCATCGAAGCCTTTGCCGAGCGCCTGCGCCCCGCATGGAACAAACTCACCGCGGAAGCCGGTACGCCGGTTCCTGTGTTGTTCACTGCCCACAGCGTCCCGGTTCGCACAATTCAGGCTACTGAAGTCCAGCCCGCCGACCCCTACGCCGACGAGGCCCGGCGCACCGCGGAGCTCGTCGCCGCGAGCGAGCCGGAGATTCCGCATTGGAGCTTCGCCTTCCAGAGCCAGGGCACCAGTGGTGGGCCGTGGCTCGGCCCCACCGTTGAGCAGACGCTGGAAACCATCGCCGCCTCTGGCACAAAAACAGTCTTGCTCCAGCCCATCGGCTTTCTCTGCGATCACGTCGAAATCCTTTATGACGTGGATATTTTCTTCCGCGAATTTGCTAAAAAGATTAATCTTCGCCTGGGGCGCCCGGAGTCGCTGAACGCCTCGGTCACGCTCGCCCGCGCCATTGCAGACCTGGCCCACCAGGGTCTGGTGCGGCTCAAGCTAGTGCGCAAAGAGTAAGAATGATTCGCTTCCTACTTGAAAGGCAACGCCGTCATCGCGCCGCCATGCGCGCGTAAATTGTTCTCGCCGCGCGGCAGTTTCAAGGACGAACCGCTGCCCAGATCGCGCGCATAAATCTCGCCATAGTTTCCCATCGCCGCAATCACGCGCGCCACCCAGTCGTCATCAAGCCCCAGCGCGGAGCCTACTTCGCGCGAGCCGCCGAGCAGAAAGCGCAACAGCGGGTCGCTGTCAGCCCGCGCGCGCATCGCTTTCACATTGGCCTGCGTTACGCCGCTCTCTTCAGCTTGAATGAGCGCTTCCATCACCCAATTCACCAGCGCCGCCCACTGCGGATCGTCCTCGCGCACCGCCGTTGCCAGCGGATCCTTCGAGACGCACTCTGGCAGCAATCGAGTCTGCTTTCCGCGCCGCGTCAATTCCGTGCGCGTCTCTGCCAGGCGCGTCCGGTCGCCGGCCAGCGCGCCGCAATTGCCCGTGGCGAAGGCCGCCTGCATCTCGCCCTCTTCCTGAAACGGAAAGGGGACAAACTCCAGATGTTCGCGCGCAAACCATGCGCGCACGCTCTCTTCCACAGTGGTCTCCGCGAGAAAACAAATCTTCTTTCCGCTCAGTTGCCGCGCACGCATCGCCGGACTTTGCGCCAGCACAAGAAACCCAACGCCGTCCCACAGTACCGGCTGCGTGAATGTAAGATGTGTCCCCACAGTATGAGTAAAGTCGTCGGAGAGAGAGGCCACCATCTCCACCTCGCCCGCGTTGAGTCCCTGCATCGCGGCGCGATCATCCAGATAATGCGTCGCGCGAACCAGCGCATCTTTTCCCAGCACAGCCACGGCTACCGCGCGGCAGAGATCGGCGTCGAATGCCTCGCGATTGCCATGATCGTCCGAGGTCGAATACTCCGCTTGCTCTTGATCGATGCCGCAGCGCAACACACCCGCCGCGCGCACGCGGGATAGCTTAGAAGAAGGCTCGGCTGCGCACGCAACATCGTGTGCGATCAACGCCATCGCCAGCATTGTGTAGGCCGCCCAGGCTCGCATTACGGCGTCCATCCGCCCGCAGTGGGCACGCCCGGCGTTGTATCGGGGCGCGGATTGAAGTCCGCCGGCACGGGATTGGGAAGCGCCCAATCGGTCGGCGTGATTTCCAGTTGCTTGCAACCGGCGCCATTCGCGTGAGGAAAGCGCGCGATCTCCGCCGCGGGAATGGTCGCGTACTCCGCGCTCAGCGGCGCGCGCTTGCCCATCAGCCGCAGCGCGTCGAAGGCCGAACTCATGTCGCCCACGCCCTCCACCTTATCGTCCGCCGGGCCCAGGTTCACCTGGCCGAATTTATCCGCGCCAATCTGCCGCGCACGCATCTCGTCTGGCAGGTCGGCGAGCGGAATCAGACCGAACAGCTCGTCCACAAATTTGATAATTGAGCTGTGCTCCGAGGGCACGTGCGAGACGCCATGCGCCACCGCGTAAGGCGAAATCACAATCGCCGGAATGCGCGGCCCCTGCTCCAGAGGCAGCCCGTTCGCATCATGGGAGCGGATACGCGGCTGCGCATGGTCAAACAGCCCGTCCGACTCGTCGTAGGTAATGATAATGGCGCTCTCGCTCCAATACGGACTCGCCGCGATGGCGTTGATCTCCTCGGCCAGCAGCCCCTCGCTGATCTGCGTGTCCGAGTAGCCGGGATGATCGTCGTTGCCGTTGAAGACCGCGGCCAGTTTGGGGTTCGGATCCTGTGGCTTCCATCCATTGATGTTGCCGTAGCCACCGCGCAGATAAAACACGCCCGAGGCCGGCAGCCGCCTGGCCGCAATATCCGTGAAGAACTCGCTCAACCCATGCAGGTGTGTGGTAGCCTGCGGATTGTTGGCCACATAGCCGAAGTACTGCGGCGCGTTGTGATGCGCNNCCCTGCTGATACCAGCCCCAGTTGATCGCGCTCACGCCATGCCCCGCAATTTTTTCGATGTCCTCGCGCACATCAGGCAGATCAAACGCAGGATCGTAATCGGCAGCCGTAGTCTTCTTGATCTCGCTGCCCATGAAGGAGAGCGGCAGACTGGCGAAGGTCAGGTTCTTCGAGACGCTTTTTCCGGGCGGCACGGCCTGCGGCTGACGCAGCTTGTTCGCTTTATCCAACGCCGATCCCCAGTAGGGCGCGGGGTCGGCAACCATCGGCACTATCGCGTCCTTGCCTTTGCCGCCGGTCGCGGCTTGATCTGGATGCAGCATCCACTGCGTCTCGCCGCCCTGCCCGCTGATCATGGCAATCGCATTGGGCGTCGATGGACCGATGATCGTGTCCATGAAGTGGTCGAAGAGCGTGAAGCGGTCCGCATAACGCCAGAGAAACGGCGCCGTGTCGCAGTCCACATGAGCCATCACCAGCTCACCAAACTGCTTGCGTTCGAGCGTCGGCGCCTTGGACGGCTTGCCATTGGTCAGCGTCACGCCCTCTTCGGTCAGCGCATACTCCGAGTTCCGCGCCACACCGTTCGCATCCAGAGCAATCTTGCGCGCGATGGCCACGTGCGAGTGATTCACCGAGGCTATGTCCGCCGGATAAAGCGGCACGGTCTTGCCCTTTGCATCGATGATTGTTGTTGGAATACGGAATGGCGTAATCGTCCCCAGAGTTCCGTCGGTGTTCACAATTGGCTGCTTGAAGCCAGTGACATTGTCAGCATTGTAAGGACCGGCTGGTCCTGCATAGAGCCCGTCCGCCCCGGGATAACTTCCAAAATAAAAATCAAAAGAGCGGTTCTCCTGGAAGAGCACAAAGACGTACTTGATCTTGTCGCGGATCAGCCGCTGCTTTTCAGCCTGCGTAATCTTCGGCTCTTTCGCCAGGTCGATAATATGCGCGCTCACCGCCGCGCTCGACTTTGGCGCGATGGTCACATCCGGCAATGGAGCCTTCTGTTGCGCCGTGCTGATTCCAATCGTGCAAAGCGCGATCAGCGCCGCAATGATTCGCTTGCATTTCATCTTCCGCATGTCAATAAACTATTCTTTCCTGCCCTGCTGTAGCAACCAAAACTTTCCCGGCAGGCGGCGGAAGTTGAAGAATTCTTGGTGAAATATTTCATTGCCACAGCTGTAGATTACACAGTTTTGAAACCGCTGCTGATCTCCCTATGAACAAAACTGGTTGAGCGTTGGGTATTCTCTATCCGTTCGCCAAAACTCGCGAGGACTGGCTTACCATTTAGCAGGTTAGCCACCGCTTCGCGCTGATAGCAGGTTAGCAAGTTAGCGGGTTCATTGCTGGCATAATTTGCAGCGGCAAGCCGGACTGCTCTTGAAGGAACAAACCAAGACTATACTTGCTTCCAGCATGGGCAATCAGAGAAGAGGGACGCGATGAAAGTGTTGATTTTTGGCGCAACTGGAATGGTGGGGCAGGGGGTTTTGCGCGAGTGCCTGCGCGCCACGGATGTGGATCTTGTGGCGACCGTTGGCCGCGGAGCAACCGGGATGGAGGACCCGAAGCTGCGCGAAATTTTATGTGCTGATATCGGCGATCTTACGGCGGTGGAGACCGATTTGGTTGGCTTCGACGCATGCTTTTTTTCGCTCGGCGTTTCGACCGCCGGCATGAAGGAGGCCGACTACGAGCGCATCACCTATGGACTCACGCTGGCCGCCGCAGAGACGCTCAGCCGGCTCAATCCGGGGATGACCTTTATCTACGTCTCCGGCGCGGGAACCGACAGCTCGGAGCGGGGGCGCGCGATGTGGGCGCGCATCAAGGGCCGGACGGAGAATGCCCTGCTGCGGCTGCCGCTCAAGGCGTTCATGTTTCGTCCCGGGCTGATTGAGCCACTGGATGGGATTCAATCGAAGACGCCTGCCTATCGAGTGATGTACAAACTCATGAAGCCTCTACTTCCGCTGTTACATTGGGCGCTGCCGAATCATGTTCTATCGACGCGCGAGATCGGCCAGGCAATGCTGGCTGTGGCGCGGCGAGGCTATGAGAAGCGGATCCTGGAGACAAGGGATCTTCGCCGCATGGCCAATCGCTGAATCTCGCGCCAGTGCAGACCTCATCATGCTAGAGTGAAATTTCACGGGGGTTAGGCGCGATGGCGGCTGGAATTCAGCTTCCCGGTCATGGCGAGACGGGCAATGCCGATACGATTGGGTTGCAGCAGCAGGTGGCGCGGTTACAGGCGCTGCTGGAGGCTTCACGGCAGGTGCATTCGACCATTCGCGAAGAAGAGGTGCTGGAGCAGGTGCTGCGCATCGTGGTGCGCGAGCTGGAGATGGCCGGCGCGGCTTTTCCCGCGGCTGGGTTGAGTTATGGCGACGCTCCCGGCGCGGACGACCCTGACACGGCGGGCGCGCTGGCTTATCCGCTGGAAGACCGCGCTGGCCAGCTCATGGCGGAGCTGGTTGTGGCTTCTCCGGGCGGGCGCGCACTGACAATCTACGAGACCGACTTCATCGAAGGGCTGGCGTTGCAGGCCGCCGTGGCGCTAGAAAACGCCCGCAACCACAAGCGCAACATCGAGTTTGCCCGCGTGCAACAGGATATGGACGCGGCGCGCGCCATTCAGCGCTCGCTGCTGCCGCAGCGGCTGCCCGCGATTCCGGGCTACTCTCTGTCCTTCCGTTCCGATACGTGCTACGAGGTGGGCGGCGACTATCTGGACATTGTTGCCCAGCCGGACGGCAGCCTGCTGATGGCGGTGGCCGATGTGGCCGGCAAGGGGATGGCTTCGGCGATCATGTCCACCAGCTTCCGTTCGGCTTTCCGCGCGATGGCGGCGGATGGGCCGCCTTTGGACGAGTTGGCTGCGCGCATGAATCAGCACCATTGGGCGGAGGGCGAAGAGGCGCGCCGCCGCTATGTCACGGCGATTTTCCTGCGGCTGCATGTACAGGCGGGCGAGATCGAGGTGGTGAACGCGGGCCACAATCCTGGGTTTCTGGCGCAGCCCGGAGCGGAGCCGCGCCTCTTTGAGGCCGCCGGCACGCCGCTGGGGATGCTGCCGGGGATGCGCTACGCGAGCGAGCTGTGCGATTTTTTGCCGGGAACGCGGCTGCTGTTTTATACCGACGGGCTGACGGAAGTCTTCAAGGGGGATGAGGAGTTTGGTCCCGAACGGCTGCTGGATGAATTTTTAAGGTGCCAGGCGGCAAAGGCCGATGGTATTCTCGATGCATTATGGGCGGCCATCGAGGCCTTCTCCGAAGGCGGGCCGCAGGGAGACGACATGACCGCACTGGCGCTGTGCCGCGAAACGGGCGTGATGGAGATGCCGGCATGAGCGAAGACAATTCCATCCCCAAATCCAAGCCCACCACGGTCGAGGTCCGGCTGCCCTCGCGCATGGGCTTCGAGAAGGTGGCCATGAGTACCGCGGCGGCGGTGGCCAAGCTGATGTGCTTCCGTGAGGACCGCATCGAAGACCTGAAGACGGCCGTCGCCGAGGCCTGCATCAACGCCATCGAGCATGGCAACCGCCTGAACGAAAAGCTCAGCGTGGGCGTGGTGCTCTCCGTCAGCGCCGACTCGCTGGAGGTCAAGGTCATCGACGACGGCAAGGGCATGAACCGGCAGCCGGGCGCTGTCAGCAAACCCGACATCGACCGCAAGATGCACGGCGACGAAGGCCCGCGCGGCATGGGAATGTTTCTCATCCAGGCGCTGGTGGACGAAGCCGAATGGGTGGTCGGCGCCGACGGCAACAGCAGTTACGTCCGGCTGGTCATCCGGCTGGATAAAGAGCAATAACAGTTCTCAGTTGTCAGTTCTCAGTTGTCAGTTTTATGGCACGACAGAAGTTGCGCACCGGCACAAAACGACTGTTGACCACACACTACTAACAACTGTTCACTGACAACGGCAACTGAGAACTGACAACTGTGAACTGAGAACTGATTGGAGACGATTGATCGTGCAAAGCGAAACCAAGGCGCGCGTTGAGCAACTCACTTCCCCGGTCGGGCATCCGGTCGCCGTCCTGCGCTTCGAGGGCGACATCGCCAGCACCTCGAAGGATGC
>PLPA01000172.1:0-1654 GCA_003159355.1 Acidobacteriaceae bacterium | reverse complement strand
TTTACCATGGTGGGCATCACCAAGTACGCCGGCCTCTTCCCCACACAGGCGGAGGCGCTGGCCGCGTTGTAAGCGGGCGGAATTGCGTACACATCCGCGCAAAAAAGGCTCTGCATAAAAGTAGAGACAGTTGGGCAAAAATCTGGCCAGCCAGCGGGTGGATTTCATGGTTTTCCATCCTTTTCGCAAAGAAAGCGAAAAGGATGGGGCACGGAGCTATTATGCCGGCGGGGTTCGGAGCAATGATTGCCGGTATGGTTCTGATCCGCCCCTGCTCGCGTATCATGGCCGATATGGACCTGCAAGCGATTCAAGCCGCACTCCGCGAAGCCGGCGTTGACGGCTGGCTTTTTTACGACCATCATCACCGCGACCCCATAGCCGCCCGCATCCTGGGCCTGGACGAGAAGGCGCACATCACACGCCGCTGGTACTACTTTGTGCCTGCCGCCGGCGAGCCGCGCAAGCTGGTGCATCGCATTGAGCAGGGTCGGCTGGATGCGCTGCCCGGCGCCAAGGCGCTCTACTCCAGTTGGCAGGAACTGGCCGCCGGCCTGGAATTGATGCTGGCGGGCGCGAGCACGTTGGCCATGCAATACTCGCCCAACAACGCCATCATGTACGTCTCGATGGTGGACGCGGGCACGGTCGAGTTTCTGCGCGGGCTGGGCAAGCGGATTGTAAGCTCTGCTGACCTTGTAAGCGTTTTTGAAGCGGTCTTGAGTGAAGAGCAGATCGCCAGCCACACCGTCGCGCAGCGGGCCATCGACGCGATTCTGGACGAGGGCTGGCGAGTGATTGGCCGCAGAGTGAACTCCGGCGCGGGCGCGTACACCGAGTTCGACCATATGCAATGGCTGAGCGAAGCGATGCGCCGCGAAGGCCTGATTTGGGACGACGGCCCCAACGTCAGCGTCAACGCCAACTGCTCCGACTCGCACTATGAGCCGACCGCCGAGCATTCCTCGCCCATCGCCGCGGGCGATTTTCTTCTCATCGACATTTGGGCCAAATCGGATAAACCGGGCAGCATCTACTACGACATTACCTGGACCGGCGTGGTGGGACGCGAACCAACGGCCACGGAGTTGCACGTCTTCGAGACGGTGGTGAAGGCGCGCGACGCGGCCATCCACGCCGTCAAGCAGGCTTTTGCCGAGAATCGCGCGATCCGCGGCTTCGAGGCTGACGACGCGGCCCGCGAGGTCATCCGCGCGGCCGGTTTCGGCGAGTTCTTCACCCATCGCACCGGCCACAACATCGGCCCCGAGATCCACGGCTCCGGCGCGAACCTGGACAATCTGGAGACCCACGACGTGCGGCTGCTGCTGCCCAACACCTGCTTCTCCGTCGAGCCGGGCATCTACCTGCCGGAGTTCGGCGTGCGCAGCGAGATCGATATGCTCACCGCGCCGGGCAAAGCCTGGGTGACGGGGCGGGTGCAGCGCGAGCTTGTGAGGATCTAGGGACTAGGGAATAGGGAATAGGGACTAACCCCTAGCCCGGTGCGGTATAGTCAAAAAAGAATGGCTACTGAAGAGAACAAGAACGGCGCGCCAGGGTCCGGGCCGCAATCCGGCGCGAAAGCCGCTTCGCAACCGGCAGCGCAACAGGGCTTTGTCTACCTTCCTCTGATCGCCGGCTGGCTGGTGCC
>PLPA01000266.1 GCA_003159355.1 Acidobacteriaceae bacterium | reverse complement strand
CGCAACCTGGCGAATGTCGGTCAAGCCCGTGGTTACCGGCAGGTGGTCGAGCGCCGTGTTCTCCGGATGGAAGGCCAGCGGGATGAAGGTCTGAAACCCGCCGGTCTCGTCCTGCAGCGCGCGCAGCTTCAGCAGGTGGTCCACGCGGTCTTCATCGTTCTCAATGTGCCCGTAGAGCATCGTCGCGTTGGTCTTGAAGCCCAGCCGGTGGGCGATGCGCGCCGTCTCCAGCCATTCTTCCCCATCAATCTTGTGGTCGCAGATGATCGAGCGCACCCGCGCCGAAAAGATCTCCGCGCCTCCGCCAGGCATCGAATCCACACCCGCGGTACGCATCTTCCGCAGCGTCTCCTCAATGGAGAGCTTGGCACGCCGCGCCAGATAGGCCACCTCCACCATCGTGAAGGCCTTGATGTGAACCTTGGGAAAGCGCTGCTTCAAGCCGCTCACCAGGTCGAGAAAGTACTCCAGCGGCAGATCGGGATGGAGTCCGCCAACAATGTGGAACTCCGTCACCGACTCGGTGTAGCCCGAGGCCGCCGTCTCCCACGCCTCTTCCAAAGCCATCGTGTAGCCCGCCGCGTCGCCCTTCTTGCGTCCGAAGGCGCACAACCGGCAATTCGCCACGCAGACGTTGGTGGGGTTGATGTGGCGATTGACGTTGAAGTAGGTCACATCGCCGTGCATCCGCTCGCGCACACGGTTGGCCAGCCAGCCCACGGCCAGCACGTCCGGGGAGCCGTAGAGTACGAGTCCGTCGTTGAAGCCCAGCCGTTCACCGTCCATCACCTTGGCGGCAATGTGCTCCAGCCGAGGGTCGTGCGTGCGAAAGGCTGCGGGATGGGGGGAAGCGCTTCTCTCGCTCTGCATACTCCCATGATACAGAAGTGAGTTCTTTCCCGTCGTTGTACGATAGGCAGAGAAATCTTTGTGTGCCGCTGGAGGGCTGGAAGATGGCTGCAAGCTGGAGAAGGATTCTTGGTTGTGCATTGTTGGCAGGGGCGATGGGCGCCTCAAGTTTGGCATGGGGGCAGTTGGCCTTTCCCGATGCGAACGCGCAGGCCGCGCCCAATCCGCTGACTGACCCGACGGTCAAGCCGGGCAAGATGCTGCTCTTCGATCTGGAGGCGCGCTTTGCCAAGGACGTGCTGGAGCGCGGAGGAGCGGCCTTTGCCGACTGGTTTGCCGAGGACGGCGTGGCGCTGGGCAATGCGGCTGCTCCGCTGATCGGCAAGGTCGCCATCGCCAAATCCGCCAACTGGGACCCCAAGGTCTACCAACTGACCTGGACGCCGACCGATGCGCTGATGGGCCCGTCGGGCGACATGGGCTACACCTGGGGCCACTTCGAGGGCCACAGCAAGGACGCCAATGGCAATCCCGTGACCACGACAGGGCGCTATATGACCATCTGGCGCAAGCAGGCCGACGGCCAGTGGAAGGTGGTTTTGGACGCCGGCGCCAATGAGCCGGTCGCCGCGGGAGATTGTTGCAAGCTGCCGCCAGGAGAGCACTAGAGGGACTAAGGGACTAGGCCGGTTGAGGTTCGTAATGCCCCAGCCAAGGGGTTTACTGGTGTACAGCGGTTGAAATGCGCGATTTATGAAATGGATCGCAAAGCCTTTGAAATGATGGCTTTCAGGGTGGCGATACTGAAATGCTTAACCTGTACGGGCGCCGGTTGTTGTCTCGTAAGTTGCTGAAAGGAATGTGGTTGACTGGTATTTACAGGCGTACAAGGCGAAATTTCGCTTTTTTCCAGGGTGGGACAGGACGGGTTCGGGGAGGTGGCTGCGGGCAGGGCTGAAGCAGTGGCGCGGGCAGCGCGGGCAGCGGCCAAGCCAAATTGCGGCCGGCCACCGGGATAGCGCGCGGCCTTCACCGCTTCAGGCAGGGCAATGAGCAAGAACCTTACCATGTCGGTCACGGTGGTGTCGTAGTCGGCGGCAATCCTGCGCGTCTGGCGGTAGAGCTCGGGTTCGACGGCTACGGTGATGTTTCTGACGGTTCGCATGGTCCGGCTCTCCCGAGGGCTCAGGAATTTCTCTCTATTGGCAGTGTCCATCACAGACGGGTAATTATCCGCAAAACGGCCTCCGGGGCACCCGGTCCGAAAAGAGAAGGCCGGTCAGGGTTCGTGGTCTCCCATGTCTGAAAATCCAGAGATGGGGCACCCTGCTTCATTGGTCGGACCTGGGCCACCCGCCAAATTCCGGGTTGTCCGGGACGGCTTCATGGGTTTAACATTACGCATGAGCGAAAACGTTCCAGTAGCTACCCTCAAATGCAAGGCTTTCAAGCATCCTTTTTGCGGTCCAATCTTTCTGCCATATCCCAACCTTCCAGAAAAATCCGCCTATCCCCCAGACTGGCCCAGGGATGATTGGCGAGCATACGTTCAGTGCCACGAATGCGGCGCCATTGCTCTGTTTGAGAAACGAGACATTCGGTGGGAAAAGGTTCCTCGACAATCTGACACGGAACGACGGGTGCATGATCGGTTCCATCGAGTCTCATTGAAATGCAACCAGCCAAGCTGCGAATCTCAGATCGAAATATTAACCGTATGGCCGAAAAACGAAACCAAGTTCTCTATAGAAGCAAGGTTGAGCGATGGAGCAGGCGATCTAAAATGTGCAAACGGTCATAATCTAGATCTCCCAGTTGTCGTAGCCAAAACACAATGGATAGCCGATCTTTGAAGAAAAGTTTGCCTGGTAATTCAGAGCGCATATCCGCCTTTCCGCCGGATATGCTACAATCCGCTAGACGTACCACTCCTGGGCAGAGGTTCAAAGCGGTATGAGCGGCAACTCTAGGGGCGATGAAGTGAATGCGGCATCTGAATTTTTGCAACCGACACGCCTACAGTTGGCGGTATGCTGGATTAAATCTGCCGTCGGAGCCTCTGTAATGCTCGGTATTATTGCTCTGAGTGCCCTGCTCTACCTTGTGCTTATGGCTCTCGTATCCCACCACTTGCCTCGGTGGTTTCCTTAAACCGACGGGTGGCCCATGTCTCGCTTTTGAGACATGGGATCGCATGAGGCCTCTGAATTCCCAGGTCTGAAAATCCAGACCTGGGATACCCTGGGTTCATCTCCTTCGCTTGTTGCCCGGTATATGCTTTTCGGGGATGTTGCCCCTAAAGGATGCTGTTCCGCCACAAGCGCCACAGGTTCCCGGCATACCTAACCCGTCCCCAGTCTTGTGACCGGGGCGCTCCCACCTGCATTTGCAATAAATGACTTCTTTTCTCCTCTTCATTGTTCCTCCCGAGTCGAGTTTAACCCGAACCAACAAAACCGAATGTCGGTTGCGTCAAGAATTCTCGAATTCTTTTTCATAAGTCAGGCTCGATACCAGGATCTGGCGGGTGGCCCAGGTCTCGTTTTGAGACCTGGGATTCTGCATAACTAACCGGCTTTTTTCGGGTTGGCTTCGCGGATGGCTTCTACGTCGGCCAGATCGCGCATCCTTCCCGATTGAAGTTTATTTTGGATCAAATGCTCAGCGGCGATGACGTGTGTCGTTACGCCGTCGACAGAAGTATCCGTTCGATGCTCCCATGCCTCTTCAAAGGTCACTCCGCTGATGTGTTGCAAAATGTCGACACGGGCGGGCGGGAGTCCGATCTGGAATACCGCGTTGGGATCGTTGCGGAAGTCGGCCGGAGTCATCCCGGCGAGCGGCGCGCCAAATGCGGCCAGAGCACGATAGACCGCTTCGCTGTTCGTAATACTCGAGCGAATAAATAGATCAAGATCCTTGGTTGCGCGCGGTTCAGAATAAACGCCAACCGCATAGCCGCCGATGATCAGGTATTCAACCCTGTGGGCGTTGAATGCGAGTAAGAGTTGCTTCAGATCTTCGGGTAGGGTCATAGGTTATTCCCTTGAAAGCGTAGGCTGCGGCAGTCGCATCCCACACAGCAGCAAGCCTTTCGCCCACCGGGCGGCTCCGCCAATAACGGTAGACCTCAGC
>PLPA01000057.1 GCA_003159355.1 Acidobacteriaceae bacterium | reverse complement strand
TGCAGAATCTTCTTCACGCCCTGGGCCACGTCGTAGTGATCCTGGCCGACGATGCGCGCGCTCAGAATGCGCGAGGTCGAAGCCAGCGGATCGACGGCGGGATAGATGCCCAGTTCCGAGAGCGGACGGCTCAGCACGGTCGTCGCATCCAGGTGGGCAAAGGTCGTCGCCGGCGCCGGGTCGGTCAAATCGTCGGCGGGCACGTAGACCGCCTGCACCGAAGTGACAGAGCCCTTGCTCGTCGAAGTAATGCGCTCCTGCAACTCGCCCATCTCGGTGGCCAGGTTCGGCTGGTAGCCGACGGCCGAGGGCATGCGGCCCAGCAGCGTCGAAACTTCGCTGCCGGCCTGCGTAAAGCGGAAGATGTTGTCAATGAAGAGCAGCGTGTCCGAGCCTTCCACGTCGCGGAAGTACTCGGCGACGGTCAGTGCGCTCAGGGCCACGCGCAGGCGCGCTCCGGGCGGCTCGGTCATCTGGCCGTAAACCAGCGCGCACTTCGAGTTGGCCCAGTCGCCCGGCTTGATCACGCCCGACTCGGTCATCTCCAGCCACAGGTCGTTGCCCTCGCGGGTGCGCTCGCCCACGCCGCCGAAGACCGAGTAGCCGCCGTGGTTCTTGGCCACGTTGTTGATGAGCTCCATGATGACGACAGTCTTGCCCACGCCGGCGCCGCCAAAGAGGCCGATCTTGCCACCCTTGAGGAAGGGTTGAATCAGGTCGATGACCTTGATCCCTGTCTCGAACATCTCCTCGTGGGTGACCTGCTCGTCGAACAGAGGCGCGGGCCGGTGAATGGGCATACGCTCCGTTTCGCCGATGGGGCCGAGATTGTCCATCGGGTCGCCGATCACGTTGATGATGCGGCCCAGCGTCTGCTTGCCCACCGGCACGCGGATGGGTCCGCCGAGGTCGATGGCCTTCATGCCGCGCACCATGCCGTCGGTGGCTTCCATGGCCACGGTTCTGACGCGACCCTCGCCTAACTGCTGCTGCACTTCGAGGATCACGCTGATGGGCGTGGGCACGGTGAAGCCCTCGCTGGTGACGCGCAGCGCCTGGTAGATGGGCGGCATCGTCGCTTCTTCAAACTGCACGTCCACCGCCGGACCCGAAATCTTGATTACCTTGCCGATGTTTTCTGCCATTGTTGAAAGCTCCTAGCTTCTAGCTCCTAGCTCCTAGCTTTTCCCTTCTCAACCTCAACTATGTTCTCTTCTCCAGGTGTGACCCGGCCGAAGAGCTAGAGGCTAGAAGCTAGCAGCTAGTAGCTGCTTTTCATTGCGCTGCCGCTGCGCCGCTCACAATCTCAATGATTTCCTTGGTGATGGCCGCCTGACGCACGCGATTCATGAGCAGCGTGTAGGCGTCGATCATATCCGAGGCGTTGTTGGTTGCCGAATCCATTGCCGTCATGCGTGCCGCCTGTTCCGCGGCCACCGACTCCGTCATCGCGTGGTAAAGCATGGATGTGATGTACTGCGGAATCAGCCCCGCAAACAATTCTTCCGAAGGCTGTTCGTAGATGTAGTCCACCTGAGCTGGTGCCGAACTTCTTGGCTTCTTCGTCGGCCTCGGCGGTGTCGGCCGGCTTCGATCAGGATGCCCGCGCTGAGAGTGCGGCTTCGGCGGCGCGTTCGCGCTCGGCTTCGGTCTGCTCGACCGCGCCGGTAATCTGCGGAATGCCGATCGTCATCAGCGGCAACAGCTTCTCCACCACCAGCCGCTGCGCGATCACTGATTTGAATTCGTTGTAGACGATGTAGGCGGCGTCGATCTCCTCATGAATGTAGCGGGCGATGATGTTCTGCGCCATCTCGAAGACGCGGCTTTGTTCCAGCTTCAACAGCATCCCCGGATGGTCGCCTGTGACCTCGACCGGTGCCTTGCGCTCCCGGGTCTTGAAGATGTGCGGGTTGTCGCCCATCTGATCCGACTCGGTGTGCTCGCTGTAAACGGCCACCGGATAGCGCCGCCGCATCAGATCGCGCGCTTTGCGGCCCACCGCCTCCACGTCAATTTCCTTGTCCGTGTTGCCGGCGATGAATTGGAAGGCCGTCTTGAGGATGTTGGCGTTGAAAGCGCCGGCGAAGCCCTTGTCGCCGCTGATAACTATCAGCAAAATCCGCTTCTCTTCGCGCGTGACAAAGAGCGGATGGCGCAGGTTGCCGGTGTCCTCGTCAAAGATATCCACGCGCCGGGTCAGCGATTCCAGCACGCTGGTGATCATCTTAGCGTAGGGCCGCGCCGCCAGAGCACGCTCCTGCGCGCGCCGCAGCTTGGCCGCCGCCACCATCTTCATGGCCTTGGTGATCTGCCGCGTGTTTTTCACGCTGCGGATGCGACGCCGTAAGTCTAAGACATTTGCCATGTTCTTCCGAGCTTCTAGCCTCTAGCTTCTAGCTTTCGGCTTGCAAATCCAGATTTCATTCTCCAGCCTCCGGCTTTTAGCTAGTAGCTAGAAGCTAGAGGCTAGAAGCTATGCCTTTGCGGCTGCCTCAAGTTCTGCCTTGAAATTCGCCGCGTATTCCTTCAGCGCCGCGTGCAGCTTGCCGCGCAGATCGTCGTCGAGCGCCTTCTTCTTGGTCAGATCCTCGATCAGCGCCGTCTGCGCGCTGTCGAAGTACTTGTACAGGCCAACCTCGAAGGCGCGAATGTCCTTGATCTGGAAATCGTCCAGATAGCCCTGCGTGCCGGCGAAGAGCGCCACCGTCTGCTGCTGCCAGGTCAACGGCTGGAACTGCGGCTGCTTGAGCAGTTCCGTCAAGCGAGCGCCGCGGTTGAGCTGCTTTTGCGTGAGCGGGTCCAGGTCGGAGCCGAATTGCGCAAAGGCCGCCAGTTCGCGGTACTGCGCCAGATCGAGCTTGAGCGTGGCGCCCACCTGCTTGACCGCCTTGATGGCCGCCGAAAATCCTACGCGCGAGACCGACAGGCCCACGTTGACCGCCGGACGAACGCCGGAGTTGAACAGATCGGTCTCCAGAAAAATCTGTCCGTCGGTGATGGAAATGACGTTGGTCGGAATGTACGCCGAAACGTCGCCGGCCTGGGTTTCGATCACCGGCAGCGCGGTCAGTGAGCCGCCGCCCTTTTCTTTGGACATTTTGGAGGAGCGCTCCAAAAGCCGCGAGTGGAGATAGAAGACGTCGCCGGGATAGGCTTC
>PLPA01000072.1 GCA_003159355.1 Acidobacteriaceae bacterium | reverse complement strand
GCCGGAATCACGATGCTGTACTTCGGGCCGGCGCTGTGGCTGATCTCGTCCGTCACGTTCTCTTCTCCGCTCTCCACTCCCCGCTCCATGCTCCATGCTGCTGGAAATCCCAGGGAATGCCTCTGGTCATCATAAACGGCGGCGGGCGAAGTTGGGCTGCGGCATGCACGGGGCAGGGCGATTCCGCCAAGCTGTTGAGGAGAAAAGGTCCGAATCCGCAGGGAAGGCAACTTTTTCATTTCAGAATGGGGCGAATCCGGTTATGCTGTGAGCGGAGGGATAGAAAATATGACAAAGGCAGACCTGGTGGAAAAAGTGACCGGTGCGGGCGACCTGACGCGGCGCGACGGCGAAGTCATTGTCGAGACCATCTTCGACGCGGTGATCGGCGCGCTCAAGAGCGGTGACAAGATTGAGATTCGTGGCTTCGGATCGTTCCGTATTCGCCAGCGCAATCCGCGCATTGGACGCAACCCCAAGAGCGGCGAGCGCGTCGAGGTTCCGGCAAAGAAAGTACCCTATTTCAAGCCTTCCAAGGAGCTGCGCGACCTGGTGAACCCCAAGGAAGCCAAGAGCGCAGCCTGAAGGACGAGGCAGATTGAGGCTAGGGGTTTCCCAGCCTGATGGACACGGCGGATTGAGGTTCGTTGTTTCCCAGGTCCCAAACGCGGGACCTGGGGCACCCGGATATTCCCATAAAATCGTCCTATTCTATAAATAATGCTTCACAAATGGTGCAACTTGTGGCCTATAATCCCTCTAGAGCAGGGTTTCCGCGCGCGTAGTGGTCCTGCTCGCGTCATTATGGCCATGCAACTTACTCAGAAGAGCGCCCTCGACTCGCCCGCGATCCCCGACCGCCTTTACTTCAAGATTGGCGACGTGGCCCGCATCTGCCAGCTCGAAACCTATGTTCTGCGCTTTTGGGAGACGCAGTTTCCCCAGCTCAAACCCAACAAAAGCGGAACCGGCCAGCGGCTCTACCGCCGTCGCGACGTCGAATTGGCCCTGAGGATCAAGCACCTTGTCCACATCGAGGGCTACACGCTGGCCGGCGCTCGCCAGGTTCTTGGGCAGCGCCGCACCAGCCCCCAGCCAGCCCCGCATCTGGAATTCCAAGCCGATCCGCAGTCTCAGTTGCCGCTTCCGGCCGCGGCCTCCGCCCAGCCCCTCTCCGGCCAGACTCTGGAGGCCGTTGCAGCAACCCTCGCCCAGGCCCGCGCCGAACTCCGCGAGATTGCCAGCCTGCTGGCCTCGCCCGATCCTCAGCCGTCCCGCCGCCGCTCGCGCCTGGTCACGATGCCGCCCGCTCCCGACTCACTTTTCCCGCTCTGATAATGATTTACGCGGCTGCTTGCCGCTCGACCTGGGTATTGCGCCATAGCTCGGCCTCGGCCTCGCGGCGCGCCTTCAGGGCTGAGCATTCCTGCTCGCCGGCGTGGTCCCAGAGCAGCAATTGCTCCACGGCATCGTCGTATCTTCCCGCGTTGACGCACTTGAGCAGTGTGGAAGCGGTGAGCCGCCCCGCGCCCAGGTTGAAGCAGAAGTCCACCAGCGCATCGAACTGGCCCTGCGTCAGCGGCGCCTTCACCAGCCGCTGGACGGCCTGCTCGGCGTCACGCACGTCGCAGGCCAGCAGGTTGGCGGCCTGCGGCTCGTCGATGCCGTTAGGAAACGAATCGCGGTGCAGCAGCCGGTGGCCGTAGCCGATGGTGGGAAAGCCGGCCACATCCAGATAAACGTGGCTGCGAAAGCCCTCGGAGTTCTTGAGCAGCTCCATTCCCGTTGTGCTGAGTTTCATCTCGACCTCCTGTTTTTCTCTATCGTCAATTTCACGCTAGCAGGAGGGGAATAAATAATCCGCAAAGATGGGCGAAGATCGCCAGACGAGCCGAGTGCGGAATCGATCCGCACGGGCAAAAAAGCGCTGAATTGCACCGTTACTGGTGCAAATTGAAGGCTACGGAAAAAGCCAATTCACGGGGAAAACCCCGAAAACTGTTCCTTTTTGGGCAGAATCTCCGTATGCGCATTTTGATAACAATTAGGTGAATGAGTACCAAATTGGTAAAATAGGTGGATGGTGAAACGAGAACCATGCAACACGAGCTCAAAAACTTCGCTACGGGTTTGGCTGCTGGCGGGGGCTTCTTCTGTTGCTCTGACCGTGGGAGTGGTGACAGTTACCACGCGGACAGTGCATGCGGATGCGCCGCTTCCCTTGCCAGCGGCTACCGCTCCCCTTGCGGTTCCGGTAGTGAGCGCGACGCCAGCTGTGCTGGCGGCCCATCAGCCCGTGGAATCAGCTGCGGCTCACGCACTTCACGGCCTTGCCTCCTGGTACGGCGGCAGGTTTAACGGACGGCCTACAGCCAGCGGAGAGCGGTACGACATGAACGCGATGACCGCTTGCCATCCAACCCTTCCCTTCGGATCGAAGGTTCGCGTGGTCAACCTCGACAACCATCGCTCGGTCGTAGTGCGCATCACCGACCGTGGCGACCTGATCAAGGGGCGCGTCATCGATCTGTCGTATGGCGCGGCCAAGCAGTTGGCCATCCTCCAGCCCGGAATTGCCCCGGTTAAACTGGAAGTTCTCTCCCTGGGCGACTCTCACCCCAACAAGTAAGCAACCGGAAGCGTTCAGCAACGGCAAGGCCGGCCCTCGGGCCGGCCTTGCCGTTTTGAATGCGGCCAAACTCTGCCGGGTGAGCCACTGGCGATAGGAGGGATTGCCCGGCGTGTGCGTTGCCTGGATGAACACCCGCGGCGCGGCCAGCGCGGCGCGCTACTCGCTCTCAGCCCGCTTGAATGGCTTTTGCAGCCATTGCCGCGCCTCGTTCACCGCGCCCTGGGTGTTGTCGTTGGTCTGCACCGCGAGGCGATATTCGTTTACCGCCCGGTCGCGCTGCCCGGTGAGGTCGTAAATCTTGCCGATGGCAATATAGCTCCAGACCTCTGTCCAGCGCGGCTCGCCGTCGCCGCGCAGCGCATCGCGGTAGGAGTTCACGCTGGCCTGGTAGTTGCGCTGCGCGAAGAGCAACTCGCCGATGCGGTAGTTGGCCAGCGAACTCTGCGAATTGGCCTCCAGCGCTTTTTGATATTCGCCCAGCGCGACAGGCAGGTCTCCCTGGGCCACCAGTTGCTGGCCTTTGAGAATATGGATGCGCACCTGCAAGTCGGGAGTGGACTTGAGCACCCAGCCCTGGGGGTCGATGCTGATGCGCCGCGGGCGGCCGAAGGTGTCCACCACAAATTGCGTATCCGTACCCACCACGTCGATCTTCTGCGTCTCCGTCTTGCCGTCGGTTTCGATGCGCAACTCCACCGGCATGCGGAAAAGGTCCAAATCCTGGTCGATCTCGCCGATCGTCCGGAAGCCTTTGTTGTTGCCCAGCCGGTAAACGGCGTACTTGTTATTGAACTGCGGCGCGCCGGTACCGTCTACCCATTGCGCAAAGAAGGCGGCTAGCTCCTGTTGACTCTGCGCCTCGGCCACCTTCTCGAACTCCGATGCACAAATCGCCCCGTCGGTGTACTGGCTCAACGCTCCTTTGAGCGTGGCCAGGAAGGCCTTGTCGCCGACCTCCCAGCGCAGCATATGGAAGATCATTGCGCCCTTTTCCAGGGTCATCGACTGGAACTCGGGCGAAAAGGGACTCAGGCGGCCGACGCTCGACAGCGGAATGGTGTCGTAGGCCAGCGCTCCGGCGGCCACGTCCTGCAAGGCCGTCTTCAGCGCGTTCTTGCCGCTCTCGTCCTCCACGTACATCAGCTCGCCGTAGCGGGCCATGCCATTGGTGATCCAGGCGTCGTTGAGCGTGCGCGGGCTGACCTCGGAGCCCCACCACTGGTGGGCGATGGTGTTGGCCAGCAGGCGAATGCCGCTCTTGTCGCCCACGCGCGAGCCCAGAATCGCAGCCAGCTCCGGCGCCCAGATCGCCGGCAGCGTGTCGTCCGGCAGCTCGACGACGTTCAAATGGCTGCTCTCGGCCGCGCCAAAGTTCTCGGAAAAGAAGTCGAACTCCTTGGCTGCCGTCTGCGCCAGCTCGTTGCCCGACTGCTGATGAGTGATGGTCAGATAGACCTTCACGTTGCCCATCCCGGCTGAAACCGGGTTCACATAGCGGCCGGCTATCACTGTACCCGGAAAGCCCGGCTTGGTCCAGTTGAAGTCATATTGGTCGCCCAGCTTGCCGTTGGTCAGCGTGACCGGCTTCGACGCGCCCAGGCTGCCGCTGGCGAAGACCCGCATCCCCTGCGTCACGCGGATGTGCAGTTCCATCGTGAAGCGATTAGTCAGGTAGCCGGTTGTGGGAAACCAGTGCGCCGGATAGAGCAGGTAGCTGATCGGCTCCTGGATCGCGGCCAGCTTCAAGCCCTCAATGGGGCCATCATCGTTGCCGGTGATCGTGCCCTCGTATTCAAAGCTCCAATGCGCCGCCTGGCCCGGAACAAAGGGTGTGGCCGGAGTGATGCGAACGCCGCCGTCCGGCGACCGCTCGCCGGTGAGCACCGTGCCCGCTTCGTCGGAGATTTTCGTCACCTTCAGCGCCGGATGAAAGCCGAAGCTGACCACTTTGGTGTTTTCAGGCGCGGAAAAGGTGACGACTGCTTTGGCCGCCAGGTGGTGCGTAGCCGGGTCCAGCTCGGCGTCGATTACGTAGCCGGAGACGGCCAGCGCGGGGCGATCGGGGCGCTGAGCGAAGCCGGGCACGACGAGCATCAGAGCGCAGAGCAGGGCGCCCGCTATCGGCGTAATCCTCATTCGTGTACGCATCGCAGACCTATTCGTAGCCAAAGACATTCTGTTATTTGCCTCTTGATTTCAACCTCAAAATGGGTGCCCCAGGTCTGGATTCTCAGACCTGAGAGTCCACAAACCTCAGAATCTCCAGCGTAATCTCCGCCACGCGGTCAATAGCGCCGCCAGCCGACTGCTTGCCCAGCAAGCCGCGCACTTGCGCCAGCTCCTCCATCATGGACTGGCGCGGCGCACCGTCGGGTAGTAGGCGCTTAATCTCTTGGACGATATTTTCCGCCGTGAAGTCGCTCTGGATCAGCTCCGGGACAATGCGCTTGCCGACGATCAGGTTGGCCATGGCCACGTGGGGCACCTCGACCACCCGCTTGGCGATGGCGTAGGTCAGCGCCGAGACCCGGTAGACCACCACAAAGGGATTGCCGATTAAAGCCGCCTCGACTGTGGCCGTGCCGCTGGCGACGACCGAGGCGCGGGCGTGCAAGAGCGTGGCGCGGGCGTCGTCCACCAGGCGGACAGCCAAACCAGCGCCGTGCGCCTTGACCAGCCGCCGCACCTCGTCGCGCTGCGCCGCATTCAGCGTCGGCGCCAGGGGGATGATGAACTCGAAGCCGGCAGTCGCGGCATCAGACGCCGAATCAAGCGAGTCCGAAGAGTCCATCGCTTTGAAAGGGCACGGCTTCAGCCGTGCCACAGGACCGCTAATAGAAGGAATGGGCTTTAGCCCCTGAGGGATCGTCTTCTCTCCAACGCGCATTCCCTCGGCGGCTAAAGCCGCGTTCTCGTTTGGTCCGCTTACGACACGGCTAAAGCCGTGCCCTTTCAAAGCATCAGGATTATCCGCAGCCGGTTCTGTCAGACCCGCCGCCAACCCCCGCGCCGCTTGCAAGATCGTCGGCAGATGGTCGCGAATCTCTTTGGGGCGGCTTCCAGGCAGCAGGCCGATCCAGATCTTCGCCGGGTCCAGGCCATTCTCGGCGGCAAACTCCTCGCGGCTCACCGAAGGCAGCGCCAGCTCCGCCAGCGGATGGCCGACAAACTCCGCCTTGACGCCGCGCTCGCGATAGAACGCCTCCTCGAAGGGAAAGATCACCAGCATCTTGTCGATGTACTTTTGCACCAGCCGGATGCGCTTCTTCTTCCAGGCCCACAACTGCGGGCTGACAAAGAAGATTACCGGCACGCCCAGCCGGTGCAGCTCCTCGGCCAGCCGGAAGTGAATCTCCGGGAAGTCGATGAGCACAGCCACCGAGGGCCGGCGGTCGCGGATGGACTTTTTGAGTTTGCGGTACTCGCGCCAGATGCGCGGCAGGTGGCGGACGACCTCAGTCAGTCCCATCACAGCCATCTCTTCGGCGCGGACGACGCACTCCAGACCCGCGGCAGACATGCGCTCACCGCCCATGCCGAAGAAGCTGGCCGCCTGCCCGGCCGCGCTGAGCCGTTTTTTGAGCGCGGCGATCAGCAGCGCGCCGTAGTGTTCGCCGCTGGCCTCGCCTGCCGAGATGAAGATCGTGGGGGGCATTCTTATTGTTTGCGCCGCAAATCCCGCGCTGGCACCATCATAACGGGTTGCACGAATCCCAGGCCCGCAAATCAGGCCAGTGCGCCCGGCCAGGGTATAGACTCTTTCCCATGAGCGATTCACGCGAGACGATTGTCAGGACCTCCGATCCGGATTGGCTGCGCAGGCTTGCGCTGCTCTACCGGGCTCGCGTCGCTGGAGTTCTGGTGGACGATGCTCAACTCGGCATCCATCCCGAAGATCAGACGCTGCTGCAAATGGCCAGAGACTCCGGGCTATCCGTGCGGGAGATCGCGAGCGTGAGCGTGGCGCTGGGAATGAGCGGTGTGGGCGTGACGATGGTGATCCTGGCATTCCTTGATCCGGAGCCGACCAGCAAGCTGGGTCTGCTGGTGGGAGGCGGAACCGTTTGTGTGCTGGGCGGGGGCTTCCAGGCGATCCGCATTCTTACCAACCATAAGCCGCCGAAGATCACAGCCACCGCGCACGGCATAGAAATATCGTGGACGTAAGCCTGGGGCTCAGGCCAGAGTCAGGAGATTGCCGGGAACTTCAACCTTCCATTACCACTGCCTCTGCAGGCCTCGGCAGCGCGGGTCATCCATCTCAGTCGCCGAACTCCGGCAGCGCGGATCATCCATTTCTATCGACATGCGATAGATCAGGCTCATGCAGCGCGGGTCTTCCATCTCAATGACCGCGCCATTGAGCAGACCCTTGCAGCGCGGATCATCCGTCTCAATCGCCGCTATCTTGCACCGCGGGTCATCCATCATAGTCGTCCCTTCACCGGGCAGGCTTACCCGTGCGATCGCTTCTTCAGCGAAGTGAAGTCATATTGTCACTACTCGCGAATGGTTGTCTGCTCAATACAGGACACCGAGGCGCGCCAGCCGCAAGCGCAGACCCAGGATTGCGCTCTTCGACCGCACCGCGTAATGTTCCATGCGGGTACTAGGACCCACTGCAGGGGGTCATCGTGCGCTTACAACGTCTTATCATCCAAATCAAAAATTGATAGGTCCGGCGGCTTATTTTTTGTATTCCATCATGGCTTCACCCCACATGGGTGAGAAAAAATGGCGAACGGCCCTTACCGCCCCTTCTTCTTCCCCGGCTTGGCGGACTTGGGCTGGGATTCGGGCAGGTGGCTGACGGGGATGGGGCCGAGGTCGGAGCCGATGCGCCGGGCGCTCGTGTCGTCCATCTCGTAGGTAATCGTTCGCGGCGAGGCCGGGCGGGTGATGCCGGTGGCGGGATCGGCGGTCAGGCTGTCGCCGTTGGCGATCTGGAAGCTGAAGACGGGCGCCTTGCCGCCGGCGGCAGGCGTGACCCGCACCGGAAGATAGCCCTGGATGGGATGCAGCCGGAAGGCCGTCTCGTAGCGATGATGGCGAATGCTCCAGGTAAAGACGCGCACCTGATCAAAATCAAAGGGCAGGCCGGCCTGGGGCGGGCTGAGCACGGTCACGTACTGCGGAACCTGATGGTCCGGCGTCGTGGCATCGGCGTCGAAGACCTTGTTGAAGATGTAAGCGCCGACGTAGCGCTGGCCCTCGGCAAAGACGCCAATCTCATCGGGCACATCCACATCGACGCGGCCAGCCAGCAGCCACCCGGCGTGGCCCTGGGCATCGCGCACCAGCCACCAATCTTCCAGCGGCGGCGGCTCGGCGGCAGGCAGGCTGGGAACGTGCGTAACCGCCGGAGCGGTCGGCTTGGAAGCCGGAGCGTGAGACGTGGCCGCGTTCGCCGGCTTCGGCGTCTGCGGCTTGGGAGCCTGTCCTGAGCCGGGAGCACTCTTGGGGACCGAAGCGCGGGACAGAAGCTGAACCTTGGCGTTCGCGGCCAGCAGGTAAAAGCGCTCCGCATCGCGGCCGGGCGTCAGATGCAGGTAGATGTCGTCGCGCAGAACGCCAGTGGCCACCACCGGATCGTCCTTGTGCTGCACCCCTAGCTGGTCAAAAGCCTGGAAGGTCTTGCTGTCGATCACCGCCCGCTCTTCAATCCAGCCGATCTCGTTTTTCTGGGTCTTCACCTTGAGAAAGCGGCGGCCATGTTCGAGCACTTCAAGCGGCTGGCCGTTGACCACTTCGGCCACGCGGTTGGAGACGGCGGCCACGCGATCATGCAGGTACATCTGCCGCGCGGAGACGTAGACCGTGTCGTGAAGCTCCTGGCGGAAACGGTTACAGCCGGAAGAAAACGCGAGAACGCACACAAGAAGCAACGCCAAGACAGGAGGCGTCGAGCGCCGTGCGGATAAGACGAATGAGTTGGAGGATTGCGTGAGCACAGCCTGTGGCGATCACCTTGAGGATAGCACTGAAGTGCTGGGGTCAGGGATCAGGGATCAGGGATCAGAAAAACCATCGGAATTTTTCGCCATCCCATATGGTCTGGGTGCCCCATGTCTCGATTCAGAAACCAGGAAAGCACGAATCCTTTCCCACCATCTGACCCCTGATCCCTGTTCCCTGTTCCCTGCCTTTACGGCACCGCGACGATGGCCACCGGGCCGGTCCCGGTCGAAGTACTGGTCAGCGAGGAATCCAACAGGCCGGTGGTGGCGGCGTCGAAGGTGAAGGCATTGAAGTAGGGACTGCCCTGATTGTTCACCACCAGCAGGAAGTCGCTGGTATTGTCCTCGGCTATGCCGTATGGCTCTGTACCGGTAGCCACGGGATTGCTTTGCAGCGTCAGCGAGGGAGTCGAGGCATTCAACAGGAACGCCGTCACGTTTCCGGATGAGGTTCCAACCCAGTTGGCAACATAAACATAACCGTTGGAGGCAGCCAGGATGGCATGAGGACCGGTGCCGCCGCTGGCGTATGGATAGGTTGAAGAGGCAGTAGGTTCGGTCCCCAGAACGTCGGATGCAATGGGAATGATACGCAAGCCGCCCGAGTCGTTCGCGGTAGAGAAGTCACCGGTTTCGCCGATGTACAGGAAGCTGGTTCCTGGATTAAAGGCTACGGAAACAGCCGTGCCACTGGTTGTTCTCTTGTCGAATGTGGTGCTGATCGGATTGGTGGCGCCGGTGAAGTCCGTGCCTGATGTAAAGGTGAAGGTCTCGGTCTCCGAACCGGCGGCGACAGCGACGAGTTTGTTGTCTGGAGAGATGGCCATTCCGCCCACGGCGACATTGCCGCCGGAGACCAAATACACCCCCGGAACAGTTGCTCCATTGCCAAGGGTGGATTCACCATTTGTGGTGCTGATTGGCCAGGCGTAGAGGGTTGGCGCGCCTGTTGTATTGGAGGCATCCAGAAGCCAATGACCGGTCGAGTCCACCTTGAGGGCGCTGGAGCTTCCGTCGGCAATGAGTACGTTAGTGTCCAGAGTCAACTTGCCGCCCGTGCCAATGTCGTAAAGGTAGATGCCGCCGCTCGTGCCCACATACAGAAAACTGCCGGTGGGATCAACGGCCATCGAATAGGGAGTAACGCCGCTGGGCAGCGAAGTCGGGCTTCCGGTGAGTGCGGTCAGCGTGCCGGAGACGATGGAATAGCCGGAAATGGTAGTGCTGTTCAGGATATAGAAATTGCCGCTGGTGCTGGCCGTGGTAGTGCAGCCGCTGGAGGAGACCCCGACGGCAACGCAAACAGCGGTGGTTGCCGCGACGCTGTTGGAAACGCCGGTCACCGTAATGTCGTAGATTCCGGTGGTTGTAGAGGAGGTAGTGGTTGCGGTCAGCGTGGAGGTTTGCGCCGTTGTGCTGCTGAAGGTAAGCGAAGACGAAGAAAGGTCGCACGTGGGGCTGGTGGCGTTTGAAGGCGCGGTGGTAACGGCGCAGGTCAGCGTAACTGTCCCGGTAAACGAACTCCCAGGGGTCACGGTAATGGTCGAGGTGCCGGTGCCACCAGCGGTGCTCACGGTGATGGCGCCGCTATTGCTCAGCGTGAAGCTGGTGGTGCTGTTGTTGGGCGCCTGCCAGAAATCCCCGCAACCGGTCACAAACGCCGCAGCCGCCAATATCCCCGCCCAACGTCCCATCTTCATCGCCGCTCCTCTTGCGCAGTTTTCATGCCGCGCCGTTCTGATGAACCCGTATACAGGCTACCGCCTGCGAGCGCATTTGTCTTGCCGGACAATCCGGTCTGCGCACGCACGCCCATTATGAATGTAGACGCAGAGTGGCGGGAATTCGCTTGGGGGTGGCGACCCGCCGCTGGCGTCGTCTGCCCGCGCCCCCGGCTGATAGATTTTAGATAGGCCGTAACGCGCGCCCCAAAGGAAGCCAGCCATGTTCCACACCACGGAAGACATTCGCATTCAATGGACCAAGGTGGTTCTCCCTCCGGTCTTCCTTGAGGAAGAGCGCCCGGTCACGGAGGGCGCCTCAGCCACAATCTTCGACGCCCGCGGCGAAATCTCCGCCATCCTCAACGGGCAAGACACGCGGCTGCTGGTGCTGGCCGGTCCTTGCTCCATTCACGACACCCAGGCCGCGCGCGAGTATGCCGGGCTGCTGAAAGCCGCGATTGCAGAGTTCTCCGCCGATCTGCGCATCGTGATGCGCGTCTACTTCGAGAAGCCCCGCACTACCGTCGGCTGGAAGGGGCTGATCAACGATCCTCATCTCGATGGCTCCTACAAGATCAACGACGGACTGCGCATGGCCCGGCACCTGCTGCTCGACCTGGCCGAGATGGGCGTGCCCGCCGGAACCGAATTCCTGGACATGATCTCGCCGCAGTACATTGCCGGCCTTGTGAGCTGGGGAGCCATCGGCGCGCGCACCACCGAGAGCCAGGTTCATCGCCAACTGGTCAGCGGCATCTCCTGCCCGGTGGGCTTCAAGAACGGCACCTCGGGCAACGTGCAGATCGCCATCGACGCAATTCTCTCCGCCGCTCACTCGCACTCCTTTCTCGGCCTCACTAAAACCGGCCAATCGGCGATTCTGGTGACCACGGGCAATCCCGACACGCACATCATCCTGCGCGGCGGCCGCGAGACGGTGAACTACACCGCCGAAAGCGTTGCCGAGACTGCCGCTCAGATGGAGAAGGCAGGCCTCCAGCCGCGCATCATGATCGACTTCTCGCACGCCAACTCCAGCAAGGACTACCGGCGACAGGCCACAGTCTGCCACGATGTGGCCGGGCAGATTGCCGGGGGCGACAAGCGCATTATGGGTGTGATGATCGAGAGCAACCTGGTGGCGGGCGCGCAGCCGCTGCTGGCGGACCAGCCGCTGGTCTACGGCCAGAGCATCACCGACGCCTGCATCGACTGGGCGGAGACGCATACGCTGCTTGCCGAGTTAGCCGCCGCCGTGCGGGCGCGGCGCGGCGAGTTGTCAATGTGACAACCATATTCATTCGGCACATAATGAAATGAACTAGCACAAAGCAGGCCGGGACATGGCAAACCTATCCACAAACGATAAACAAATATTGGAGAGATTGTTCCAGATGGGCAGTGGTTATGTTCTGAATTTCAGCGACAGAACTTTCGGAGAATTCTTTAGGGACGATGTGCGGGTGCCGATTTATGACGAGCAATATAAATACGCCAGCGGATCTAAAGCCAACCGCTTGCGTGGCTTTTGGCAAATCGCCAGTGATGCTATGGTCGGAAGATCAATCGAGAAGCTTATTGCCTATATTAATACGCAGATACTTATAGGAAGCCTTGTACGGCAAGACTTCCCGGACGAATTGATTAGACGCGGGCAGAACATTTCTGCGCGGCTACTGGGTACTACGAAGACGGTTCCCGTTACGACCGAACAAGATTTCATAACGAAGGAATTTGGGAACGTATCGATTGACAAATTGGGACTGGATTCAGCGATCAATGCAATACTTAAACAAAGAATCGACGAGATCAGAAAGTGTTTGACGGCAAAAGCTGCACTGGGAGTGATATTCCTTTATGGAAGCACGCTCGAGGGAATCCTGCTTGGCATTGCTTGCACAAAGGCTAGAGCATTTCTCTCATAGG
>PLPA01000095.1 GCA_003159355.1 Acidobacteriaceae bacterium | reverse complement strand
ATGGGCGACGACCTGGAGCCGGTCGTCCTCTTTGACAGCGCCAAGCCCGGCGACAAGGTGACAGTCGCCGTCAAGCTGCTGCATACGGTGGACTTGAAGACCTTTCAGGGCGCGACGCTGAAGATCGACTTCCCCGATGGCCGTCCCAACCCCGAAGACCTGCGCGAAGAATTCTTGTCGGCCGCGCTGCTGGTTCCCGCGCTGGCGCCCAATGACTCAGCGCAGATGGCCACGCTCAACGACGCCGTCCGAGACGTGGACCTGGCCGCGCTCGACGCCAACAATCAGGCGAAGTTTGATGAGAGCTTGCGCGCGGCGCACGCCAAGCTAGAAGCCCTCACACCGCTGCTGCGCCAGGTGACCGATCACTTGACCGGCAACTCGCACATCGACGCGGCCTGGCTGTGGCCGTGGACCGAGAGCGTGGATGTGGTCAAGCGGACCTTTGGGACGGCACTTCAGTTGATGTACGAGTATCCCGAATACACCTACACGCAGTCGGCCGCGGCTTACAACGAGTGGCTGGCTGACAAGTATCCAGAGATGAACGCCGAGATAGCCCAGCGCATCAAGGAGGGCCGCTGGGAGATCGTTGGAGGAATGTGGGTCGAGCCGGACCTGAATATGCCCGACGGCGAGTCGCTGGTGCGCCAGTTGCTGGTGGGCAAGCGCTGGTACAAAAATGCCTATGGAGTTGACGTGAGGGTCGGCTGGAACCCGGATAGTTTTGGTTATACGTGGCAGTTGCCGCAGATCTACAAGAAGAGCGGCGTCGATTACTTTGTCACGCAAAAGATGGCCTGGAACGACACCAATCAGTTGCCCTTCAAGTTCTTCTGGTGGGAGTCGCCCGACGGGTCGAAGGTGCTGACTTATTTCCCCCACGACTACGCCAACGATAACCTGAACCCGGTGCGTCTGGCGCGCGACTTTACCATTGCGCAGAAGCAGGCCGCGGGCTTGACGGGCATGATGGACCTCTACGGCATCGGCGACCACGGCGGCGGACCCACGCGCGCGATTCTTGACGAGGGCAGACACTGGGCCTATCCTTCGCTTCCCGCATACGTGATGCCGAAGATTGAATTCGGCACGGCGCTGCCCTACTTCGCCGCGCTGGAAAAGCAGATCGCACCCAACAGCCCGGTCTGGGATTATGCGTCGATTGCCAAGGGTTACACGCCTCCGCCGCCGGTCGCGGGTAGGTTGAATATACCGACGTGGAAGAGCGAGCTGTACTTCGAGTATCACCGTGGCGTGATGACCACGCAGGCCAACCACAAAAAGAATATGCGCGAAGCCGAGGAGCAAATGCTCGATGCGGAAAAGTGGGCCTCGCTGGCGTGGGTTCTTGCCGGACGGGCGTACCCTTCCTCGGATTTAACGGAAGATTGGAAGAAGGTGCTCTTCAATCAGTTTCACGACTTAGCGGCAGGCTCCGGCAAGGACGCACAAAAGGATTACGATGTGGTGCGCTGGTCTACTAATGAGATCGATACAAATGCGTTGAAGACGGTAGCGGAGCGGATCGACACATCACTGAGAGGCAAGATCGCGCAGGGCCAGTCCATCGTGATCTTCAATCCTCTGGGATGGATGCGGAGCGGCGAAGCGGCGTTTCCGGCCACGGGTTATCCGAACGGATTTGAAATTCGGGATCCACAGACTGGAATTACGCATCCGAGCGCTCTGCTTCCTAAGGAGGTTCGTGACGGAATTGAAGAGTATCGCTTTCCCGTTCCCGATGTGCCAGCGCTTGGTTACGAGGTTTTCCAAATCGTACCCACCACGGGAGGCCAACATTGGGCTGTCGGACCCGGACCTGTTGCAAAAGAAGAAAAGAACGATTTCGTCCTGGAGAATGGCTACCTTCGCGTTGTAATCGACAAGCAAACTGGCTGCATCATCAGTCTCTTTGACAAGCGATCAAAGTTTGAAGCACTTGCCGCAGGTGCATGCGGCAACCAACTGCAAGCCTTCAAAGACAAGCCCAAGGATTATGACGCCTGGAATATCGACCTCGGTACTCTCGACCAACCACCGACATTGTTCACGCAGGCAGATAAGGTGGAACTGCTTGGAGACGATGCCGTGCGCGTAACACAAACCTGGCAAAGCTCAAAGTTTGTGCAGACCATCCGCTTCGCCAGAATGGCGCCAGAGGTCGACATTGACAACGAGATCGACTGGCACGAAAACCATGTGCTGCTGAAGGCAGCCTTTCCGCTGGCGGCTTCGGGGCCGTTTGCTACTTACGAGATTCCTTACGGAACCATCGACCGGCCGACCACGCACAACAACTCGTGGGAGAAGGCGCAATTTGAAGTGACGGCGCTGCGCTGGGCCGATCTTTCCGGTCCCGGCCCCGACGGCAAAGTTCACGGCCTGAGCGTGCTCAACCAAAACAAATACGGCTACGACGCCGTGGGCAATGTTCTACGGCTGACGCTGCTGCGCTCGCCCAAGTGGCCCGACGCCGAGGCCGACATGGGCCACCATCACTTCCACTACGCGCTCTATCCCCATGCCGGAACGTGGAAGGACGCGCTCACCGTGCGCCATGGCTACGAGTACAACTACCCGCTCACCGCCGTCGTCACCACGGCGCATCCCGGCGCACTGCCCGCCAGCCATTCCTTTGCCTCGGTCTCGCAGGAGAACGTGGTGCTGACCGCGGTGAAGAAGGCCGAAGACCAGAACGGCCTGGGCGTGAATGGATTGATTTTGCGCGTCTACGAGTGGGCGGGCAAGGAAACCATCGCCGAGTTCCACGTGCCGCCGGGAGCAACCAGCGCCACCGTGACCAATCTGATGGAAACACCGGAAGGCAAACCGCTGCCCGTGACAGGCGACGTAGTCAAAGCGCCGATTCACCCCTACGAGATTCTGACCATCCGCGTGGATTATCCCAACGCCGGGCCGAAGCCGTAATCAAGCCGGCAGGTTGAGAGAAGCAGGACCTACGACTCCCCATAGAGCACAAAAAACGGGTTCAAAACGCGCGGAAAAGGCTATGCATCAAAGTAGAGATAGTTTTGCAAAAATTTGGCCAGAATGGGAGGACTCGCAGTAGACATCTTCGTCTTTTATTCGCTACGGATCGAAGGAAGAACAGTCGCAGGTAAACTTCGGCTTCGCTCAGTGCAGGCTCAGGTTAGCAAGTTCGCGGATTTGCCGGCAGTCTTACTTTTAGGAACTATTGTTCCTTTCTGGAGGCAACGCGCCCCGTCGCGTCGAACAGCTCAGAATGACAAGCGAGGGTGGAACCCAGCGGTAAAGGAATGCGGAGAGGCAGGCCTTGGTACTCTAAACGAAGGAGCCCGCCATGGAACTCACTTCCCCCTTCTTCGTCGTCTCCGTCATCGTGCTGGTCTTCACCGTGGCGCTCTTTTTCGCCGCCAGCACCAGGGAAGACGGCGACTCGACGCACTGAGCCGGATCTGGATTGCGGATCTGGATGCCCGGCTCGTCGTCGTCGGCGAGGAGCGCGGCAAGAAGTTATTGCCGAGGGCGGTGCGATTCCCGGAACCTTTCTCGCGTTTCAGGCGTATAACGGGGCTAGAGGGCGATTGCCATGGTGAGGAATGGGATGCGGGAAGCGGCAGCAATCATTGCGGGCCTGGCGTTGGCCGCCGGACTGGCGGGATGCATGATTCATACGGAAAAGGACGCCAACGGCAAGGACAAGAACGTCCAGGTGGAAACGCCTTTCGGCGGCATTCATGTGAATACCGATCAGACCTCGGCGACGGACCTGGGATTGCCGGTCTATCCGGGTGCGGCGCCCGTGAAGGACAAGGACAACAACAAGTCGGCCGACGTGCATCTGGGATTTGGCGAGTGGCAGTTGCGGGTGCGGGCGGTCTCCTATGAGACCCCCGATTCCGAGGAGAAGGTGACCGCGTTTTACAAGAAGGCGCTGGGCCGCTACGGCGACGTGATTACCTGCAAGGATAACTCTCCGGTGGGCGCTCCGGCGGCCACCCACGAGGGGCTGACCTGCAACGACGACAAGAACGCCAAGGTTAAGATCGACAACGGCGATTATGGCGTCACCAAGGAAAGCCTGGAGCTGAAAGCCGGCTCCAAGCGCCACCAGCACATTCTGGGCTTTGAGAATACCCAAGGCGGCAAGACCCGCTTCGCCCTGGTAGCGCTGGATCTGCCCGCCGAGGTGGCGGATTCCAGTTCAGGAACAGGAAAGAGCGATTAATTTTTCTCATTTTTTATGAAAAGGCACAACAAAACCCCGTCCGGGCTGGACGGGGTTCGTGTCAATCCTGAATTGTGTGCCTGAATTTCGCCTTCGCGCCCGGCCTGGGCCGGCCTCAGCGAATTCCGCCCGGCGGCCTTACGCCTTGGCGATCTTGCCGTCCTTGATGCAGCCGGTGCATACCCTGATCCGCTTGGCGTGGCCGTTCACCAGCGCCTTCACTGCCTGCAGATTGACGCTCCAGCGGCGTCGTGTGATGTTGTGGGCGTGAGAGATGTTGTTGCCGAATTGCGGACCTTTCCCGCAGATGTCGCATACCTGTGCCATGACGTTGCTCCAGACTTTGATCTTTCGCGCCGCCGGGACGATCCACCATCGAGCCGCAAAGAAAAGCGCTCCATCCGGGCCTGTCCAACGGGGCGGCCACGGGGTAAAAAACAGACACACTACCCCTCGGCTTGCCGAATCTTCATTATACCCGGAATCGCTCCCCAGGCCAACCCAAACTCTGGGCGCGTTGGAATTCAGACGAAATCCCAGTACGCATGTGCGCAAGAGTGCCACGCGCAAGAGCATTCCCACAGTGTTGACGCTTGCCGAGATCGAGGAATTGCTTCTCTATTTGGAAGAGCCGACGCGCAGAGCCGCCTGGTGAGCCTGTTGCTCGACGACAACCCTCACAACGAGAGCAGCGCTGCTCTTGGAACAATACGGACGTGCGAAAAAAATCATCGAAGCGTGTAAGTTGCAGAAATAATTGGCGTCCCCGACGGGATTTGAACCCGTGTTATCGCCGTGAAAGGGCGGTGTCCTAGGCCGGGCTAGACGACGGGGACGCTCATGAGGGCGAAGAATCGGCCAGGATTGGCCGGAAGCGCCTTTATGAAGGCTACCAACTCAGGAGAGGCCTGTCAAAGAGTGGTGGCTGTGCCGGGAAGCTATCGAGTTCCGAATGTGAAGATGGGGACAGCATGAAAATGCCTTGGAGGGAAGGCCGAGCGGGACAAGTGGAGGGCTTCAACCTCTTTGTCAGGCTCGACCGGCGGCCTGGCATTCTAGTCTTGGAAGACGGGCCGGAGAGAGTTTTTTTTGAGTCAATCCCGTGCCTCCAGGCGTCACAATATAGATGGCGAACCTGCATGGATTCTCTGTGCGCGCAACTGTCGGCGCGAGTTGGGCTGCTTCTCAGCAACGGCGAAGCAAAGGGGCGGCATAAAATTAAGGAACTCAGGGCGGGGGATTCCCGTAGAAAAGATCAAGCGAGGAAGAGCAAGTTGAAACAGATTCTAGGGATAGGTTGTTTTGTGCTTCTTGGGTTGGCGGTCATGGGCTGCGAGAAGAAGCCGGCGGCCACGGCCGGAGCCGGGATGCAGGCCATGCCGGTGCAGACGGTGACGGTAGCGCTGGAGCCAGTGGCGCAGTCGAGCGAGTATGTGGCCACCATCAAGTCGCGGCGTTCGGCCACGATGCTGCCTCAGGTGAGCGGCATGGTGACGAAGATTCTGGTCCGCTCCGGCGACCACGTGAAGGCGGGCGCGCTGCTGATGGTGATCGATCCGCACTTGCAGATGGCCACGGTCGATTCGGCGCGCGCGACCGAGCGACAGAAGAAGGCTCTTTACGATTACAACGCGGTGGAGATCGAGCGGCAGCGCAAGCTCTTCGAAGCGGGCGTGACCAGCCGCGACGCCTACGACCAAGCGCAGCAATCGTTCGGCAACACCAAGGCGGATTATCAGTCGGCTGTGGAGCTGCGCAAGGCGCAGGAGGAGCAACTGGCCTACTACAGCATCCGCGCGCCGTTCGACGGCGTGGTGGGCGACATTCCGGTGCATGTGGGCGACTTCGCTTCGCCGATGAGCTCTCCGGCGACGGTGCTGACTACGGTGGATGAGGGCAAGGACCTGGAAGCCTACATCTACGTCCCCACGGAGCGCGCCGGGCAGGTGCGCCTGGGGCTGGATGTGGAGCTGATGGACAACGACGGCAAAGTGCTGGACAAGACGAAGATCGATTTTCTTTCACCGCAGGTGGAGAGCACATTGCAGGGGATTCTGGTGAAGGCGCCTGTGCGCGCCTCGCCGGAGCTGCTGCGCCAAGCGCAGATGATCAAGGCGCGGGTGATCTGGAGCACGACGCCGATGGCGGTGATTCCGGTGCTGGCCGTGACGCGCCAGGGCGGGCAGAGCTTCGTCTATGTGGCGCAGGGTCAAGGTGGCCACTTTACGGCTCGCCAGACTTCGGTCACGCTGGGCGATACGGTAGGCAACAACTACTCTGTCACCTCGGGGCTGAATGTGGGCGACCGGGTGGTCATCTCCAGCACACAGTTTCTGGTGAACGGCATGCCGGTGATGCCGCTGCCGGGAGCCTAGAACGCAGTTTGACCATGCGCCTCCGGCCATAACCGGAGGCGGGCACAGGACGCCGGTCACACCGCGCCCATCGTAGACGAAAAGGAAGGCAACCCTTGTTTGTAGATTTCTTTATTCACCGGCCGGTATTTGCGACGGTCTGCGCGCTGCTGATCATTCTCGCGGGCGCGGTGTGCATCCCCACTCTTCCGGTTGCGATGTACCCCACGCTGGCGCCTCCGCAGGTCTCGGTCGATTGCAACTACGTCGGCGCCAACGCTGACACGGTCGAGAAGGCTGTCACCATTCCGCTGGAAGAGTCCATCAACGGCGTCGAGGGCATGCGCTACATCAGCTCGTCGAGCACCAACAGCGGAACAAGCTCGATCACCACGACCTTCCAGACCGGCTACGATCTGGACATCGCCGCCGTGGACGTGCAGAATCGCGTGGCCAGCGTCACCGGGCGGCTGCCCGCGGCCGTCAACGCCACCGGCATCAGCATCACCAAAGCCAACAGCAACTTCGTTCTCGGCGCCGGCTTCTTTACGCGCGATGGCCGCTACTCGCCCGAATTTATCTCCAACTACCTGGACGTTTACGTCAAGGACGCCATCAAGCGCGTCCCCGGCGTCGGCGATGTGATGATCTTCGGCGAGCGCAAGTACGCGATGAGGGTCTGGCTGGACCCGGAGCGCCTGGCTGCGCGCAACCTAACTGCGAGCGACGTGGTGAATGCGCTGGTGGAGCAGAACGTCGAGATTCCCGCCGGCCAGCTTGGCCAGCCGCCCACGAACGCGAAGCAGGCCTATCAGATGCCGGTGCGCGTGGTGGGCCGGCTCACCTCGCCCTCCGAGTTCGACAACATCATCGTCAAGAACTCCGCCAACGGCCTGGTTCTATTGAAAGACGTCGGCCACTCGGAGGTGGGCGCGGAAGACTACAGCACCGTGCTCAAGTTCGCCGGGCGCGAAGCGATGGGCATCGGCGTCATGCAGCTCTCCAACGCCAACTCGCTGGAAGTGGACAGCAAGGCCAAGGCCGCGCTTGCCGAGCTCTCGAAGAACTTTCCGCCGGGGCTGGAATACGCCGTTGCCTTCGACTCGACGACGGTGGTCGGCGACTCGATCCGCGAAGTGCTCTTCACGCTGGGCATCGCCATCTTCATCGTCATCACCGTCATCTTCCTTTTCCTGCTGGACTGGCGCGCCACAATTATTCCCGCCGTCACCATTCCGGTTTCGCTGATCGGAACCTTCGCCTTCATCAAGGTCTTCGGCTTCTCCATCAACGCGCTCACGCTCTTCGGCATCACGCTGGCCACGGGTCTGGTCGTCGATGACGCCATTGTGGTCATCGAAAACGTGCAGCGCCATATCGCGATGGAGCATTCCGATCCGCATGAAGCCACTTCGCGGGCGATGGGCGAGGTGACCAGCGCGGTCATCGCGACATCTCTGGTTTTGATCGCGGTCTTCGTGCCCGTCTCCTTCTTCCCTGGAACCATCGGGATTCTCTATCGGCAATTCTCGCTGACCATCGCCTTCGCCATCGCCATCTCGGCCTTCAACGCGCTCACGCTCTCGCCGGCTCTTTCGGCCATATTCCTGCGCGGCGAAGAGGATCGGCCCAAGCAGCTCGACTTCCTGCACATCGCGCCGGTCTCGCGCCTCTTTTCCCGATTCATTCACTCTACTGACAAGCAGATTAGTTGGCTGTCGGCCAGTTACGCCAAAGCGATCCATGAGGCGCTAAAGCTGCGCTACGCATTGCTGGTGCTCTTCTTCGTCGGCCTGGGCGCAACGGTGTGGACCTACCAGCACGTGCCTACCGGCTTCATTCCCCAGGAAGACCAGAGCTTCCTCATGGTCATTGTGCAGGCCCCGCCGGGCTCCTCGCTGGCGTACACCGGCGCGCTGGCTGACCGCGCGCAAGCCATCATTTCCACCAACAAGGACATCGCCGGAGCATTTTCCGTAATGGGATTCAGCATGGCCGGCAGCGCATCCAACGCCGGCATGATGTTCATCTCCACCACGCCATCCGATCAGCGCCGCGGCAAGGGCCACTCCACCGCCGACATCGTCGCCGATCTGAACCCCAAGCTCATGAGCCTGATGTTCTCTCCCAATGGCGGACTGGTGGCCATGTTTGAGCCTCCCGCAGTCAACGGCGTCGGCAGTTACGGCGGCTTCCAGTTCATGCTCCAGGATCAGGGAAACAACACGCTCAGCGACCTCGACCGCGTCGCCCACCAGATCGTTGCCGGCAGCCGCCAGCGCAAGGATCTGACCGGCATGCTGACCACCTTCTCGGCCAACGACCCGCAGGTGCTGGTCACCATCGACCGCGAGAAGGCCAAGGCGATGAACATTCCGCTCTCGCAGATCACCAGCACCCTCAGCGTCTTCATGGGCTCGGA
>PLPA01000053.1 GCA_003159355.1 Acidobacteriaceae bacterium | reverse complement strand
CCGGCGCTCGAAAGCGCGCACGCGGTGGCCGAGGCGCTCAGGCTTGCTCCGACAATGGAGGCCCGTGACATACTGGTGGTGAACCTCTCCGGACGCGGCGACAAGGATATGGGGATTTTGGCGCGGGAGTTGAAGCTGTAGCGGTTTGAACCGTGAGCGGGAGAATTGAGTTCGTGGTCTCCCGCCCTTGCGCCAGAAAAAGCGCAAGGATGGGGTACGGGCCTTCCCACCCTAGCCGCAAAAACANNCGGCGAGGGTGGGGCACCCAGATGTATTGTTGTGCCGGGCGGATTTTGACAAGAGCAGCGAGTTAGCCACCGCTTCGCGGTGATAGCGAGCTAGCAAGTGAGCGGACTTATTGCGACAGGGACAGGATCAGGAATAGCGGATTTCGATGGCGATACGATTCGATCACAAACCGGGGCTGGTGATTTATCTGACAGCGGGAGACCCGACCCTCGACGCCACGCGTAGGGTTGCCATTGCGGCCATCGACGCGGGCGCGGATGTGATCGAGCTGGGTGTGCCCTTCAGCGATCCGCTGGCCGACGGGCCGGTGATTCAGCGGGCGATGGAGCGGGCAGTTGCTCATGGAGTCAGCCTTCGGGATGTGGTGAAACTCGCGGCTGAGATTCGCGCGATAAGGCCCGCGGCGGGTATTGTGATATTCAGCTATTTCAATCCGATTTTGCATTATGGCCTGCACGAATTCGTCGATGCGGCAGCGGCGGCCGGCGCGGATGGCGTGCTGGTGACAGACCTGATTGTCGAAGAGGCGGGTGAGTACCTGGCCGAGATGGCTCGCGTGGGGCTTGCGCCGATTTTTCTGGCCGCGCCCACCAGCCCCGACGAGCGGCTGGAAGCGATTGCCACGCACTGTAAAGGCTTTATTTACGCCATCTCCCGCGTGGGCATTACCGGCACGCAGCAGACGATGACCTCCGACGCGGCGTCGCTGGTGGCGCGCATACGGCGATGGAGCACGCTGCCGGTGGCCGTGGGGTTCGGCATCAGCAACAGCAAACACGTCGCGCAGGTGGCGGAGTTTGCGGATGCCGCGGTGGTCGGCAGCGCGATTGTCGGGCTGATTGAAGGCTCGACAGCGGAGACGGCGCCCGGCGCAGTGGCTCGATTTATCGAGGGCCTGCGCCCATAGAGACGCCGGCCCGGTTAGTGCCGAAAACAGCTCTCAGCTCTCAGCCTTCAGCCTAGGCTGTGGCGGAGGCGAAGCCGCTGCTGCTTACAGCAGTGAGACGGAGCTGATAGCTGAAAGCTGATAGCTGTTAGCTGACACGAGGATGAAATGACGCTGGAAGAATTGCGAGATCAGATTGATGTTCTGGACCGCCAGCTTGTCGAATTGCTGAGCGAACGAGCCCGCGCGGCGCAGATGATCGGCCACCTGAAGGCTGTCACCTCGCTGCCGGTTTATGAGCCGGCGCGCGAAAAGGTGATCTACACCAACGTGCGCGCGGCCAACAAGGGCCCCCTGCCGGACATCGAATTGACGCACATCTACGAGCGCATCATCGACGTGATGCGGGCTTTGCAGCGGGACGAGTTGGCATCGGAGAGGAACGCCCAGGCGGTTGCGCCGGGCCAAGGCATCGGCGCTGAAGCGCCTGAGACAGGGACGAAGCAATGATCGTAGCCATGCAGGAGAGAGCCACCGAGGAGCAGATCGACGCCGTCATCGACGCCATGGTGGAAGCCGGAGTCAATGTTCATCGAACTACGGGCGCTACGCAGAGCATTTTGGCCGGCGTGGGCCCCACTGCCAGCATCGACCTAGCGAAGTTCGAGCTGTTTGCGGGCGTGCTTTATGTGCACCGCATTACCGCGCCCTACAAGCTGGCCGGACGAGCCTTTCGCCCGGAGGGCACAGTGGTGGAGTTCCCGAACGGCGTCAAAGTGGGCGGCGAGCATATCGCGGTGATGGCCGGGCCGTGCGCGATCGAAAACCGCGAGCAGATCTTTGCGATTGCCAAATGCGTGAAGGCTGCGGGCGGGGGCTTTTTGCGCGGAGGCGCCTTCAAGCCGCGCAGTTCGCCTTACGCCTTTCAGGGCCTGGGCATTCCGGGACTGAAACTGATGCACGAGGCCGCTCAGGAACACGGCTTGCTCACGGTCACCGAGGTGATGGAGATCGCGCAGATCGAGTCGATGCTGCCGTACACCGATCTCTTCCAGGTGGGCGCGCGCAATATGCAGAACTTCAACCTGCTGCGCGAACTGGGCCTGGCGCGCAAGCCGGTGCTGCTGAAGCGCGGCATCTCCGCGACGCTCGAGGAGTTGCTGCTGTCGGCAGAGTACATCATGGCCGGCGGCAACTACGACATTATTCTCTGCGAGCGCGGCATCCGCACTTATGAAACATCCACGCGCAACACCATGGACATCTCGGCGATTCCGGTGCTGCACAAGCTCTCGCACTTGCCTGTGGTGGCCGACCCTTCGCACGGTACGGGGCGGCGCGATATGGTTCCTCCGATGGCCAAGGCCACAGTGGCCGCAGGCGCGGATGGGATTCTGGTGGAGATTCACCCCAACGCCGACAAGGCCGCCTCGGACGCCGCGCAGACGCTGTACCTCGATCAGTTTGAGAAGCTGGTCGGCGAGCTGCGGGTGATTGCCGGGGCGGTGGGAAGAACGCTGTAGATTTTGGAGCGGAGTTAGCAAAGGCCTGACAACGCCAGTGAGCCAGCGGGGTTCATGGAGGGGGATATGAGTTTCAATCGCAGAGAGTTTTTAGGCGGTGGCATCTCCCTGCTGGCGCTGACGAAGCTTTGCTCCGCTCAGTCCGGCCCCAGCTATTTCAGAGGCTCCATTCCAGACGGACCGTTTTGGCCGGACTGGGAGTCTTTGAAGGCGTATCAATGTCCTGAATGGTATCGGGATGCGAAGTTTGGCATTTGGGCGCATTGGGATCCGCAGTGCGTGCCGGAGCAGGGCGACTGGTATGCACGGGGAATGTACCGCCAAGGGCAGCCCCAATACGAGTACCATGTCAAACATTATGGCCACCCCTCGGTCTTCGGCTACAAGGACATCTGCCATCTGTGGAAGGCGGAGAGATGGGATCCTGATGCGCTCATTCAGCTTTATAAAAAGGCTGGAGCCAAGTACATGGTTGCGCTGGCCAACCACCACGACAATTTCGATTGCTGGGATTCCAAATACCAGCCGTGGAACGCCGTCAATGTCGGTCCCAAGCGGGACATTGTGGGCGGATGGGCGAAAGCGGCGCGCGCGCATGGGCTGCGCTTTGGCGTGAGTTACCATGGGACGCCGCACAGGACGTGGGACGAATTCCTGCCGGTCCGGTATCAGAGCGACAAGACGGGGCCTCTGGCGGGCGTTCCCTACGACGGCGTGATGACCAAGGCCGACGGCAAAGGCAAATGGTGGGAGGGCATGGACCCGCGACTGCTGAACGGCACGCCCCACTTGAAGAACTCACCCTGCCCGGAGTTCGTGAAGCAATTCATGCTGCGGGTGCAGGATGTCATCGATAAGTACGATCCCGACACCTTCACCTTCGACGATAACCCGGTCTTCGATTTCGATGACGGCGGGCCTGTTCTGGACCTGAAGGTTTGGCTGGGCATTCCGGACCTGGCGCCTGTGATTATGGCCTATTATTACAACGCCAATATGCGCGCGCACGGAGGAAAGCTGGAGGGCGTGCTCGACCTGAAGACGGTTCCGGAGCCGATTTGGGGAACGATGACGCGGGATTTCGAGGGGGATTCGGCGAGAGGCCTGCAAGAGAAGCCATGGCAGACGGAGGCCTGCATCGGCAACTGGCATTACCTGCGGTCGGTCTTCGAGAGTCACACCTACAAGACCGCGGCGCAGATGGTGCCCGTGCTGGTAGACATTGTCAGCAAGAACGGCAATCTGCTGTTGAGCATTCCGCTGCCCGGCGACGGCCAGCCCGACGACGACGAACTGAAGTTTCTCGATGAGCTTGCCAAGTGGAATGCGATCAACGGTGAGGCCATCCACGGCACGCGCCCCTGGCGGATCTTCGGCGAAGGTCCCACCCAGACGGGCGCAGGCGGGGCGTATACGCTGGAGAGACATACTTACGCTGCGGGCGACATTCGTTTTACGCAAAAGGGCGATCTGCTTTACGCCATCGCTCTGGCGTGGCCCGTTGATGGGAAGTTGACGGTGAAGTCGCTGGGATTGAACTCGCCGCATTACCCAAAACAGATTGGGAAGGTGGAGCTTCTTGGGTACAAGGGCGAGCTGAAATGGAATCGCGATGCGGACGGAGTGAGCATTGCTCTTCCCGCGCAAAAGCCGTGCGAGTACGCGTATGCGTTCAAGGTCAGCCCGGCGTAAGCCTCGGATGGGCGTGGGGTCTGTATTATTGACGCTATTTGCGGAGTTGGCAAAGGCTAGCTCCGCTAATATGTGCGTAGCGCGGTTAGCTTTGCTCTATTGCTGAAATCGGAGATATGTACCACCCATGATCGAGCGTATCGCAATTCTAGGCACGGGGCTGCTGGGCACGTCGATTGGTCTGGCGCTGCGCGCGGCGGGCTTTCGCGGCTCGATTGCGGGCTGGAACCGGGGCGCGGAGGGGGCGCAGCTGGCGCTTGAGGCTGGAGCCATCGATTCGATTGCCGGCGACCCCTTGCAGGCGGCGCGGGAGAGCCAAGTTGTGCTGTTGGCCGTGCCCATCTACGCGACCCTCGACTACATGGAGAAGCTGGCCGGTGTGCTGGGTTCTGAGCATTTAATCACCGACGTGGGCAGCACCAAGGGAGCGATCACCGAAGCCGCCGGCCGCCTCTTTAACACCCCGGAGCGAGCGGCGTTTTTGCCGGGCCATCCGATGGCGGGCAAGGAGCGGGGCGGCGCTGCACTGGGGGATGCGGAGCTTTTTCGCGGTGCGGTCTGGCTCTTTACCGACGACCCAACCTGGTTGCGCTCTCCTCATTCCGCAGAGTTAGTAAAGGGCTGGCGCGAGTGGGTCGCCGCGATGGGCTCGAAGTGCATCGACCTTGATCCCGCGCGCCACGATGAGCTGGTGGCCTGGGTCAGCCATTTGCCGCAGTTTTTGGCCACGGCGCTGAGCGCGCTGTTGCAGGCAGAGGTCGGCGACGCGCCGGAGTTGAAGGACGTGGGCGGACGCGCGCTGAGGGAGATGACGCGGCTGGGGGCAAGCCCGTACACGATGTGGCGCGACATCGCATCCACCAACACCGAGGCAATTCAGGCGGCGCTGCACGCGCTGGAGCAACGGCTGGCCCACCTGCGCGAGAATCTGCGCACCCCGGAGCTGCGTGATGAATTTGAGCAGGCCAACCGGTTTCGGCGGGAGTAGATGATTGCCGAGGTAGTATCATTATGCGGGATGGATCTTAATTTGGACTGGCGCTGTCCAGAATGATGTGCTACTTTGTACGTAACGGTTCATTCTTCGGCGCACAATGCCGAAGAGAAGAAGCGGCTTCCCCTCCCCCAGAATTTTCACAAGCTGTATTTTTTCAGTGAATTACAAAATTGTGTGACCGTCAGCTCCGTGCGCACATCAAATAAACGCCAACCAGGCAAGGGAACGACGAATGGCGCAAATATTTGACCGCGGCTCCAACGCCTTGGCTCGTGCGAGCCTGGTTTTGACAGGGCTGATCGTGATCGCTCTGGGCGTTACGCTGAATGAGTTGCAGCGGTCGCCCTGGGTGACGCGCCAGGGTCAGCGTCCCGACCAGCCGGTGCCCTTCAGCCACAAGCATCACGTGCAGGGGCTGGGCGTGCAGTGCCAATACTGTCACGTCACCGCGGAGACCTCGAGCTACGCCGGCATCCCGCCGACCAAAACCTGCATCAACTGCCACGCGCAGATCTGGACCAACGCGCAACTGCTGGAGCCGGTGCGCCAGAGTTGGGCGACGGGGCAATCGCTGCCCTGGATCAAGGTGCATGACCTGCCCGATTACGTTTATTTCAGCCACGAGATTCATGTGAACAAGGGCATCGGCTGCGCCAGTTGCCATGGGCGCGTGGACCAGATGCCGCTGATGTACGCGCAAAACACCTTGCAGATGGAGTGGTGCCTGGACTGCCATCGCAATCCGGCGAAGAACCTGCGCCCCACCAGCGAGATCTACAACATGGCCTGGGAAGCGCCGGCGAGCGACCGGCCGGTGTGGTGCGCGGTGGGCGATGAGAAGATCGGCCTGCCCACGGCGCAGAGCGTGAACTGCGTGACAAAGGAGCCGGGCGTCGAGGTTGCATCGCTGGGAATGCCGGCAGGCGGTGTGCTGTCTGGGGAGAAGTACCAAAAATTCACCAGCCAGGAAGAGTTGGGGCAGTTCCTTGTGAAGCATTACAAGATTCGTACGCCGAATGAATTAGCTAGTTGCGAGGTTTGCCACCGATGAGCGAGATGAAAAACAATCTGGTTGGCACAATCGAGCCGGCGCCGATGACGCTGGAGCAGGTGCGCGAGAAGTTGAAGAACGTGCGCGGCAAGAGGTACTGGCGCTCGGTGGACGAGCTGGCCAACACGCCGGAGTTTCAGGCTGCTGTCGAGAAGGAGTTTCCCGGCTCGCCGCATGGGTGGGGCGATGAGGTTTCGCGGCGCGGCTTCCTCAAATTCATGGGCGCATCGGCGGCGCTGGCCGGATTGGCCGGCTGCACCAAGCAACCCGATGAGCCGATCTATCCCTACATCAAAGCGCCGGAAGATTTGATTCTCGGCAAGCCGATGTACTTTGCCACGGCGCATCCGTTTGTTACCGGCGCGGTGCCGCTGCTGGTGAAGACCGACCAGTTCCGCCCCATCAAGATCGACGGCAACCCGGAGCATCCGTACAACCAGGGTTCGTCGGACCCGTTCACGCAGGCGACGCTGCTCGACCTCTACGATCCGGACCGCTCGCAGCACGTGACCTATCGCGGCGAGAATCGCGAATGGGCGGAGTTCGCCGTTGAGTTGCGCAACAAAGTGATCTCGACCAAGGATGGAACGGGGATTTACTTCCTCAGCGAGACGATCACTTCGCCAACGCTGGCGCGGCAGTGGCGCGAGGTGCAGGCGAAGTATCCAAATGCAAAATTGGTGCAGTACGATCCGGCGATTGCCGGGACCGCGCTCGCTAGTGGGCTGAATGTTCAATACGATCTGGCCGATGCGGATGTGATTGTTTCACTCGATGCGGATTTTCTTTCGGGCGCCGGCTTCCCTGGCTTCCATCAATTAGTGCGCCAGTATGCGGAGCGGCGTAAATCGCCAGAGAAGCTAAACCGGCTGTATGCGATTGAGAGCACGCCGACAACGACTGGATTGAAGGCTGAACATAGGCTTGGATTGCGAGCGAGCGAGATTCCGGCGTTCGCGGCGGAGTTGGCCAAGGCCATTGGCATTGAGGTCCTTCCGGTTCCATCGGTCGCATGGACCGATGAGCAGAAGAAGTTTCTCGCCGCGCTGGCCAAGGACCTGAAAGCGCACCCAGGCAAGTGCGTGGTGATTCCGGGACTGTATCAAGATCCGACGGTTGCCAATCACGCGCTCGTCATCAATGAAGTGTTGGGCAACTCCGGCAAGACGGTTTCCTATCCGGCGCGTTTGAGCGCTCTTTCGTCGAATCAGACTGCGGAGCTGAAGTCGCTGGTTGCGGATCTGAATGCGGGCAAAGTAGACTGGCTGGTGATTCTGAATGCCAATCCTGTTTATAATGCGCCTGCTGATCTGAATTTTGCGGCAGCATTTGAAAAGGCGAAGATGACTGCGCACCTTGGCTCGCACGTGGACGAGACCGGGCAGAATGCGCAGTGGCACATTCCAGCGGCGCATTTTCTTGAGTCTTGGTCTGATGCTCGCGCTTATGACGGAACGGTTTCGATTGTGCAGCCGATGATTGATCCGCTCTATGGCGGCAAGACGGCGCATCATTTTTTTCAAGCACTATTGGATGAGCCGGGCTTGAGTCCGTATGAAGCTGTGCGCGAGACGTGGAAGCCGGTTATCAAGGGGGACTTTGAGACGGGTTGGCGGAAGGCACTTCACCAGGGGTGGGTTGAAGGAACCGCTGATCTCTCTGATATTACTTTCTCTGTATTGCAGCCCGGTGTGTCCTGGCCAGCTCCAGCACCATCGCCGAAGGATTCACTGGAGATTATCTTCCGGCCAGATCCGAATGTGTATGACGGGCGATGGGCCAATGTCGGCTGGCTGCAGGAGCTGCCCAAGCCTGTCACGAATCTGAGTTGGGACAATGCGGCGCTGGTCTCTGGCGCGACGCTGACCAAGTACGGACTCGAAGAAGACGACATTGTTGAGCTGACGGTGAATGGGCGCAAGGTGAATGCGCCGGTGATTGTTGTTCCCGGCCATCCGGATAATTCCGTCACGGTGCATTTTGGCTATGGGCGCTCGTTTGCCGGGCGCGTCGGTTCAGGCGCGGGCTTCAACGCTTATCTGATACGCACCTCGGATGCGCCGTTTTACACCGTGGGCTCGATGAAGAAGGTTGAAGGCAAGTGGGGCCTGGCGGTCACCAAGAGCCACTTCCAGGACCACCGGCCTAAGCTCTTCGGCGGCCAGGGCAACGGCAACAACTCGCTGGAAGCCGATGAAGCGATCAGCGAGCGCGGCATCATTCGCTACGCAACGCTGGATGAATACAAAGCTGATCCCGGCTTCGCCAACGAGGGCGAGACGCACACGACGACCGACAAAAGCAACACGCTCTTCCCCAACTGGGAGTACAAGGACAACGCCTGGGGAATGTCGATCGACATGAACAGTTGCACGGGCTGCAACGC
>PLPA01000162.1 GCA_003159355.1 Acidobacteriaceae bacterium | reverse complement strand
ACAGCTTCAACAACTCATCAAGGAAGACCAGGCGCTGGTCAATAGCCTGACCGCCGCATCCGGTTCCAGCGCCACATCGGCGAAGGATGCCGCGAAGTCGGCTGGCGACAGTGACGATCTTGAGGTTGCCAAAGCCCAACTCGGGCTCGACACCGACGAGTTAGAGGACGCACAGCAGGAACTGGAACGCGCTTCAGGCGATGACCGCGCCCNNGCGGCACAGCACGCTGGCAGGCCGGCTGAAGGCATGGAGGAGCCAGCTTGACCGCGACGCATCGATCCAGCAGGCCATGCAGCAGGCACAAGCCGACATCGTCTGTTTGACGGCCGAACACAAAGCCCTTGAGGCCAAGGCCAATGCAAGCACAACGGCGCAGGGCAGCGGTACGCCGGAACGTGTATCGAGACTGACAAACATCATAGAGAAGGCTGAGGAACGTCAGCTTCTCACAATTTGTAGCGACCGTATTCAAACAGAGCAGCAGCTTGCAGCCGTATATGGCAAGTGGTCTGCCCAGGTGCTCCTGCAACATCGAACTCTACTGCATTTGATTCTGCAATCGCTGGCGCTGATTGCCTTTATCATCATTTGCATCATCCTCTGCGATGCCCTTGTGCGGTGGCTCATTGCCAATCCAGCGCTCGACCGGCGCCAGACCCAAACCCTGCGTTCTGTTCTGCAGTTGGGTATACAGGTCGCCGGTGGCTTGCTCATCCTGCTTGTTGTCTTCGGCTGGCCGCAGCAAATGTCCACGGTTTTGGGCCTGACCACCGCCGGTCTCACGATCGCCATGCAGGATTTTATTCTCGCGTTCTTCGGATGGTTTGCTCTCATGGGCAAGAATGGCATTCGCATCGGCGANNCTCAACAACTTCGCGATTCGCGGTAAGTACTTCAACTTCTCCACTGCCGGCCAGTGGATGTGGGATGAGATCACCGTCAGCATCCCGGAATCCGATGACACGCGGAAGATAGTCGAGGAGATTCGCAAAACGGTAGTTAAAGAAACGGCAGAGAGTGCCGCCGTGGCGGAACAAGAGTGGAAACGCGGCGCGCGAGGCGATGGCCTGAGTTTGTTCAGCGCGGCTCCGGTCGTGAATCTGCGTCCGTCCGGATCGGGGATCGAGCTGTTGATCCGCTATGTGACTCGCGCGTCCGAGCGCTTCGGAGTGCGCAACCGCTTGTATCAACAGGTGATCGAATTGCTGCATAAGGAGAGCACCCCGGCGCCAGCAGATGAGACCCACGAGGCTGGGGGCGCAGAGCAGTCTTAATACACAGTTTCGCGCTATGGTTCGCAGCTTTGAAGGAAGCCATGGTTGACACCGCGCCGTAGTTTCCTTTATTGTTTGAATCAGATGCAGAGCCACCGCCATCACGGTCACCACCATCATCATGGAAACCCCATGCCGGCGGACTGTTATGGCCTGATGTAATCGGCCAGAGAGATCAAAGAGTTCTGAAGCCCGCCGGCGAACACGCTGAGCGGGTTTTTTCTTGCGTGAACACAAAAAAACAACCGGAAAATCACCAAAACAAGGATGAAAATGAGCAATCCGAATCCCACAATCGACTTTGACAAGATGGACGGCCTCGTTCCCGGCATCGTTCAGGATGCAGGCAGCGGCGAGGTGCTGATGCTGGGCTTTCTCAACGCCGTCAGCTACGCCAAAACCCTTGAATCCGGCTTCGTCACCTTCTGGAGCCGCACCCGCCAAAAGCTGTGGATGAAGGGCGAGACCAGCGGCAACCGCCTGCGTGTGGTCACGGCCGCAACCGACTGCGACAATGACACGCTGCTCTTTCGTGTTGTCGTCGAGGGCGACGGACTCGTCTGCCACGAAGGCACGGTCAGTTGCTTCACCAAACCCATCGCGGTGGAAGGAACCGGCAACCAGAAAGAGGTAGCTCGTGGCTAACAAGCTAAGACTCGGCATTCCCAAAGGCAGTTTGCAGGATGCCACCATTGCGCTCTTCAAGCGCGCCGGCTGGAACATCTACGCCGACGGCCGCTCCTACTTCCCTTCCATCGACGACCCTGAGATTGAGTGCATGTTGATTCGCGCGCAGGAGATGGCCCGCTACGTCGATCATGGCGTCCTCGACGCCGGACTGACCGGCATCGACTGGGTGGTCGAAAGCGGCCTTGAAGTTACAAGCGTTACAACGCTTACCTATGCCAAGCAAAGCCGCCGCAAGGTGCGTTGGGTGCTGGCCGTTCCCGAAGGCAGCGGCTTTGAAAAAGCCGAAGACCTGGAAGGCAAGACCGTGGCGACGGAGTTAGTGGAAGTCAGCAAGCGCTACTTCGCCGCCAAGGGCGTCAACGTCAAGGTCGAGTTCAGTTGGGGCGCAACGGAAGTCAAGCCGCCCATGCTGGCCGACGCCATCGTCGAAGTGACCGAGACCGGCAGCTCGCTCAAGGCCAACCACCTCAAAATCATCGACACGATCATGGAGAGCGAGACGCATCTGATCGCCGGCAAAGCCACGCTGGCCGACCCATGGAAGCGCGAGAAGCTCGATCAAATCGCGCTCATGCTGCGCGGCGCAATCGACGCGCAGTCGCAGGTGGGCCTCATGCTCAATGTCAAGCGCGGCGACCTTGATGCCGTGCTCGCCGTGCTGCCCGCGCTCAACTCGCCCACCGTCTCCCAGCTCAGCAACTCCGAGTGGGTCGCGGTCAACACCATCGTCGAAGAGCGCGTGGCCCGCGACGTGATTCCACGGCTGAAAGCAGCCAGGGCAGCGGGCATCGTCGAGTATCCGCTCAACAAGGTTGTGTTGTAAACATTTTCATCGCTTCGGAAATCTGGGTGCCCCACCCTCGCCGCGTTCTTGTTTTTGCGGCTAGTGTGGGAGACAAGATGCTTCATTGATTTTGAATTTTACAATCTCAGTATGTGCAAGAACCGGAGACTAACAATGAAACTGATCCGGACCAAAGGCCGAGCCGCACAGCAAACAGCGGAAATCCTGGCCGCCCTCGAAGATCGTGGCGGCGCGGCGCTCGACGCTGTGCTGCCCGCCGTCAAGCGCATCGTTGCCGATGTGCGCAAACAAGGCGACCGCGCGCTGCTTCGCTATGCCGCTCAATTCGACGGCCTCGCCGGCGCGGACGCGCTGCATGTTACGCCTGAAGAGATGGCCGCAGCGTGGGACGGCCTCACTCCCGCGATGCGTAAGGCTCTCACCATTGCTGCCGATCAGATTCGCGCCTTTGCTGTTGCTCAACTGCCCGCATCCTGGAGCGAATCCCCCATCGCCGGTCTCACCACAGGCCAGCTTGTTCTTCCGCTTGGCTCGGTGGGTTGCTATGTGCCCAGTGGCCGCCATCCGCTTCCCTCCACGCTGCTGATGACCGCGATTCCCGCGCAGGTGGCGGGCGTTGAGCGCATCGCTGTTGTCTCGCCCAAGCCCGCGCCGGAGACGCTTGCCGCCGCGCACTTGCTTGGCATTACGGAGTTCTATCGCCTCGGCGGCGCGCACGCAGTTGCCGCTTTGGCTTACGGAACCGCAACTCTCCCGCGTGTCGCCAAGATCGTTGGTCCCGGCAATCTCTACGTCACCACCGCCAAGCGGCTGGTCGCCTTCGACTGCGCCATCGATATGCTCGCCGGCCCCACGGAGATTGTTGTCACCAGCGAACGCGGCAACGCGGATGAAATCGCCTCCGACCTGGTGGCGCAGGCCGAGCACGATCCTGAAGCGCTGGCCATCTTCATCACCACGCGCGCTGATCTTGCGAAAGTGGTTATCGCGGAAGCAAAGCTCCGCAGCCGCAACAACGCCGTTGCTCGCGCGGCCCTTGATCGCAACGGCCTGGTCATCCTCGCATCGAGCGTGGACGAAGCGCGTGCGATCACCAATCGCCTTGCCGCCGAGCACCTCACCGTCGATGCGGCAAGCGATTTGAACTGGGTGCAAAATGCGGGTTCAGTCTTCGTGGGCCGCTGGAGCGCCCAGCCCATGGGCGATTACATCTCCGGCCCCAATCACACGCTGCCTACCGGCGGCATGGCGCGCGTGCGCGGCGGATTGAGCGTCAACGACTTCGTCAAGCTCATTACCGTGCAAGAGTACACTGCAAAGGGAATCCGCTCTCTAGGCCCGCCGGCTGCATTGCTGGCCGAGGCTGAAGGCCTCATCGGCCACGCCCAAGCGATTCGCACACGCTTTGCAAAGAGGCCACCTGCGGTGGGGCAGACGCGGCCTGCGCCGCATAAAGTGACACGCAAACACCAACAGAGGAGAAAGACCCGTGGCTGAAGCCGTCAAAGCAATTTATCCCGCGCCGCGCGCGCGCGTGCAGGCCATGAAGGAGTATCACCCTCCCCTCGGCAACCGCGACGCGCTGCGTCTGGACTTCAACGAAAACACGGTAGCCTGCTCGCCCAAGGTGCGCGAAGTGCAGGGCCGCATCAGCGCGGGCAGCCTGACGCGCTATCCGGAGCGCGCGCCGGTCGAGGCTATCGTCGCCGCGCATCTCGGCCTCGCGCCAGCTCAGGTCGCGCTCACCAACGGCGTGGATGAGGCGATTCACGTGCTCTTTGAGGCCTTTCTTGACGAGGGCGATGAACTGCTGCTGCCCGTACCCACTTATACGATGTATGAAATTTACGCGTCGGCGACGGATGCGCGAGCGGTNNTCGCCATCGCCAATCCCAACAGCCCTTCCGGCTCCGCTGCCACACGCGCGCAACTAGTCGAAATAGCCACGCGCGCGCCGCACGCGGTGCTGCTGGTCGATGAAGCATACTTCCACTTTCACGGCGAAACGGTTG
>PLPA01000101.1:17534-17659 GCA_003159355.1 Acidobacteriaceae bacterium | reverse complement strand
CCGCAATCCACGCAGAGTAGAGAGTATCCACTGTCGCGTGCAGATCGTTGGCGCGGCGATGGTCGTCTTCGAGTCCGCGAATCTCCTCGAAGTTCCCGGTATTGGATTCTGCGCGGAGCCTGGGA
>PLPA01000101.1:0-17492 GCA_003159355.1 Acidobacteriaceae bacterium | reverse complement strand
CCGGATCATCGAATCCACTATCCAGCTTCGCACCTATCTGTATCGCCATTCTCTGCTCTCCTCTGCATCCTGCCATTGATGATTGGCAGCTTCATTATTGCAACACGGGCACACAACTCCACCCGAAGCTAACTTACGCCCCCTGCAACACGTGAAGAGTCGAGGCTCTTCTGACACTTGGAGGAAGCAGAATGTAACCTTTGGGAACATAGCTGCAACAAGGCTCTTCCGCGTTCGGATTGCCTGTCAGTGCAAAGGCGCGTGCACGCGAGCCACCGCAGATTTCCTTGAATTCGCAAGCGCCACATTTTCCTTCCAGCTTTGATGTATCTCTCAGACTCCGGAAGAGAGCCGATTCGCGGTAGAGGCCACTCAATTCCTGTTGGCGGATGTTGCCCGCGGACAGCGGCAGAAACCCGCTGGGGAAAACTTCTCCCGTGTGCGAGATGAACACAAATCCCTTGCCGTCATTCAAGCCACGCGGCGCGCGGCCAATATTGTTCTCGGCTTTTTCTTGAGCTGCGTGTATACCGGCGCCGGCCCTGCGTTCGGCTACTCTCTGCTGCAACAGAAAGCGCCTATAATGCTGCGCCTCGGTAGTCTTGATGTCGAAGATGGCATTCTTTGAGAGACTGTAAATCTTAGCGAAGACTTGCTCGAACTCGTCGGCGTCCAGCAGATCGTCGAGCTTTCCTCGCCCCGTGGGAACCAGAAAGAAAACGCTCCAAAGCGTGATCTTCAGGCTCTCCATAAGGGCGACAATTGCATCGATTTCACCAATGTTCCTGCGGCTGAAAGTCGTGTTGATTTGGACGGGAAGACCGATCTCATTGGCCCAACGAACCGCGTCGAGTGTGCGCGCAAACGAGCCGCTCATTCCACGGAACGCGTCGTGAGTCTCGGCGCTCGCGCCATCCATGCTTACTGCGAGCCTGGCCAGTCCAGCCTCCTTGAGCCGGACAACAATCTCCCGTGTCAGCAACGGTGTGGCGCTCGGCGTGAGGGATACGCGAACGCCGGCGGAACGGGCATGGCCGATCAACTCGAATAAGTCTGGCCGCTTGATGGGATCGCCCCCAGTTAATACGAAGACAGGAACCTTCCAGCCAGCGATCTGGTCAATCAGGCGCTTGCCCTCAGCGGTGCTGAGTTCCATGGGGTGGCGATCCGGCTGGGCAGAGGCGCGGCAATGCACACATGCCAGATCGCAAGCCTGCGTCACTTCCCAGATGGCGATGAATGGACGCTCGTTGAAATCGATCGCATTGATTTGCGGATTCATAGTCCTATCAGACGGTGGTACTGGCACAGCGCGCAGTGACCTAAGTCGCATCCTGCTAGAATCTCTTGGTGAGCGCTCAACGCACCGATCTCGCCGCGGTCCTCGGAAAAACCGCATTGTTCTCGAATCTTTCTCAGCCTGAGCTGCAAATGCTCGCCGCCCGATCGGTGCGCAAGCTATTCAGCGCAGGTGAGTTGCTGTTTTCTGAAGGCGAGCCGTGCAATGGGCTGCATATCATTGCGCGGGGCAAGGTTCGCCTCTTCAAGACTTCCGTGAACGGCCGGGAACAGGTGCTGTCTGTAAATGTCTCCGGCGAGTCTGTCGCCGAGATACCCGTCTTTGACGGCGGTCCCTACCCTGCTTCCGCGGTAGCCCTCGAAGAAACGGAGATTGTCTTCATCTCGCGGCGCGACTTTAGCGCCTATTGCCTTGAGCATCCCGAGGTTCCACTGAAGGTACTGACAGTGGTCGGCGCCAGGCTGCGAAACCTCGTGGGCATCATCGAGGAGTTGTCGTTCACCACCATTCGCCAACGGCTGATCTCCGTTTTACTCAAACTAGCGCAGAGCGAAGGCAGGAAGACCGCGCGTGGCATTGAGTTTCAACTTCCGGCGAGCCACCAGGAACTGGCCAACCAGCTGGGAACGGTGCGCGAACTGATCTCGCGCAACCTCATGCGGTTGCAGGCAGAAGGGCTACTGGATGTGGATGCGCGGCAGATCGTGGTGAAGGACATGAAGGGACTGAACGCCCTTTTGGATACGGCGTCGTAGCCGGTTTTAACTCCCAGTGACATAAGTTACTGCGCGCCTGTTGGCCATTCGCTACTGTTGCAGGTGGAGAGTGCTTATGCCTACCGCGACACAGTCCATCCGCGAAATCATTGCCACGCAACCATCCGCAGCCAAAGTATTTCAGCGCTTCGACATCGACTTGTGCTCACAGGCCGATAAGTCTCTTGACGGCGCGTGCGCCGAACAGCAACTCTCGGTCGATCAGGTTCTCGAAAAGCTTGCCGACGCTGAGACTCAGGAATGCGGTGGTCCGCCTGTAAATTCCGCAAGCCTACCCATCGGCCGGTTGATTCAACATATTGTTCGTGTCCATCACCAGTATGTGCGCCAGGAGCTTCCGAGACTGGCCAAGATGGCCCAGAAGCTTGCGGCCAAGCGAAGCGATCGCGCTCCCGAACTGAAAAATGTCGAAGAGTTGCTCGAAGCACTTCGTGCCGAGATGTTCGCGCACATTCAGAAAGAAGAGCAGGTTCTGTTTCCTTTCATCGCACAGATGGATCAGGACTCGATCATCGCCTATCCGCCGGCGCACACATGCTTCCGTTCGGTAGCTCATCCTGTTTCAAAGATGATGCAGGAACATGAGTCCGCCAATCAAATCGTTGCCGAACTCCGCCGCCTCACTCTCGGTTTTCAGCCGCCTGCGTGGGCCTGCGCCACACACATTGCGCTTTTTGCCGGACTCAGCGAATTTGAAACTGACCTCAGACAGCACATTCATCTTGAAAACGACGTGCTTTTCCCACGCGCAATCGAATTGGAAGCCGCACTGAACAGCCGGGGGTAGAAATGGCGATGATCGCTCCAATCGAACCGGATTTCAAGATTGTAGGTGCAAACCTGACGGCGGAAATCGTTGTCCGCGAGCGCCAGAAGAGTCTGATGCTTCGCGCATGGATTCTGAGCGGCCTGTTCTTCATGGCGCTGCCCGGCACACTGCTGGGCTTTTCAAACCTGATGGCAATCAGCGCGCACCACGGGCTCGCTTTCTTGCCCGCCGCGTGGATGGAAGGCCATGGCCATGCGCAAATGTTCGGCTGGATTGGGAGCTTCATTCTCGGAATCGGCTTCTATTAGCAGCCTGCGCGTGATAGGTTGGCAATCAGGATTCAACTGATATGCTTCGTACTTTGGACCTCGGGCGTAGCGATGCGTTGGGCGGCGAACATCTACGCCTGGCATTGGCGTTTCCTGTTTCCGATCTCCGCTGGATTTGAATTGATTGCGGTCCTCTTGTTTCTTGCGGCCGCTTCCCGTCACAAACTTCCCGAGCCGATGGAAGGCAAGCCTGCAAAGACATCGATGGAACTCTGGATGGTCTCCGTGCTTCTTGGCACAGCAGGTCTATCTGCCGCAGTCATCTTCAATTTCGTTGAGTGTCTGAACCTCGCAATTCACGGGATGCAGCTCTCTTTTCCGTATGCGCTCGATCAGAAATATCTCGTGTTATTGGGCTGGGGATTTCTCGTTCCAGTGGTGTGGGGCTTCTCCGCGCGCTGGTTGCCTTCGTTCCTCGCGATTGCAAAACCCGACGCACAATTATTTAGATTGGCGCTGGTTATGAATCTAATGGGAGTATTGTGCGGCGTTGCGGGTCTGTCAAAACCAGCGACAATCATGCTCGCTTCGAGCGCAGTCGCCATTGGGTTCGCGCTGCACCTCACACAGCGGCCTCATGGACCTGCAAAGGTGCAGGGGATTCACCCCAGCTTTCCGACGTTCATTCGGCTTGCCTATGCGTGGTTGGTGATCGCCGGCTTGTTGAGTATTTGGGCCGCCTTTGCCGATCAGCATGGAGGCATCTGGGGTGCATCTCGCCACGCTCTTACAGTCGGATTTGCAGCTACGATGGTCTTCTCCATTGGGCCGCGCATCCTTCCTCACTTTGGCGGCGTGCACGGCATCTTCAGCAAGCGGTTGATGTTCTTGAGCCTGCTGTTCCTTCAAATGGGGTGCCTGCTGCGCGTCTCTTCCGAACCTCTGGCCTATGAAGGGCTGCTTCCCTTTGCATGGAAGGTGCTGCCCATCTCCGGAATGCTGGAGTTGACCGGAGTGCTTCTCTTTGCAGCTAATCTCGCGCTCACCTTTCTTCTTGGCCGCTCCGCGTTTGCTGTGAACAGCGCGAGTAAAAAGGCCGCGGCGTAATGCCAAATTCGCGCGAGATACCTTCTGCAAAATAAGTAAAATCAAACCCTTCTTGTGACTAAAGTCCCTGCATCGGTTAGCGCGAGATTCTATGGTGGTTTCAGCGCAGCATAGTTTCGTGCGTTGTTCGAGAGGAGAAATCATGTCTTATAAGCGTTATTGGTGGGCTTTGGCCATCGTCATCATTGGATCGTTCGCTGTGCTCGGCGGTGTGGGCCGGAAGATGATCAGTGAAGCTCCGCCCCTTCCTGATGTCTACACGACGGATGGGCAGCTTCTATTCACAGGCAGCTCCATCACCGATGGACAAGGCGTGTGGCAGTCCATCGGCGGTCAGGAGATCGGCACAGTCTGGGGTCACGGCGCCTACGTCGCACCCGACTGGAGCGCGGACTGGCTGCACCGGGAATCGGAGATTCTGCTCAACATCTGGGCCGTCCGGGCCGGTGCAACAAACTTTGCCGCTCTCAATCTGGATCAACAGGCTATATTCAAGGCTCGTCTGATTCGTGAGATGCGAACAAACACCTATGATGCTTCGCGCAATCGAGTCACGCTAAGCGCCGATCGCGCCGCCGCATTCGAGCAGCTCAGGGTCTACTATACCGACGTATTTGCCACAGGCCGGTCAGAGTACGCGATTCCAAGCGGTGCATTGACCAACACTGCAAAGCAGCATCAACTGGCCGCGTTCTTTTGGTGGACCTCGTGGGCTTGCAGCACGGATCGTCCAGGGTCGGAGACGACTTATACAAACAATTGGCCGCATGAACCTTTGATTGGAAATGTTCCAACATCCGGAGCCGTTCTATGGAGTGTTCTCAGCTTTGTCGGTTTGCTGGCTGGTATCGGCGGCCTTGTCTGGTGGTACGCCTCGCAGGAGAAGGTTCTCGTTCATGGCCCTTATCCTGACAATGATCCATTTCTTGCATTTCAGCCAACGCCGTCGCAGCGCGCGATCATGAAGTATTTCTTCGTAGTCATCCTTCTCTGGGGCGTTCAGATTTCAATGGGCATATTGACCGCGCACTACGGAGTCGAGGGCCATGGATTCTATGGCTTTCCGCTGGATAAATATCTCCCTTACGCGGTGACTCGCACGTGGCATCTGCAACTCGCAATATTTTGGATCGCAACATCGTGGCTGGCAACTGGGCTTTATGTTGGCCCAGCCGTGAGCGGCCATGAGCCAAAATATCAGCGGTTGGGTGTCAACGTACTCTTCAGCGCACTGATTCTCGTCGTTGGCGGATCGCTCGCAGGCGAATGGCTTGGCATTCAACAGCGCCTTGGCAATATGTGGTTCTGGTTCGGCAGCCAGGGTTATGAGTATGTTGACCTGGGAAGATTCTGGCAAATCCTGCTGTTCATCGGGTTGGTTCTTTGGCTTGTCCTGATGGTCGCGGCGCTCAAGCCAGCACTTGTTCGCAAGAGCGAAGACAGATCCCTTCTGATTCTGTTCCTCATCTCAAGCATCGCCATTCCGCTCTTTTATTCGGCTGGCCTGATGTATGGTCAGCGCAGCCATCTCGTCACCGCCGAATACTGGCGCTGGTGGGCGGTTCACCTTTGGGTCGAGGGCTTCTTTGAAGTATTCGCAACCGTCGTGATTGGATTCCTCTTCACGCGGCTCAAGCTGATTGAGATTCGCACCGCAACCAAGGCTGCTCTATTTTCGACGATTATCTTTCTTTCGGGTGGAATCATCGGCACGTTTCATCACCTCTACTTTGCAGGTGCGACGCCTGCTGTCATTGGCCTTGGAGCGATCTTCAGCGCATTTGAAGTTGTGCCGCTTACGCTGATCGGCTACGAGGCTTGGGACAATATCCGTCTTGCACAGCCTATTAAGAAGTCAGAGTGGATCGCGAACTACCAGTGGCCCATCTACTTCTTCGTTGCAGTCGCATTCTGGAACCTGGTGGGAGCAGGTCTGTTCGGCTTCCTCATCAATCCGCCGATCTCACTCTACTACGTGCAAGGTCTGAATTTGACACCGGTTCACGGTCACACGGCTCTGTTCGGCGTATACGGAATGCTGGGCCTGGGCCTGACGCTCTTTTGTCTTCGAGCGTTGAAGCCGAATCTCAAATGGAAGCAAGGGCCCTTGAAACTTTCATTCTGGTGTCTCAACCTGGGGCTGATCTTCATGGTAATTCTCAGTATGTTGCCGGTCGGATTATTGCAGGCTTGGGCCTCCATCGAACGGGGCACGTGGTATGCGCGCTCTGCGGAGTTCATGCAGTCCGGCTCGATGCAAACACTGCGCTGGATGCGTGTTCCCGGAGACATCCTGTTCGCAATAGGAGCAGCGTTCTTCGCCTGGTTTGTCCTCGGGTTGTTGACCGGGCATTCCTACGAAAACGAGAGTTTCACAGGTTTGAACTCTCGATTACGCGATCTGCACGAAGAACGAGAAGCGTCGCCTTCTGGCCACTGATCGCACCTCGAAAATCGATGCGGCGCCTACCGAGGGCTTACCTCCTAACGCGCCGCACTTAACCGAATCACTGATATGCGCCTGTACGAAGGAGAAATCGATGGATTACACATTTCTTGCAAATCTGCAACAGGAATTCGCAATCCCAGAAAAAGGAATCCTGAGCAATGTCCTGCAAAAGGACGAGTATGTGAATATCACGGCCTTTGGATTTGCAGCTGGGCAGGAGTTGTCTGCTCATTCAGCACCCACTCCGGCAGTGCTGTATTTTCTCGAAGGAGAGGCCGAAGTCCAATTGGGAGAGGACAGGGTCCAGGCCCAGGCCGGATCGTTCGTCTATATGCCGCCAATGTTGCCCCATGGAATTTCGGCAAAATCCCCCGTCAAAATGCTGCTCGTTCAGATAAAAACCGTGTTGAATAAAACCGCATGAGAATCATCGACTGAATCACTCGCGATGCACTGCGAGTGATTCAGTCGGCGGCAGTTGGACGATGTGATGGCCTTCAAATCTTGCTGCGGTCAGAGACACGGACCATCTCAAGGGGATCTACGCCATACTCGCGCGACAGGTGGTCACTTTCGGTTACTCTTGTGACAGGCCACCCATGCGGAGAGGAATGTCTCTGTATTCCCCCGCGCACGTCCTGACACAGGAGCGTCTCAATGACCGCTGAATTGATCCACCGTTTGCACTTCGCCTTCACCATCACCTTTCACTATCTCTTTCCCCAACTCACGATGGGGCTGGCATTGTTGATCGTGGTGCTCAAGTCGGTGGCGCTCAAAACCGGCAGTGAGCAGTGGGACCGGGCGGCACGCTTTTGGGGCCGCATCTTCGCCATCAACTTCGTCTTCGGCGTGGTCACCGGCATTCCCATGGAGTTCGAGTTCGGCACCAACTGGGCGCGCTTCGCGCGGCTTTCAGGCGGTGTGATCGGCCAGCCGCTGGCCATGGAAGGCGTCTTTAGCTTCTTTCTGGAATCGGCTTTTCTCGGCTTGTTTCTTTACGGCGAAAAACGAATTTCAAAACTCATGCATTGGTTCTCAGCCGTGATGGTCTTCGCCGGATCGTGGATTTCAGGCTTCTTCATCATCGTCACCGACGCCTGGATGCAGCATCCCGTAGCCTATGATCGCCTGCCCAATGGCCAGTTCGAAGTGCTCAGCTTCTGGCAACTGCTGATGAATCCCTGGGGCCTGCTGCAATACGCGCATAATATGACCGGCGCGGTCGTAACCGGCTCCTTCGTCATGGCCGCCGTGGGCGCCTTTTATCTATTGGAAGGAAGATTGGAAAGCTACGGCCGCATCTTCCTGAAGGTCGGTGTCATCGCGGGCCTCATCGCTTCGATCCTCATCATCTTTCCCACCGGCGACCTTCACGGCAAGTACGTTGCGCGCAATCAACCAGCCGCCATCGCCGCAATGGAGGGTCTCTTCCACAGCGAGGCCGGCGCGGGTCTGGTGCTGATGGGACAACCCAATGAAGAGACCGGCCAGATCGACAACCCTATCGTCGTGAACGATATGTTGAGCTTCCTCATCTACGGAACGACCAAGGCCGAGGTGAAGGGACTCGATCAAATTCCCCACGATCAGTGGCCCACCGCTCTGCCGCTGCTCTACTACGCCTACCACATCATGGCCGGCCTGGGAACCTGGTTTGCGCTGCTGATGATCGTCTCCGCGCTTCTGCTCTGGCGCAAGCGCCTTTACACCGCGCGCTGGGCATTGTGGGCGTTGCTGTTGAGCTTTCCGCTTCCTTACATTGCCAACACCGCTGGCTGGATGACCGCCGAGCTTGGCCGCCAACCGTGGCTCATCTACGGTCTGATGCGCACCAGCGAAGGCTACTCGAATACCGTCTCCGCCAGCAACGGCCTGTTCACGCTGCTGGGCTTCATGGGCCTTTACCTGCTGCTGGGCATCCTGTTTACTGTTCTGATTTATCGCGAAATCAGCAGCGGGCCTGAGACTATTGCCGCCGATACGGTTCACGTTGATTGATGCTTTCCACCTGCGCTGAAGAGATAGGAGCATTTTCATGATGGGTTTCATCTGGTTCTGGCTGGTTGCCGTGATGATCGTCGGCTACGTGGTGCTCGACGGCTTCGATCTGGGCGTAGGTGTGCTTCACCTGTTTCTGGTCCGTAATGAAGCTGAGCGCCGCACAACGCTTGCCAGCATCGGCCCGGTATGGGACGGCAATGAGGTCTGGCTTTTGGCTGGCGGAGGCACTCTCTATTTCGCATTTCCGCTGCTCTACGCCTCGGCCTTTAGCGGTTTTTATCTGCCGCTGATGATCGTGCTTTGGCTGCTGATTTTGCGCGGTATCAGCATCGAGTTGCGCAACCACGTCGAAGTGGGTGTCTGGCGCGCATTGCTCGACGGCCTCTTCGGTCTGTCCAGCGTCCTGCTCACCATCTTCTTCGGCGCAGCCCTCGCCAACGTGCTGCGTGGCGTTCCGCTGCAAGCTGACGGATACTTCTTTCTGCCTCTGTGGACCAACTGGCAACCCGGCCCGCATCCCGGCGTTCTTGACTGGTACACGGTCATCGGCGGTCTTGTCGCGCTCGTCGCCCTCACACTCCACGGCGCTCTCTGGCTCACCATCAAAACCTCGGGCGACCTGGCCCAGCGCGCCCGCCGCATCGTCACACCACTCTGGCTTGCGCTGGCGGCCCTCACCGTCGTCAGCCTCGCCGCCACCATCATCGTCCGCCCCGTCAGCCTGAACAACTACTTCAATTATCCATTCACCTTCGTCGTTCCCGCCGGAGTCATCGCTTCCATGGCCGGCATCTGGCTCCTCAATCGAAACGCCCAGCCCGTCAAGGCGTTCCTCTCTTCCTGCCTCTATCTCTTCTTCATGCTGGCCGGAGCGTGCTGGGGACTCTATCCGACGCTGCTGCCCGCAACCACCGGCACTGATCGCGACATCACGCTCACCCGCGCCATCTCCGGCCCGCATACGCTCGCCGTGGGCCTGGTCTGGTGGGGCTTCGGCATGGTGCTGGCCATCGGCTACATTGTCTTCGTGTACGCCAAGTTTCGCGGCAAAGTCGATCTGCACGCGGGCGGCCACTGAGAATCTGAAACAACTCGGTTGCGCAATGGGACAGAATTTCTACCACAACCTCGACAGTAGATGTTCTCGATTTGTTCCCTGGCTGCCGCAACCCTATGCCTTAAGGTCTCTTGCATTCCGCGGGAGCACCAAACAGGCGTCCTTCGCGTACTGCATGGGAGATTCGTTGCAATCAGACGATAGCCCCAGAACTGGTTCGTCCTCGGCAGAGTTATGAGGAATCCCAAAGTGCCGCCAAAATGATCCGCGCCGGCCCTTATTCCTGTGTCTCCACTCAAGATCAGTAAACATCGCCCATGCGGAATCACGGCATTGGGGATGCGCGCGCATTGGAAACGCGGGGTTTTTCAGCATTAAAGAGCGTGCAGTAGTCAGTAGGCCCGGACAGGAAGAGTCAAGGGCCCCAGACCTTTGACTGTGTCTACCATTTCGGTGATGACGCGGACGAACTTTTCTCCCTCGCCAGCGGAGACGTAGTCGAATTTGCACCGTTCCTTTTCGATTCCAAACTGCTCAAGCAGTCCCAGTAAAATGCGATAACGCTGAACTGCCCGTTGATTGCCCTCCTTGTAATGGCAGTCGCCGGGATGGCAGGCCAGAATCATAACGCCGTCGGCTCCCTTGTGGAACGCGTCCAGAATGAACTGGGGATCGACGCGGCCGCTGCACATCACGCGGATGACAGCCACATTGGGCGGATAGGGCGTCTGCGATGAGCCGGCCTTGTCGGCTCCAGCGTAGGAACACCAGTTGCACAGGAAGCCAACAATCTTTGGTTCAAAGGATTCAGAGACTGGCGTGCCTACGTTCGTCATTGCTTGCGCTGTCATTGTAAGATGGCCTCGATTTCCGCAAGGATTTGCTTGTTGGTGAAATGGTTGCCCTGAATGGCTCCCGCCGGACAGGCTGCTACGCATGTGCCGCAACCGTGGCAGAGCAATGCATTGACACTGGAGGTGTGGGTATCGTCTTTGAAGGTGATGGCTTTGTAAGGGCAAACGCCGCCGCAGATGCGGCAACCCGAGCAGCGTTCTTCATCGACGAAAGCGGAAATCGGCTCAATCACGAGCTTCTTCCCAGCGGCCAGACCCGACAAGACGTATCCCGCGGCGGCCATGGCCTGGCTGGTGGCTTGGGCTATGTCCATCGGCGCCTGGCACGTTCCAGCCAGATAGATGCCCTTCACTTTGCTTTGCGCGGTGTGCAACCTTCCGTTCAGTTCGTCAAAGAAGCCGGCTTCGCCTCGGGTCAAGTCCATCATGTCGCCGAGTTTGGCCGCGTCGCCACTGCCCACCATCGCGGGGCACAGAATGACCATGTCCGTGGCAATTGAATCGACGGTGTTGTCCTCGCGCCGGTAAGCGATCTTCTGCCCGCTTGCCGAGGCTGAAATCTGAATTTCCTCGATCTCGCGGTAGCGAATGAATCCGGCATCGGGATTCTTCCTGGCATGCTCATACATGACAAAATCGCTCTTGCCGGCCGTCACCATCTCTTTATAAAAGTGGTGGATTTTGGTTCCCGGCAGTTTATGTTCCAGCACACGATTGAACTTGAAGGCATACTCGCAGCAAATGCCTGAGCAGTACTGCTGGTGTTGAGGGTCGAGGCTGCCGACGCAGTGGACGATCGCGACGCTAGCCGGGCTACTGCCCCCCGGAATCTTGATTTCGCCGGCGGTCGGTCCATTGGACGACGCCAGACGCTCGAACTCCAGACTCGTGTAGACGCCGGGGATTTCGCCGTATCCGAGACCGTTCACCTTGCTGCAGTCGTAGAGCTTGCTGCCGATCGCCAGAATGATGGCCCCCACCTTGCGCTCAACGATGCGCCCTGGGTCTTCGAGATCCACAGCTCCCGGCATGGGGCACGCGTCAAGGCAGAGCTGGCAGTCCTGACCAAGGCTCCGCAGGCAGGAACCCGGATCGATGTAGGGCAGGTTGGGCAGGGCGCCGAGGAATGGCATGGCAATCGCCTTTTTCTCGTCCATGCCGCAGTTGAACTCATTGGCGGCCGAAGCCGGGCAGGCTTCGACGCACATGCCACATCCAATGCAGGTGGTCCCGACAAACCGCGGGGCCTGCTTGATGGTCGCGGTGAAATTTCCGTAGTAGCCTGTGACCCCCGTGACCTCGGAGAGCAGCAGCAATTCGATGTTGTGAGCGGAGTCGCCGTGGAGAACCTGCGCCTCGAACGGTTCCAGCAGACAAGGGCCGCACTCCATGGTGGGAAACAGTTCCTCGTACAGAACGGGCATGCCGCCGATCACCGGAGTCTTCTCCACTAACACGACTTTGCGACCCGCCTCGGCCAGGAAAAGGGCGCTCTGCAACCCGGCCGGACCGGCGCCGATCACGAGCACATCGCCGTTGGCCTCCTGTTCTATCTTCTCCAGGGGCTCTTGGTAGCGGACGCGCATCATGGCGGCACGAATCGCGGTGGTTGCTTTTCGTGTAGCCTGGGCCGGGTCCGGCGTCACCCATGCGACCTGTTCCCGGATGTTGACCATTTGCAGGTAATAAGGATTGATTCCCGCTTCAGCCAGAATCTGCATGAAGGTGCTCTCGTACTCTCGCGGTGAGCACGCCGCAACCACCACGCGGTCGGGCCGGTTGGCGATAAGATGATCCTTCAGGAATTCTTTGCCTTCTGCTGCGCAGATGAACTCAACCTGGGCGGCATAGGACTCGGGAAACTGCGCCGTCAACTCGTCGATCACCTTGCCGGCATCGACTGTCGCGGTGATGTTGGTACCGCAAGTGCAAACATAGAGTCCGATCTTCATGGGACAAATCTCCTAAGACTCCTCACGTAATGCGCCGGTTGAGGACAACAGTGCGCTCAAGATTTCCCTAGCCACCACCGGAACTGACGCTTCGACTTCCGGAGTAAGGCCTTCCTTAAAGGTGGTTACATCCTCAGCTTCCACTGCCCAAAACTGAATCAGGGAGGGAAGCTTGATCCCTGAAATACGGCCCAGTTCAAGTGCGGCGGAAAGACTTCCGTTATGCGTCGTGGAGGTGTTGCGGGTGGTAGCCACGTCCTCTATTCCGAGGCGGTAGATGGTTCCAGGCCGGCCTCCAGAAACAATGGCGTCCACTACGAATGCGCAATCGTATCCGGCCATGGCTTCCATCAATTCAAGGCCGCCGTTGTATACCTCGGCAACCGTGATTCCGCTCTGGCCGCCCAGTTGCCGCCCTACGCAGCGTACGGCAGCCAGACCCAGAGCATCGTCCGCAATAACCGGGTTGCCCACGCCGATGACGATCGCATTGGTCATGGCTTATCCGTCACGCCGGAAGGAGCGTACGATTTCGCCGTCGTCGTTCCTGACATTCACAATCAAAGGCATTGAGCCGGGAAGCGCATGGGTCGCACATGAGAGGCAAGGATCGTAAAGGCGGAACGCCATTTCAATCCGGTTCAGCAGCCCTTCCTCGATAACATGGCCGGCCCGGATCAGCTTCTGCGCGGCGCGTTTGATAGACATCGCCATGGCGGCATGGTTGTTGGTTGTGCCGACGATCAGGTTGACTTTTGTGAGAATGCCGTTCGCATCCGACTCATAGTGATGGAAGAGGGTGCCACGCGGCGCTTCCACCGACCCGACGCCCACCCCAGCCACGCTGCTGGGAATGCGGCGCACGTCCTGGGAAGTAATCTCCTTATCGCGCACCAACTCCAACATGCGCTCCGAGGCGTAGAGGATCTCTATAAGCCGTGCCCAATGCGTTGCCAGGCGGTGGTGGACCGGTTGATAGTGGCCATCGATTTTCTTGCGGCCAAATGCTGCGTAGAACCGCTCGTATTCCGCCTGAGCCAGCGGGGTCGCCAACCCGTCGGAAACATTCAATCTCGATAAAGGTGTAGCACAATAGACGCCGCTGTCGATGCCGTCGACAAGTCCCTTCCAGCCCACCTTCTTGAGAAATGGGAACTTCAGGTACGTCCAAGGCTCGACGCGCTCGGCGATGTGTTCGAAATACTTTGCCGAGGGAAACTTGAGGAACTCCCGCCCCTGGGGATCGACGACGCGAATCTCTCCGTCGTAGAGGTTGCTGTGGTTATTCTCATCCACCGTGCCCATGTAGTAGGTCTCATGGCAGTAAACATCGGACTGAATCAGGTCTGCATACACGCTGTTGTTGAGCACCACCGACGCGAAGATCCGGAGAGTGAACTGAGCAAACTCCAGGTTCTCGATTGCGATCTTCTCAATCTCTTTGCGCTCTTCTTCGGAGATAAACTTGCTCCAGCCGCCGGGCAGGCCTGCGGCCAGATGAACTCCTCTTCCGCCCAGCATTTGGATGACATGATGATTGCGCGCTCTGCAAGCAATAACCTGCTTGCCGACGTCGAGACCCACTTTCCTGATCACTCCCAGAATATTTCGCTCCGAAGGAGGAGCATCCGGACCAACAATGAAGTCCGGCCCGCCCAGAGCGTAGAAGTGGGTCGTGTGATCGGTGACGTAAAACGCCATATAGAGCAACTCGCGGATCTTCTTGGCGGCCGGGGGCGGCTCGACTGCGAAAAGCCGGTCGAGTGCCTTGGTGGCCGCCAGATGGTGCGCTTCCGGACAGACGCCGCAGATCCGGCTCATGATGACCGGCATGTCTTCGGCTTTTCGCCCGACGCAGAATTGCTCGAAGCCGCGCAACTCAGGCACCTGCAAAACCGCGTTGGCGACATCGCCGTGCGCGTCGAGGAATATCTCGATCCTTCCGTGTCCCTCCAGGCGCGTAATCGGGTTGATCGTGATTTGCTTCATCGTGATTTTCCCCCAAGCAGAGATGCTGCAAGGCTGTACTTGTAGCAAGTCCCGGCGAAATCCGGCAGACCCTCTATGGCCGCATCGATTCTTCCGGAGATCTGTTGATCGGACAGATCTTTGGAGCTGCCTATGTCGAGTACCGACCCTAGCGCCGATAACATCTTCGCTCCTTGATCGAGGACTCCTTCAGGAGGCCCATAGCAGCCAGTGCAAGGCATATTGACCTGCGGGCAAAGTGCACCGCATCCGTCGCGTGTGGCAATTCCCATGCACACGATTCCCTGCTCCAGCAGACAACGCTCGCGGTCCGGAACGATCTCGTAAGTACGGTAAAACTTCTTGATGGTCTTGTTTTCCTTGCGGTGGGCGCACTCATTGCAAACCGTTGACTTGCCGCCGCCCAGCGTGCTGCCCTTCGGCGGCAACTGCGCGCCCTGGACCAAAGCCTCAACCACGTTCCAGATCTGGTGCGGTTCCGGTGGACATCCAGGAATAAAGTAGTCCACTTCCACGATCTCGGCCAGATGCCGCACTCTCTCGTAGAACTCCGGCAGTTCCAGTTCGCCCTCGGGCGCCGTGGTGCGTGTCTGGGGCAATATGCCTTGCGGATTGTCGAGAGAGACATTGTCGAGATAGATCGTCCCGAAGTGATCCGATTTGCTGGACAGATTGCTCAAGGCTGGAATGCCGCCTTTCGACGAGCAGGAGCCAAAGGCAATCAACAGCTTCGACTTTCGGCGGAGCAGGTGAGCCATCTCTTCGTTTTCCGAGGTTCGTATGGCCCCATTGAATAGCGTGATAGCCAAGCTGCCATCCGGCAGAGCCTCAATATCGCTGATTTTCGTATCGAGTAGACAAGGACAGAACATGAAATCGAAATGGGCGTCAACATCCAGGAGCTTTTCGTTCAGATTGACCAGGGCAATCTCACAACCACCGCAGGAAGAAGCCCAGTACATCGCCAGCTTAGGCTTTTGCGCCATTGAAGCAACCTCCGCTCCTCAAACCAAAACAGTTTCTGCTGTGTAGTTTCAGTAAATCTAACTGCTTATCGGCATTACCCCGGCGGCATTTCAACCCGCTCGCAGGCTTATTTGAGATCCGTTCGTGATTCAGCCGCGATATTCGCGATAGCCACGATGGCTTCGCTTGCCCATTTGCTCATTGAAAGATCTTGCCCGGCATCCCGGATAAAACGAACGGATATTGAACGTTGACACCAATCTGGCCGATAGTCTCCTCGCCACACATCAATGTGGACATTGAAGGTAGGAGGCTCGAACCATGGAACCGAGAACATTAGATTGCCGTGGAATGAAATGCCCGCGGCCCACACTGCAGCTGATGAGCGTTAGCCGTGAGATGAAGCCAGGCGAGATTGTGGAAGTGATTGCCGACTGTCCGACATTCGAAACGGATACCAGAAAACTCTGTGAGGATCTGAAAATGGCGCTTCTTTTCGTGAAGGTGGAAGGCCCTGTCAAACGGGTTCAAATACGGAGGTAATCCTCCGAAGCGACGCGAAGACTGGACCGGCCAATCCTTCGATCCTGGGAAGGTAGGGAGATCTGCGCGAGGCGGGAAAGCAAGACGGATGTCCAGCTTGATCGAAGCTGAAACGTCATTTCTCAAACGCTCTTTTTCCTCCTCATCTCGACACTGCTGGCATGATCGGAGCTGAATTGGCTCTGCGCGGAGCCTTCAGATCGCTCTGACATCTCCTGGCCGCCAATCCGGGACTGTCGCATGCAGTCCTTCACGATCGTGTAGCCGCCCGTGTACTCGTACTCGGCTCTCAGCCGCTCGTAGATCCGCTTGGCCGTGTGCCGCTGCTTGGATGGCCTCTGCTTGTCGTCGACCAATATCTCATCGATGACGCCCTGCCATGGCCCCAGCTTCGGTCTTCGCACCGGCTTTTTCCGCTGATAACCGGGTGGGAGAACATACTCCGGCATCTTCCCAACCGTCTTCCGCGCCAGCCCAAACTCCCGGGCCACCGCTCGTCGGCCCCTGCCCTCGACAAGAACCGCCTGCCGCACTCTCGCATACAGTTCCACCGTGTACATACCTCCGTAGTCCCACGGAAAACACGGCCTCTCAATGGCAGCGAAGCTGGTTCGTCACCCCACCCCACTGAAACGCCCACAGCATTCTCAGAACTTCCTAACTGTATGCGCTCTGAAAGTGAGCAAAACAGAGCATACAATCGTCCCGGAATTCAGCGATTCTGCGAAGAGCACATTGCCAACGGTGCGTAGGCGCGGAGTCCTGCATGTCTGAAATCGAAGACGAATGGGGTGGTCAGCACATTGGCGCGGCTCATCAGCTGCCCCCGCCGGTTCCGTGGTATCGGAAGCGTTGGATCCTGTGGACGAGCTTGCTGCTCCTGCTGCTTCTGGCGGTGATCGTCTTCATGGTCATCCACAAGAACGAAGCCAAGGCAGCGGCTGCCAAGAAAGCACTGGCAGCCGTGAAACCATCCGTCACGGCCACTGTCTCCACGGCCGCGAAGGGCAGCATTGGCATCTACCTCGATGCGATCGGCACGGTCACTCCGGTCTATACAGCCTCCATTTTGGCGCAAGCCAGTGGAGTTTTGACCGCTGTGCATTACAGCGAGGGGCAGTTCGTTCAAAAAGGGGATGCGTTGATCGACATCGATCCGCGGCCCTATCAGGCGCAGTTGCTTCAGGCCCAGGGCGCGCTGGAGCGCGACAACAACGTTCTGGCGCAAGCGCAGATGGACCTGGACCGTTATCGCACCGCATGGGCCGGCAACGGCATCTCCAAGCAGGTGCTGGACGACCAGGAGAAGCTTGTATTGCAGGACCAGGGCACGGTGAAAAACGATCAAGGCACCGTGAATTACGATCAGGTCCAACTCAGCTACTGCCACATCACCGCGCCGATTGCCGGCCAGACAGGCCTTCGCCTGGTGGACCCAGGGAACGTGGTGCAGGCAA
>PLPA01000308.1 GCA_003159355.1 Acidobacteriaceae bacterium | reverse complement strand
CTGGCCCTCATCATGGTCAACCTCTACGTCGAAGACCCGCCCTACCTGCGCCACAAATTCAAGGGAGCGATCGATTATCTCGGCTTTGGCCTGATGGCTCTCTGGCTGGGAACGTTGCAGTTGGTGCTAGACAAAGGCCAGGAGGCTGACTGGTTCGCCGCTCCGTGGATTTGCTGGACGGCCGCCGTCTCCACGCTGGCGCTGGTCGCATTCATCCTCCGCGAGTTGACCGACCACGAACCGATCGTGCAGTTGCGCATCTTCCGCGACCGCAACTTTGCCGTGGGAACTCTGATTACCGGCACCTACGGCTTCGTTCTCTATGCCGCCACGGCGATGCTGCCCTTGTTTCTGCAAACGCTGATGGGCTATTCGGCACTGCAAAGCGGCCTCTCGGTCAGCCCACGCGGCCTCGGCGCCATGGCTTCGATGGTGACGGTGGGCCTGCTGGTGCGCAAGATCGACGCCCGCCTGCTGATGGCCTTCGGCTTTATCCTGCTTGGCGCATCCACCTGGATGCTGGGCAACATCAGCCTGGAAATCGGAATGTCCTCGGTCGTCGTACCCAACGTGATCAACGGCTTCGCGATGGGCTTCATCTTCGTCCCGCTGACCACCATCACGCTGAGCCGCCTGCGCAAACAGGAGATGGGCAATGCCACCGGCATCTATAACCTGATGCGCAACATCGGCGGCTCCGTCGGCATCGCCACGGTGATGACCATGCTGGTGCGCGGTGCGCAGACCCATCAGACTGTTTTGGCGGGAGACGCGGGCCTGGGCTCTCCCCTGGCCAGCATGATGGCGCGCGGCTTGCAGGCCCGGCTCTTTTCCCAGGGCGCGGATAGGTTCACCGCGCAACATAAGGCTCTCGGCATGATTTACCGCAGCGTGCAGCAGCAGTCGGCCCTGATGGCCTACGCCGATAACTTCCGCCTGATCGCCATTCTCGCCTTCTCCTGCATTCCGCTCATGCTGCTCTTTCAGAAGGTCAAGCGGCATGATTGAATTTTGATGGATGCAGACTCGAATTTCCGCATTTTATTGGATGCGCTGACGCAGAAAAGTCGGAATATCCCGAGCGCCCTGCGTCACAGCCACGATCTCGATGAATTCTTGTTGAGCGCGATAGAGAATCAGGTAAGCGCCCACCGGCCAGAAGAGAATCGGGTACGCGGTAAGGTCTTCGCGCTTATGTCCCATTCCAGGATTCCGCGCCAATGCATCAAAGGCATCAAAGAGCTTTCCCACCCAGCGATCCGCGGCTCGGATGTTGTCCTGGGCGATGTACTCCCAAATCTCGTCCAGGTCCAGTTCCGCGCCAGTGCTGAGAACGTACTCCTTCATGCGCGCAGCTTTCTCCGCTCACGAGATTTTTGCTCCAAGCGCTTGCGCGCTTCATTCGGGTCTACATACTCGCCGCGATCCAAAGAGGCCAGCCTGGCCCCAAGTTCCTGGTTGAATGCGGCAAGCTGCGCGCTGCGCGCACGGTCGTGCTCTTCCAGCAGCCGCAGTGCCTCGCGCACAACCTCGCTGGCCGAGTTGTAGCGCCCGGATTCGACCTTCCCGGCGACAAAGTTGTCCAATTCAGGGGTCAGCGATACATTCATAGGGAAAGCTCCTGTAAAGATGCTGTACCGAATAACAGGCTTTGTCAATCTCTGGTATTCATGCTGGCAGAATCCAAGCTCTCAAAGGTGAGCCCACGGGCACCCGGATCCTCGGCTGCTAGGCTCTCTTCCTGATCGACGCCAGCAATGTGCTGTCGATGAGCGTCTGCCAGCCTCGGCCCGTCGCTTTGAAGTGGTCGATCACTTCGGGCGACAAGCGCAAGGAGACCAGCGTCTTGGTCGGAGCCACTTGCGGCCCGCGTTTGCCTCTGCGAACCAGCTTTCCATGGCGAACCAGATCGGCCTGCGCAAGCCAGGCGCGCGCCGCCTGCGTATCGTTCGGGTCATAAGGGCCATCCCCGGAATCGTAGGGGATGGGATCGCCTTCCTTGGTTGCCAGTACTCGCTCCCAGTCGGTTTCACTTGGCGTCCTGTTCATACTGTTCACGCTCCTCTCGCGATGCGGGCCGAAACGAAATCACGCGGACCTGCTCTCCGCGCTCGGTGTAGATCAGCGCCAGCAGCCTGCCGTGAATCACGGCTACGGCAATGTCCATCCAGCGGCGCTCGCCCTGGCGGCTGCTGTCGTAGGTGCACTTGTCCGGGTTGTCGTAGACGAGATGAGCGTCTTTGAAGTCGAGCCCATGCTTCTCTAGATTGGACAGCCGTTTTGTCTCATCCCAGACGAACACGATTTAATTGTAGATACAATATAACCAGAATGCAAGCATAATCTGCTTCCGGTGTAACGAGATTCGGAAGCGGCCTCCTGCTCTTCCTCATTGTTCATTATTGAAATTCACGTCAACCATCCTGCAAAGATCGCAAAAATAATCTCGAAAATATCCGGCGAGGAGAGAGTTTTTCCGAGAGCGTGGCCCGGACACACCTGCCTTGCGCTTTCCTTCCGTTGCCAGAGTGGAATCCGCCAGCGCCCGCCGCTACCCCTCGGCGCGGACCAGCAGGCAGGTGATGTTATCGTGGCCGCCGGCCTGGTTGGCGGCGTCCACCAGCCGGACGCAGTGTTCTTCGAGTGGCAGGTCGACAGCCAGCATGGATTCAATCTGCTCGTCGCTGAGTTCGCCCGTCAGCCCGTCGGAGCAGAGCAGGAAAATGTCGCCGGGCGCGGCTTCCAGCTCGAAGATATCCGGCTCGACCTCCGCTTGGGTGCCCAGCGCACGGGTGATCACGTTGCGATAGTTGGAGCGCAGCGCCTCCTCGTGGGTCATGCGGCCCATCCGCACCTGCTCCTCCACCAGTGAGTGATCAAGGCTGATCTGTTGCAGTTTGCAAGGACCGGGGGTGCTCTGGTCTTGTCCGCTCAGCTCCAGGCTGCTCGGCTCCGGGCTGCTCGGCTCAGGGCTCAGAGTGCGCATCAGGTAACAGCGGCTGTCGCCGACGTTGAAGACCAGCACGCGGCGTCCTTCGGTCACCAGGCCCACCAGCGTGGTTCCCATGCCGCTCAGCTGGAGGTCATTCTGGGCGCGCGAATGGATGGACTCGTTGGCGGCGCGGATGGCCTCGTCGATCACATCTTCGAGCGGTGCGGCCTCGGCCCCCGGCACGGCGCGGGCACTGAGCCGGCGCAGCACTTCGTCAACAGCCATCGAGCTGGCAATCTCGCCAGCCGCGGCGCCGCCCATGCCGTCACAGACAACATAGACTCCGTACTCGGCGGAAAGCCCGAATGCATCTTCATTGGAGGCGCGTTTGCTGCCGACATCGGAAACCGCGGCAGCCGCGTAGCGTACAAGATCGGTGGACAAGAATACTCTCCCGCAGTTCAGTTTACACGGTTTGCTGCCGCACTGAGACTTATTCCCGCTCAACGATCCGGCGGGCGAGCGGCGGGGGCGAGGATCGCCGGGGCAGGGAGCGTCGGCGGTTGAGGCAGTTCAAAGACTTGAATGCCGCCGCTCGAAAGCACGGCCACGCGCCGCCCGGAGGGCGAAATCGCCACATT
>PLPA01000205.1 GCA_003159355.1 Acidobacteriaceae bacterium | reverse complement strand
GCGCAGAAGTATTTTATCGACCGTAACTTCGGCAGGGCGCTGATCTACAACCGGCGCAACGTCTTCGACGCCACGCTGGACCAGAGCGGGATCGCGTATCTCACCTCGCCGCGCAATCTGGCGCCGATCATCTCGCGGCTGCGCTTCGAGGCCATCAACAACCTGCGCATCCAGTGGGATCTGGACTACGACCCCAAGGCCGGCCAGTTCGGCGCGGATAACCTTTATGCCGGCTACAGTTGGGGACGCACAACGATCGGCGTAGGCCATGAGATGCTCAATGCCGTGGATGAGAACGGCAGCGCGGCCACTACCATCAAGAGCCAGCAGGTGGAGCCTTTTCTCTCGATCGGGAAGACCAGCGGCAAGGGCTTCAACCTGGCTGCCAATGGCGGCTATGACTATGACCACAACGCGCTGCAATACGCCGGGGCGCAGGCTATTTATAACTGGAACTGCTGCGGCCTCAGCTTCGGTTACCGGCGCTTCGAGCTGGGTTCGGTGCGCAACGAGACCCAATGGCTCTACAGCTTTACGCTGGCCAACTTTGGCTCGGTGGGCGACATACGCCGCTCCAACTCGGCCTTCCGCGACCCCAGCCTGCCGCCGGCTTACTAGAAGCTGCTCCTCTGGTTCAAAGGATTATACCTCGAATCCCATGGCGCGCAAGCGCCTTCCGCCTGAACAGCCTGCCCTGAGCGAAGTCGAAGGGGCAAGTCCCCCCATTGCAGGTGGCTGGAGTATCCTTTCCAGAGAGGAGTTGCCTTTGACCCGTATACACTTTTTGACTGGCCTGCTTGCGCTGGGCATGGCCGTTGGCTGCAAAGCTCAGCCTGCCACGCAGCCGCCGGACCAGACGCTGAATCGCCGCATTGAGGTCATGGTCCGCGCCCAGTTCAATGTTCCCTCGGAGTACACCGTAACCCTCGGCGCGCGCAAGCCAAGCCAGATTCCCGGCTTTGACACGCTGCCCGTCACGCTCTCGCGCGGCGCCAATCCAACGGTGATCGATTTTCTGATCTCGACCGACAGCAAGACACTGGCCCGCCTGGAGAAGTTTGACCTGCTGAACGATCCGCTCTTCTCGATCAATGTGGCCGACCGGCCCATCCGCGGCAATCCCGCAGCCAAGGTCACCGTCATCAGCTTCGACGATCTTGAGTGCCCCTACTGCGCCCAAATGCACCGGACACTCTTTCCCGCGACCCTGGAGCACTACAAAGACAAGGTGCGTTTCATCTACAAGGACAACCCGCTGCCCCCGGAGATGCACCCCTGGGCGATGCGCGCCGCCGTGGACGCCAACTGCCTGGCCGCGCAAAGCACCGATGTCTACTGGGCCTACGTCGATTACATCCACTCCCACGGACAGGAGGTCAGCGGCGAAGACCGCAATCTGGCCAAAAGTTACGATGCTCTGAGCCGCATCGCCCGCCAGCAGGCTACACTGGGCAAACTCGACGCTGCGCGGCTGGATGCCTGCCTGGCGCGGCAGGATGAGAGCCAGGTGCGCGCCTCGATGAAGGAGGCCGAGGCACTCCGCATTGATGGAGTGCCCGCCCTCTTTGTCGATGGCGAGCGCATCAACGGCGTGATTCCCCAGGCGCAGCTGTGGATGGTGATTGACCGCGACCTGCGCGCCGCTGGAGTGGAGCCGCCAGCCGCGGCCACACCGGCAGCGCCGGCAACGGTCGGGCCTCCGCAAGCTCCGCCCGCGGCGGCGGCCAAGTAGCCGGCTGCTTCTCAAAGCCTCGCTCTTGCCACTCAATGCAGGTCGGAGACGGCAAATGGCGGTCGGGCTGTGAAAAATCGTATCCCCAGACCGGCTTGGGGATTTATGCTTGATTGCCGGGGGCTTTTGCGCCCCCCAGGAGATACCAAGTTGCAAAGCAAAGCTTTTTGCCGCACGCCGTTCCGTTTAGTTGTACTCGTTCTTTGCGGGGGAGCACTGTTGACTGCGGTCAGCGCATGTCATCGCGCGCCCGCCGCGGACGTGGTGGCGACCGTGAACGGCAAGGATATTCAGCGCTCGGAGATGGAAAAGTATTACAAGGCCTATCTTGCCGACAATGCCCAGAAGCCCTCCGCCGAGCAGTCCGACATTGTCCGCCTCAATATCCTGAAACAGATGATCGATGACGAGATCCTCTGGCAGCGCGCGGCCAAGCTCAACCTTGCCGCCAGCGATGAGGATGTGAACGTCAAGCTGACTGAGATGAAGGCTCCCTTCACGCAGGAAGAGTTCGACAAGCAGCTCCAGGCGCACAACATCACCCTGGACGATTACAAGCGCGAACTGCGACGCCAGTTGACCAAGACCAAGCTGCTCAACAAGGAGATCGAGTCCAAGATCAACATCACCGATACCGAGATTGGCGCTTACTTTGCCGCCCATAAGCCGGAGTTCAATCTGATCGAGCCCCGGTATGGCGTGGCGCGGATCATGGTCACCAGCGGACCCGCGCAGCAGACCGGCAACCTGCAAAACAACAAGGCCTCCGGCGACACCGATGCGAAGAGGAAGATCGAGACGCTCCATAGCAAGCTGGAGAACGGCGAGGACTTCGGCGCCGTGGCCATGAACTTCTCCGAGGATCCAAACACCGCCTCGAATGGCGGCGATATGGGCTTCGTATTAGAGTCGCAACTGCGTACCGAACCGGAAGTCTACAACGCCATCAGCAAGCTCAAGCCGGGACAAATCACAGAGGTTCTTCCCGTCTANNAGCCACGCGCAACTGCTCCAAACCGCCTATTTCGAGATGCTCCACGACGAAGCCAAGATTCGCAACTACTTTGCCGAACAGATTTTCAAGCAGGGTGCGCAATAAAGCGCGCCGCCTGATGATTGCCGAACCCGCTTCAAGATGCCGCAAACGAAAGAGGCTGCCATTGGCAGCCTCTTTCGTTTGTATACCATTGCGCGCCCATTGCTATGGCTTCGCCGAATCAGGCTCCGCGCTCTGCTTCTCCAGGATGGCCTTGCGCGCGTTGATCGCCTTGGCCCGCCACTCCATCGCCTTGGCCACGTCGTCCTTGCGGGCCGCCTCGTCCCCCCAGTCCAGATCGGCCTTGCGCCGGTAGACCAGGCCCAGGTTGGCCATCGCATCGGCGTAATTGAGCCGGTTCTCCACCGCCTGGCTGAGAGACTGCAAGGCTTCCTCGACCAGCGCGCCATTCTGCGCCTTGATGGCCTCCATCGCCTTGGCGGGCGCCTTGGCGTTGCCCTCGCCGTCATCTTTGATGCCGGCCCGTTGAAGCACAGCGAGAGCGTTCTGATGCGCCTCCATCCCGTCGATCACGCCGACCACATAGGCCGCCTCGGCGTCCTTTGGATCCACGGCCAGCACTTTCTTCTGCCAGGCCTTGGCATCGTCGAGCTTCTTGATGCTGAATTCAATGCCCGCGATCTGCTTCATGCTCTTCACATCGTATGGGGCCTTTTCCAAAACCTCATGGAAGAGGTCGATGGCCTGCTGCGCGATCTTCAGGTTCTCCGGCGTATCCACTCCAGGCGCAACTTTCTGCGCCAGCGCGGTACCCAGGTAGACCTTGGCCGTAAGGTTGCCGGGGTCCAGCTCCTCCGCCTTGCGGAAATGAAGGATCGCCTCATCCTTGTGGCCGATCTTGTACGCGTCCAGGCCCTGCTTCAATTCGTCGCGGAGTTCGATTTGCTGGGGTGAAGGCTGGCGCACACCTGCGCCGCCGCCCCTTTGCCCGGCGGCTGGAATGCAAGCGGCCGCGAGAATCGCAAGGCCGGCAACGGTAACCTTGAAAGCGCGTCCGGCATTCTGTGAACTGAACATAAAGCACCTCGATCGATCAAGCTGAATCTCATACAAGCAAAGCGGCCTCCGCGCAGGGCGGAGGCCGTTCGTGTGCGTGAAAAGTCCGCGGTTTACTTTAACTCGCCGTTGTCGCCCATGGTGATGCCGCCGGGACCGGCGTTCTTCTTGGCTTCGACGATTTTGCGCGTTTCCATCGCCTTGGTGCGCCATTCGTCGGCCTTGGCGAGGTCATCCTTGCGGGCTGCCTCGTTGCCGAAGTCCAGATCGGCCTTGCGCCGGTACATCAGGTTCAGGTAGGCCATGGCTTCGTCATAATTGGCCCGGTTGTCATTCGCCTGGGTGAGGTATTGCAGGCCTTCCTCGACCAGCGGAGCATTCTGCGCAATGAGCGGGTCCATGACCTTCTTGGAAGCCTTGGCATTGCCCTCGCCGTCGTCGTTGATGCCCTCGGGGGCCAACGCAGCCAGCGTGTTCTGGTGCGCTTGCATCCAGTCAATCACGCCAATCGTATAGGCCGCCTCGGGATCCTTGGGATCCTCGGCCAGCACCTTCTTCTGCCAAGTCTTGGCCTCATTCAGCTTTTTGATGCTGAATTCAATGCCCGCGATCTGCTTCATGCTATTGACATCATGCGGGTTCTTGTCCAGAACCTCCTGGAAGATGTCGATGGCCTGCTGCGCGGACTGCAGGTTCTCCGGCGTATCCAGCCCGGCTACCACGTTTTGGGCCAATGCGGTGGCCAGATAGCTTTTCGCCATGGGCAGGTTGGGATCAAGCTTCATCGCCTGCTGAAAGTGATTGATCGCCTCTTCGTAGTGGGTGCCCTTGTACGCTTCCACGCCCTTGTTCAACTGGTCGCGGGCTGCAAGCTTGTCGCACCCGCTCATGGAAAACACCATGCCGGCCAAGGCAATCGCGAGCGCCGTAATACGTGCGGGTCCATTCATATTCGTATCCTTCTCCTTCAGGCAAGAGCCTATTGGCCGCGCGCCTGGAATCTCTGCTACTGCTGGCCGCGGGCGGGAGATACCGCAACCAGGATGGAAAAATTCTACTCCTGTTTTCCGTCCGGAAAAACCGCCTCAAGACGGGGCTGGCAACCCTGGAGTATGCCGGGGATCCCATACCACCCCTAACGCTCCGTTGGCCAGCCTGAACTTTGCACGTTCCTTAGCCGACGCCAATCGTTTGCAACCTCCCTCTTCAGGGAAGCGGCCACAACACGGCCCGCTACTGGCCAGCCATGATCTTGGGCGTCATCAACCCGACGTGATCCACGTTCGCGGCGCGAGCAATATCAATCACCTCGGCGACATTGCGAAAATCGACATTGTCGTCGCCCTTGACGAACATCACGCGCTCGGCGCGATTGGCGTAGATCTCAGTAAGGCGGGCGAGCAGCTCTTTCTGAGCCGCCAAGCCGCCTACGCCATTGAAGACGACCGTATCGTTGATCTTGTACGACGGGGCCTTGCCCGCCTCATGCAGAACCTGCACCACGATGGTGCGATCGGTCGGATTCTGCTGCTGTTTATCCTTGGGCGGCTGGGGCACCAGCGCATCCAGACCCTTGGGCGTGACTGGCACGATGACCATAAAGATGATCAACAACACCAAAAGAATGTCGATCATCGGGGTCATATTGATGTCAGACGAGTAGCCTCCCCCGCTTCCAACTGTCATTGACATGGCTTAAAACTCCTCGTTAGTTCAACAAAATGAAATGAACAGCGGAAAAACTACTCGCCGCCGCCAGTGCCGGCTTCTTTTTTCTGGGTCAGCAAACCCACATTGTCCACGCCGGAGGTGCGCACGGCGTCGATGGCATCTTCCACTGCCAGGTACTGGGCACGCGCATCGGCGCGAATGTAGATCGTTTTGCCGGGCTTGTCGGCCAGCTTCTCGCTTACCTGCACGCCCAGTTGATCTAGGGAGGTCTTGTTTTGTCCCAGGAAAACCCCTCCGTCGCGGGTGACGGCCACGACTATGGCGTCTTCCTTGTCGGCGTCGGGCATATTGGTGGCGTTATCCACCTTGGCCATATCGACAGCTACCTTGTTCTGGAGCATGGGGGTGATGACCATGAAGATGATCAGCAGCACCAGCATCACGTCCACCATGGGGGTGACATTGATATTGGAACTGACCTTTTTGCTTTCGTCGCGAACTGCGATTGACATTGCGTGTGCTCCATTGCCTGAAAATTTTTACTCCGGACGGCTTCCGGTATTGCACGAGAACCATCTGGATGGCGCGAGGCAGAAACCGGCGGGCGGGAGAGAAGTTGAGTTCTCCCGCCCCCGCAGCCTCTCGCTCACGCCGCGAGCCGCTTCGCTTAGCGCTTGTGGCTCTGCTTGATGAAGTAGTCGATCAGTTCGCTGGAGGAGTTGTCCATCTCGACGTCGAAGGATTCAACTTTTCCGGTGAAGTAGTTAAAGGCCATAACGGCCGGGATGGCTACGAACAGGCCAGCCGCGGTGGTCACCAGAGCCTCTGAGATGCCGCCGGCAACCGCGCCGATGCCCGAGGTCTTCTGGGTAGCGATCTGCTGAAAGGCGTTCAGAATGCCGATGACGGTGCCGAGCAGCCCGACGAACGGAGCCGTCGCGCCGATGGTGGCCAGAACCGCAAGGCCTCTCTTCAGCTTGGCGTGGACGATGGCCTCGGCCCTCTCCAGCGCGCGGCCGGAGCTGGCGATGGACTCCTCAGTCGGCGCGCCGCCCGAGGCGCGGAACTCCTGCAGGCCAGCCGTCACAACCTCGGCCAGGTGGGACTTCTTGTTGCGATCGGCGATCTTGATCGCTTCTTCGAGCTTGCTGTCCTTCAGCGCGCCGGCAACCTTGGGCGCAAATTCGCGCGACTGCTTGCGGGCGGCGGAGAAGTACAGGTAACGGTCGATCATCACGGCCAACGACCAGATCGACTCGATGAAAAGGACGAAGGCGATACAGCGCGCCGCCCATCCCATGTTATGCAAAAGACCCATGAGGTTGAAGCTGACTGTCTCTTCATCAAAGAGAAAAGCCAGATTGGCCGAATGCGAAGCGAAGTGCGTAAGCTGAGCGAGAATCACTGAATCGTTCCTCCTAAGGAGTTTTCTTGTGGACTGCGACTGCCTTGCGGTTGCTGCGAATGCGGCTCTTTGCGGATTCGCATTCAGGTCAAAAGCGAAGCCCTTCCCCCAGNNTAGGGTTTGTAGCGCCAGGACCTGACGGCGTCCAGAGCGGCCTGTTGCAACATGGCCGGACCGCTGACGACGTGCAGGTTTTCGATGGCGCCAGTCTTGGAGATATTCGCCTGCAGGACCACGGTACCCTGAACGCGAGCCGCCCTGGCGATCGGCGGATAGGTCGGCTGAGTCTTCAGCAGAACCATACCCGCCATGACACCGCTCGATATTTTGACCACCTTGGGCGGAGCGGCCTTCACCTGGGTCTTGGCGGCATCGCCGAAGAGGCTGCCCATGGCGCCATTCGTGCCGCCGAAGTCTGATCCGGCCACGCTGAACGAAGCCACCGGGGCTTCCCTCTCAGTGACTATCTTGATGTCATGCGGAATGCGGGTGGGCGCCGTAAGCTGATTGTTCATCATCTCCGACTTCACCGGAGCCACATGCACCGCCTCTGGCGGCGGAGGTGGCGGTGGAGGTGGCGGAGGGGGCGGGGGAGCTACTAGGGCCATCTGCATGGCCGCCATGGGCAGCGCCTCGGGATGGAGCAGCGGAATCAGGACCACAATCACTACGACGAGAATCTCGATGGAGCCTGTCAAAAGCGAAAAGCGCCCGCTCCCGCTCTTGATCCTGCCTCCTGATTCAAACGTGGAATCTTCAAACATGGCCAGCCTCGAATCGGATGTTTACTTACCACTTATTTAGACACCGGAGAAACCCAAAATGTTCCCAGCATCAAAACATTATCACAGTAAAGCTCCACTGCTGAGCAGAACCGCACATCACTCCAAAAATGCACACAAAAAACCGGCGAAAGTGCCGGGGGAAACCCTACACTCGGGCGCGTTTTGCGGCTGGAAGGGCCACAGCCTTACCCTGCTTCGTCCGCCACTCCTGCCAGGCCACCAGCATTGGCGCCGCCACGGCAATGGAAGAGTACGTCCCTATAAGAATACCTACTACGAGCGCAAAAGAAAAGCCCCTCAGCACCTGGCCGCCAAAAATATACAGAGACAGCACTGTCAGGAAGGTCAGTCCCGAGGTAAGAACGGTCCGGCTCAGCGTCTGGTTGATGCTGCGATTGACCACGTCGGGCAGGGCTTCGCGCCGATTCAGGCGTAGATTCTCGCGGATGCGGTCAAAGACGACGATGGTGTCGTTCATGGAGTAGCCGACCAGGGTCAGAATGGCCGCAATGACGGTCAGACTGATCTCCTTGTTCAGCAGCGCGAAGGCGCCCACGGTGATCAGCGTGTCGTGGAAGCAAGCCACCACAGCGGCCACGCCGTAGATCAACTGGAAACGGAACCAGAGGTAGACCAGCATACCCAGCATCGACCAGAGCGTGGCCAGCAGGGCTTTGGTCTCAAGCTGATGGCCGACCGTGGGGCCGACCACATCCACGTTGAGCACGGCGAAGGGATTGTCGTAATGCGCTTGCAGCGCATCGACGATCTGCTGGCGGCCCTGATCGAGCGCGCTTTCATCGTGCTGCTCCGGCAGGCCGATGAGCACCTCGTTGCCTCCGGACTCATTGATCTCCGCCTGAATGCTCTGAATGGTCGCGTCCTTGATGCCGGCGGCCGCAACGGCCTCGCGAATCCGGTTGATATCCGGCGTCTGCTGGAACTTGACATGCACCTGCGTGCCGCCCTTGAAGTCCACTCCAAGCGGCAACGGGCTGCCGATTTGCGCCCAGTGAATGCCCATCGAGACAAGGCCGGCCACACTGAAGATCATGGAAAAGGCGAGGAAGTACCACTTCAACCTCAGCCAATCGATATTTACGCCGCGAAACAGTTCCACTGGTTCTCTCCGCTTCCTGGTGCTGAAACCCTTCTGGCTCCAGCGTTCTTGTTTTTCCCTATTCCCTAGTCCCTAAATCGACAACGGCTCCCCTGGCTTCAACCTGTTCAGATGGGCATCGAAGATGACGCGAGAGACGAAGACCGCTGTAAACAGATTGGCCAGCAGGCCGATGGTCAGCGTGACCGCGAAGCCCTTCACCGGCCCGGTGCCGAAGACGAACAGAAAGGCCGCCGAGACGATGGTGGTGACGTGCGTATCCACGATGGTGACCCAGGCGTGGGCAAAACCCTGATCGACGGCCGCCGCGGGCGCCTTGCCAGCGCGCACCTCTTCACGGATGCGCTCGAAGATCAGCACATTCGAGTCCACGCCCATGCCGATGGTGAGAATCACGCCGGCGATGCCCGGCAGGGTCAGGGTGAGCGCATTGGCTCCGCCCGACAAGGCGCTCGACAGGCCCATGATGCCCAGTAGAATCAGCAGGTTCAGAAACAGCGCCAGATCGGCGTTGATGCCCGAGCCTTTGTAGTAGATCAGCATGAAGATCATGACCACCACCACGCCCACAATGGCCGCGGTGACGCCCTTATTGATGGAATCCGCGCCCAGCGAGGCGCCCACAAAGCGCTTTTCCAGTTGCGACAGCGAGGCCGGCAGCGCGCCGGTGCTGAGCAGCTTGGAGAGCGCCATCACCTCATCCTGCGAGAAGCTGCCCGTGATCCGCCCTGAGTCGCGGATCGCGCTCTCGATGTTGGCCACTGACTTGATCTGGTCGTTCATCACTATGGCCATCGAGTGATTTACATTCTTGCTGGTGTAGTCGTAGAAGCGGTCGCCGGCCTCGTTGGTCAGCGTGAAGTTGACCTCCTTGCGCCCGGTGTTCGCATCAATGCCCGGATCGGCGGAGCGGAAGTCCTGACCACCCACAATGTACTGGCGATTGAGGACGTACACGCTCTGCTGATCGGAGCCGGAGGCCATGACGCCGGTGAAGGTCTTCAGTTCATCCTCTGCCGGAATGGCGCCGCCCAGGCTGGCGGCCGCCTCCTGCTCGTCCTTGTAAGGACCGCCGACCACGGCGTGAATCTCCAGCCGGTTGGTGCCCTGGATGATCTTCTCAATATCGCTTTCATTTTCCACGCCCGGCAGCTCGACCAGAATCTGGTTGGCGCCCAGCCCGTACTCCTGAATCACCGGCTCGCTGACACCCAGCGCGTTGACGCGGTCTCCGAGGGCCTCAATCGCCTGCTGGACGGTCTTCTTCTCCAGAGCCGCCTGCACCATCGGCTTCATGGTGAGCGTCCAGGCATTGCCGGAGACGCTGTCCATGTTGTATTCGTTGGAATATTTGCTGTCCAGCAGCGTCTGAACGGCGCTGGAGCTGTCCGTCGCCGTGCCTTCCACGCGGATCAACTGCGGCTTGGACGCATCGGGCACATAGACCTGAGAATAAGTCAGGCTGGCCTTCTTCAGATCCTGCTGGATGCGCGCCGCGGTGTTGTTGGTTTCGGCGTTGACCGCTTCCTCGACCTTGACCTGCAAGATCAGGTGAGCGCCGCCCTTCAGGTCCAGGCCAAGGTGAATGCGCTTGGTCAGGCCTTCCGTCAGATCCTTGCCGCTGAAGCCCGATGAGGCGCCGAAGATACCCCAGACGCAGACCACCAGCACCGCAACGATCAGAGCAATTTTGTTATTGAGATTCTTCTTCATCGTCCCGTTTCTCGAAACAGTTCTCAGTTCTCAGTTGTCAGTTCTCAGTTTTTCCGCAGTCAGCGCTTGAGGGCTGAAGACTGAGAACTGAGAACTGACAACTGCTTTACCGCTACGATCCCGAAGTCCCATCCTGCGTGGTTACCGAGGCAATCGCGTTCTTGGCTACTTCCATCTTGATGCCGTCCGGCGCCACGCGAATCACAATGACGTCGTCCTTGATGGAGAGGATGATGCCGCGAATGCCGCCCGCGGTGGTGATCCGGTCGCCGGTCTTGATGCTGGCGAGCATCTGCTGCCACTGCTTCTGCCGCTTCTGCTGCGGGCGGATCATCATGAAGTACAGGACCGGAATCAACAGCAGGGGAAGAAGCATGGGAAGGCTGTTTCCGCCACCGGCTGCCTGCAGGAACACCAACAAAGCTAAACTCGTTGCCACGCTCATCCTTTACTCGCCCCTGAGCCGCGCAACTCCGCCGCCCTTCAAGGCACAGGCACACCCGGCCATCGGCCGCGCACCCTCAAAAAAATTTGTCTCCGGGAACGATCCAGACTGGTCCGTACTGCTGACCTGGGCCTCTGATTGCTGCCGTCTGCTTCCTGTTCGACTCAGCCTTCCTCTGAAAGCCCGTTTTCTCTGGCCGCGCCATTTTTTGCGCACACGCTGCCCGGATTCCAAAAGGAGTGCCTCAATAGATAAGATACGCGCGGGCGGGGGGCTGTCAAGGCGGGTGACAGTGGATAGTGGTCAGTGAACGGTGGTCAGCCGTCAGTTTTCAGTCGTCTGTACCCGGCTTTCTGTGGTCAGAAGTCAGTTTTATGCGTGCAATCATCCGATTTGGCTCCGCAGGCCAGCTTGCCGCTTGACTGATCACTGTTCACTGATCACTGTTTCCCCGCTGCTTATAAAGCCCTTACAGATCGCCTATGCCTGATTTACGCCCGCTGGTTTCTTCTGGAATAGAGATGTTTTTCGGCTGACGCGCCTTGAAATCCTGCGCCGCGCGCCGCAAAGCGGGATAGGGGGCTCCCCATGGACAGCACGGTTCGCAACTTGCTTTTAATCAGTCTCTTCGGTCTCGCCGAGGCCTTTATGGTTTGGACGCTGTGGAATTTTATACGGTCTGGCCGTCGGCGGTCGAGCGCCAGTAGTCAGTTTCCCACTGTCAATCATCAGTACAAGCGCCCAACAAACTGAGGGCGCCCCAGCTTGAGGGCGGCCAGCTCTGGATTTCCGGAGCCGGGAATGCAAACAACTACGGCATGGGTGCCCCATCCTTGCGACGTTTTTGTTTTTGTCGCAAGGGTGGGAAACCACGAACCCGGCGGGCAGTTTTTGTTCTTCCCTGTTCCCTATTCCCTATTTCGTCTTCTCCGGCTCGTCGCCCGCATCCTCCACCAGCACCGCCGAACCGGGAATGACGTCGAAGCTCGTCGCATCCTTGCCTGTCGGATGGAAGGTGACGCGCAGCGGCTCGCGCTGCCACTCTGCTGGAGCGCAGACCGGGTTGGGATGGCTCTCCGCGTCAAAGGCCGAGAGCTTTTTGGCCAGCACAGCCTTGCGCGCCTCCACCTGCGCCACCACGGCGTAGAGGCTCTTGCCGCTGGCGGTCACGCCGCAGTAAGCACCATAGTCGCGAAACCAGACGACCTGGCTGACACCGGGGTCGTAGTCGGGCAGCTTGAGCGCGGCGATGTGGCCGGTCACGCGATCCACCAGCAGCCACGGCCCGCGCTGCCAAACCCAGGGGCTTGCCGCCCGGGCGAACGCCGGTTTAACGCCGGTCGTTGGCTTGCTGCTCGCGGGCTTGTCGCCGGACGCAGGTTTCTCGACAGCTTCAGCATTGTCGCTAGGCAAGGAGTCATTCAGCTTGATCGCACGCCGCACCACGAAGCTGCGGTCGGTCACATCGTGGGCCTCGCCGGTGGTCCACTCCTTCACAACGCCATCGACCAGCAGGGCGCGCACCTTGAGTTCGGTTTCGCTGGGAGCCGCTCCTGCCGGGTCGCCGACCTTCGAGTAAGCCACCTTGCGCGCCGCGCCCAGAACCACCACGTGCGCCTTGCGCGGAGCCGCGTGAATAACTGGTGGGACAGAGAGCAATGTTACTATTGCGACGATTATCAACCACGATTTTCTGTTCATGAAATCTGCTCCCTATGAACAAGGTTCCAGTTAGGGTTCGTGGTATCCCACCCTTCGCAAAGAACGCGAAAGATGGTCACCCGGCCAAACAAAAGGCTGGTTTCCCGCAGCCCAAATCACTCCTTATCTCGAATCTGAAAGATAAGAAGCATAAGGTTCATCAGGAAACATAATCCCCAAAGGAGCGACATCAGGTAAAACCCTCGGCTGCTCTCTAGCATCCACGAATGGATAAAAAGAAGAGCGAAACAGGTACACGCGAGGACTCTGACATACACCTTCCACCGTTTCTTCATGCTGGGTGCCCCATCCTTGCGACGTTTTTGTCTTTGTCGCAAGGGTGGGAAACCACGAACCCATCCGGCGACCTGATCCCGGATCCCTAGCCTCTCTCCACCGCTCTCGCGACCCGGAAGGCCGTACTTTCATTCAAGTGCCGCGCCAGCACCTGCATCCCCACCGGCAACCCAGCCTTGGTTGCGCCGCAGGGGACCGTCACGCCGCAGATGCCCGCCAAACTCGCAGTCACTGTGTAGATGTCGGCGAGATACATGGCCAGCGGGTCGCCGGTCTTCTCGCCTAACTTGAAGGCCGCCGTCGGCGCGGTGGGAGTTACTATCGCGTCCACCTCGTTGAAGGCGCGCAGATACTCCTCGGCCAGGATGCGCCGCACCTGCTGGGCCTTCAAGTAATAAGCGTCGTAATAGCCCGCCGAGAGCGCATAAGTCCCGAGCAGGATGCGCCGCTTGACCTCGGCGCCGAAGCCCTCATCGCGGGAGTGCCGGTACATATCCGAGAGAGTTGCCGAATCCTTCGAGCGCGGCCCGTAGCGCACGCCATCAAAGCGGGCCAGGTTGGCGCTGGCCTCGGCTGTCGCGATCAAGTAATACACCGGCACGGCGTACTTCGTATGCGGCAGCGCGACCGGCTTGATGGTGCAGCCGGACGCCTGGAGCGCGGCGATGCCGGTTTCGATGCAGGCGCGCACTTCGGGGTCGAGGCCCTCGGCGAAGTACTCGGCCGGGACGCCGATGCGCAGGCGCTCCGCGCCTTTATCACTCTCGGCAGCATAGTCCGGCACGGGAGCTGGGGAGCTGGTGGCGTCGTGGGGATCGTGGCCGGCGATGACAGTCAGCAGAGTCGCCGCGTCGCGGACGTTCGAGGCGAAGGGGCCGACGCGGTCCAGCGAGGAGGCAAAGGCGATCAGGCCGTAGCGCGAGACGCGGCCATAGGTGGGCAGCACGCCCACCACGCCGCAGAAGCTGGCCGGCTGGCGAATCGAGCCGCCGGTGTCGGAGCCGAGCGTGGCCACGGCCATGTTGGCCGCCACAGCCGCCGCCGAGCCGCCGCTGGAGCCGCCCGGAACCCGCTCCGTATCGACAGGATTGCGCACCGGCCCGTAGGCCGAGTTCTCGTTCGACGAGCCCATAGCGAACTCGTCGCAATTCAGCTTGCCCAGTAGCACCGCGCCCGCAGATTCCAATTTGGCCACCGCAGTGGCGTCATAGGGCGGACGATAGCCTTGCAAAATCTTCGACCCCGCCGTGGCCGGAGCGCCGCGCATCACCAGCACGTCCTTGATGCCCACCGGAATACCGGCCAGCGGACCAAGCGTATCGCCCTTGGCGGCCGCATCGTCCACGCGGGCGGCCTGGGCCAGCGCGCGCTCTTTGGTCAGGCTCAGGAAGACGTTCAGCCGCGGATTCTTCTGGGCAATGCGCTCATAGTAGCTGGCGGCTAGATCGGCGGCCTTGGTCGTGCCCGCGACGATGCCGGCGCGCAGCTCGGCCAGAGTTTTCGGATGTTCCACATAGTTCTCGACTGGTTTGGATGCGCTGGACAAGGAATTCATCCTCTTTTCCTGGCCTGTTCTCGGCCTATATGCAGCCTGTTTCTTCTGCCGGTTGCTCCATAAATTCTGGGTGCCCCACCAAATTCTGGGTGCCCCACTCTCGCCGCGTTCTTGTTCTTGCGGCTAGGGTGGGAAGATACAATCCCCAATCTGGCCGGATCAAGAATTCCCGCTCCCGGCGCCTACCGCTCAATCACCTTGGGAACCTTGAAGAAGACCCCGTCGGTCTCCGGCGCCTGCGACAAGACTTCGGCACGATCCAGCGAGGGCTGCACATGATCATCGCGCAGCATGCCGCCGTCCGCCCTATCGAGCAACTCGCTGACCTGGGCCAGCGGCGCAACGCCGGAGGTGTCCAGCTCGTTCAGCTCGGCCACGTAGTCAAGAATCGCGTTCAAATCATTGAGCGTGCGCGGAGTCTCCTCCGGCGTGAGTTCAAGGTGGGCCAACTCGGCCACGCGCTGCACTTCTTCCACGGTCACTCTGGCGGTCATCTTCTGCTCTTTCCCATCGCGGCCTTCGGAACGGTCGATGGCGAGCGCTCCCGGCGAAGGTCCGAAAGTAGAGTATAGCGTTTTTTCGCTTGCGCTCTTCCACCGCGCCGCTCAGTCCACGATGAGCGTGAGGGTGATCTGGTGCGAGACGCCGTTCGAGGTTGCGGTGACGGGAATCGAGTAGGTTGCCGGAGTGGTAATACCGGTGCCGGTTGTCGTCGTGACCGTGGAAGAGCCGCCGCTTGAATGCGAACAACTGGAGACGCCGCCGGTGAGAATGGCCAGCAACGCAATCAGCAGCAGCGCCCTGCGCCGCCGAGCCAGCGCAAAGGGCAGCAGCACCAGCCCGCAAGCCAGCGGAAGAACGGGCCACGCCAGCGGGCGCGAGGAGCGGCCCGTGGTCTGGGTAATCCCGGTGGCAATCTCCACCGCTTCATTGCCTGTCGTGTTGGCGACAACGGTTTCGCTTGTGGGGTTGAAGGCGCAGGAGGTGGAGGAGGGCAGCGTGCCACACTGGAAGGTGAAGACGCCCTGCGAGCCGTTGAGCGGATTAATCAGCAGAGTGTAGTAGGCAATCTGGCCGCTGGAGATGGTCTGGGTGGCTGAGCCGGAGGACGCAAGGGTAAAGTCGAAGCCCATGCCGGAGAGCGCCAGAACCGAGCCAGCCGGCAGCGCGCTGCTGGCCACATTCAGACTGCCGTTCTGCGCTCCGGCGCTGACCGGCGCAAAGGCGACGACGGCCGTGCAACTGGCTCCTGGGGCGAGCGTCGCCGGACAGGTGCTGCTGACCAACTGAAAGCCCGCCGTGACCTTGAGAGTCAGGCTGCCGAGGCTGATCACGCTATCGGGATTGGTGATGGTGACAGTGCTGGAGCCGCTGAGCAGGCCTACCCCCGTCTGCTGGAAGCTGAGCACGCTGGGTTGGAACAGAACCGAGCCTGGCACTCCGCCGGTCCCGCTGAGCGGCACGCTGGCCGAGGCCGCCAGCGAGGACGCGATGGTCAGCGTGCCCGTGAACAGCCCGTTGAGGGAGGGCGAGAAGATGACCCCGATCGAGCAGCTTGCTCCGGAGGCCAGACTGGCTCCGCAGTTGTTCTGGGCAACCTGAACAAGGCTGAAGGGAGGCGTGATCGTGAGGGTGAGCGAGTTGGCCGTGGAGCCGCCTGAGTTGGTGAGGATTACTGTCTGCGGGAGGCTGGACTGGCCCGAAGAGACGATGGGAAAAAGAAGCTGCGCCGGATTCACGTTAAGTCCGGCCGGATTCTGGCTTGTGCCGGTGAGCGGCACGGTAGCCGCGGTGACGCCGGAGGTCGATGAGGAGATCGCCAGCGAGGCCGTGCTGCCGCCCGACGCGATCGGCGTGAAGACGACCTGCACCGTGCAACTGCCGCCATTGGCCAGGGTGGTGCCGCAGGTGGTTGAGCCGGTGGAGAAGCTGCCGGCGGAGAGTCCGGTAATCTGGAAGCCCACGTCGGCCAGCGGAGCGCCACCCGTGTTTCTCACGGTGAGCGTCTGCGGCGCGCTGGCCTGGTTCAGCGGCTGCGCCGCAAAGCTCAGGCTCGACGGGCTGACGCCGAAGGCCGGCGGAGCGATGCCCAACCCACTCAATGCCACTGTCTGCGGCTGCGTGCGCGTCGCGTCGGAGACGGTGAGTGTGCCGGCCTGGCTGCCCACCACCGTGGGATCGAATTGCACGCTGATTGCGCAGCTTGAGTTTGCCGGCAGGATGGCGGTGCAGGCATTCGTTTGCAGGAATGCTCCGCTCACCGAGACGGCGATAGAGGTCAGCGAGACTCCGCCGCTGTTGGTCAGCGTCACGGTTTGCGCGGTCGAGAGCTGCCCGACGATCGAGCCGGGGAAGGTCAACGTGGTGAGCGAAAGAGCATCGGTGGGCGGGGCAAGCCCGGTCCCGCTCAGCGTCACAGTCTGCGTTCCGAATGCGTCGGTAAAGGTCAGCGCCCCGGTGGCCGCTCCCGTTTGAACCGGCGAGAACGTCACGGTCAGATTGCACGCGGTGACCGCCGGAACCGAGCTGCCGCAGGCGTTGCTGGCGATGGAAAAGGCTCCGGTGATGGCGCTGGTATAGGGAAGCGCCGGTGAGCCGCTGTTATTGGCCGTGACCTGCAAAACCGTCGAAGTGGTTCCCACCTCCCAACTGCCGAAGCTGA
>PLPA01000178.1 GCA_003159355.1 Acidobacteriaceae bacterium | reverse complement strand
CCAGCTTTGAGGCAAACCCGGAGCGGATGGTTCTTGAATAGTTTCCACTTCCAGCGTTTCTCCAACGGGGCCTTCACGCAGACAGGCAATCGCCGCTCCGGTCAGGACAATGGGGGGAGCTGACCGGCTTCGGCTAGGTTTCCGCGCATCTTTGCAACGCGGGGTTCGGGCTGCGCCTCAACAGGGTCAAGGCTAACAGATTCGGGCGGAATCTCCATAAGCTTATCCGTCCGCTTCTCCTTCAAGCAAGGCCACGCTGGGACGCAATTGGGCCAGAATCTCCTCGCGAGCGCGCTCCAGCGGCCCCTCCAGCACACAGCCGGAGGCGCTTACGTGGCCTCCTCCGCCCAGCCGCTCGGCAATCGCGGCCACATTCACATTCCCTTTGCTGCGCAAGCTCACTTGAATGCGCCCCTCCGGCTGCTCGTAGAGAAAGACAGCGGCTTCCACCCCGGAGACGCACAAGGCAAAGTTCACAATGCCCTCGCAGTCCTCCTCGACAGCGCAGGCGCGCTTCATGTCCTGACAGGTCACCCATAGCCATGCCAGCCGGCCCTCGTGCCGCAGATTGCCCAGCGCCGCGCCCAGTAGCAGCAGCTTGGAGGCGGGCGTGGAAAAATACACCTGCTGTGCGATGCGCAGCGGGTCGGCCCCGGCCACCACCAGTTCCCGCGCCAGAGCGAAGGTGGAAGCTTGCGTCCCCCCGTAGCAGAAGCCCCCGGTGTCGGTGAGCACCGTGGTGTAAAGGCAGGTGGCCATCTCCGGCGTCACCTGGGCCCCGGCGGCCTTCGCCAAGCGGTAGACCATCTCGCCCACGCTGGCCACCGAGCGGTCAATCCAGTTCAGGTCGGCGTAGGCACGGCCGGTGGCATGGTGATCGATGTTGACCTTGAAGAACTGCTCCAGGCCGATCAGCCGGGTGCGTTCCAGCCCGTCGCACTCCAGCAGAATCACAGCGTCGTAGGGGCCGTCGACGCGCTGGGCGGTACGAATGCCGTCCGCGCCCGGAAGCGCGCGATGGATCTTCGGAACCCGCTCCGCCGTCACCAGGTCGGCTTGCTTGCCCAACTGCTCCAGAAGCATTCCCATGGCCAGCATCGAGCCTACCGCATCGCCGTCCGGCCGGGTGTGAGAACAGACCAGAAACCGCTCGCCACGGCGCAAAACATCGAGAATCTCTTCGATCCGGATCGCCGGCGCGGGATCGGCCGCGGAGCCCGGAATGGGGACGTGCGCCTCGTCCGGCGTGGCGGGCGCGGCGCTCTTTGGATGAAAAGCTAGATTGCGATTGGAATGATCCATGCGTGGCTACTCGACCTGTACCTTTGGCTCTGCCGCGTGCGTCTGCCCACCGGGCGCCAGCTGCGCTTGCGCCTTCTGCCGCTTGCGCTGCCGGTCCATCAGCTCTTCTATGCGCGCCTGGAAGCGCCCCGAGCGGTCGGCCAGGAAGCTGAGTTCCGGCACATGGCGCACCCCCATCCTCTCCTTCAGTTCATAACGGATGTAGCCCTTGGCCGCCTCTAGGCCGGCCACAGTCTCTTCTTCGGCCTTGGCAATGTCCTGAACGGCGCTGTCGACGGCGACATACACCCGCGCCGACTTGCCGCCGGGATTCAACGCCACCTCGGTGACGTAGCAGAGATTGATGCGCGGATCGACCAGCTCGCCCTCGATGAGCACGCCGATCTCCTCGCGCAGCGTCTCCGCCACCCGGTCCTGATGGTGCTTCCTCGCTCTGTGCTCCGGCATAAACCCTTCCTCGTACGGGGTGAACAATCAGCATACCAGAGGCGCGGCTAAAGGCGGGGGAAAAGCTGGCGGCCATGGCTTTTTAGGCGGATGCCGTTCATGCGATTGTTCCAGGGAAAGAGAAAGCCTGACTGCGTGGAAGGTAAATCGGTGCTATTCTGCTTCAAGAAGCGCCATGGAAACTCCCATTGAACGCAATCTCGAAGAGATCATCCGACTCTGCCGGAGATATAAGGTGCGCCGCTTGGCGGTCTTCGGTTCTATACTGCGCGGAGACTTCGACCCGCTGCGCAGCGATGCGGACTTCTTAGTGGAGTTCGATGCGGTTCCGGTTGCGCTCCGGATGCAGAACTATTTTGCCTTACGGGAAGCGCTTGCTTCCCTGTTGTCGCGCTCCGTGGACCTGGTCGAGGACGGCGCGATTCGCAATCCTTACATTCTCCAGAGCGTCGCTGAGCAGCAGCGAGTCCTCTATGCAGCGTGAAGCCAAAGCATATCTTTGGGATATAGCGAATGCCGCCGCCAGCATCCGCGCCTTCACCGACGGCAAGGATCTGGATGTATATCTCAACAATGATATGTTGCGCGCAGCTGTCGAGCGAAAATTCGGGATCGTGGGTGAGGCTCTTTCGCAATTGCTGCGCAATTTTCCTTCATACCTGACAAGATCACGCTGGTCGGCGATATCGTCGGCTTTCGCAACCAAATCGTTCACGGTTACGCAACCGTGCGAGACGATATCGTCTGGGAGATCGTTCAGGTTTATCTCCCCCGGCGGCACAGGGAAGTAGTCCAGTTGCTCGAAGAGCCGGATGCACAAGTTGATTGAATTGAACTGAACCTCGATAGCCCCCGGTAGCCGCGATCAATGCATGGCATGCTGTTCGACGTGCTTGGGATCGTTGTGTTTGAGCAGGAACGAAAGGAAGAACATAGCGGCCGATCCTGTTCCCAGGACCACGTAGACGTCGATGAACGACATGGCGGAGGCCTGCATCATGAACTCGCGATAGATTTGAGCTATGACGGCGCCCTGGGTTCCAATAGCTCCCAATCCGGCGCTGCGGGCACGCATAGCCATGGCTTGAAAATTGAATATCATGCCAGGGTCGCCGAGGCTCAAATGGTCAGCCAGCCGGGCAAGATGAAATTGCTGACGCCGGGCCAGAATCGTTTGCACCCCGGCAGCGTCGAAGCTGCTGCCGATGTTGCGCATGAAATTGGTCAGTCCCGAAACCGCATCGCTCTTGTCTCGCGGAACTCCAAAATAAGAGGCGGTAACCGACGGAACGAAGATAAAGCCCACCGGCGCAAACTGCAGCAGCATGATGCCGCAGGCGACCCCCAAGCTGACTCCTAAAGTGAGCAGTTTCGCAGAGAAGAACAATCCGGCGGCGGAGAACAGCCAGCCCATGGCGATCACATACTTGACCGGAAATTTGGCGGTCAGCATTGCCACAATGGGCATGGTCAAAAACAGGATTGCGGCGCCGACGGAAACAACCAGTCCCGCCTGCTGCGCCGAATAGCCAACGACCATCTGGAGAAACTGCGGCATCAGAACAGCGGCGGAAAACGAGACGGTTCCAGCCAGGAACATCATGATATTGACGCCGCTAAAATTGAAGTTCGCGAATAATCTGACGTCGACCAGGGGTTCCTTTTGCCGCCACTCCCACACGCCCAGCAGGCAGAGACAGACAACGAAAATCACGGCCAGGGAAAGAATGAAACTCGATCCAAACCAGTCGTCCTCCTGTCCTTTTAGCCTCTTGCAAAATTCCAGA
>PLPA01000291.1 GCA_003159355.1 Acidobacteriaceae bacterium | reverse complement strand
TCGTACTCGTTCTGCAAATTCAGCCAGAACTGCGCCGGAAGTTTGAAATAGATCCCCAGCCGCAGCGCCGTGTCGGCGGAGATCGCTCGCTTCCCGCGCACAATATCCCCCACGCGAGGCGCAGGAACAGCCAGATCCTTGGCCAGCCGGTACGCCGTTAGCCCCAGCGGCTCCATGAACTCCGTCAGCAGAATCTCTCCCGGATGAATCAAAGCGGCATTTTCAGGCATCGTGAACCCCCTCGGCACTAAAATCAGTGATAATCCACTACTTCCACGTCGTGCGCATTTCCGTCGCGCCAGACAAAACAAATGCGGTACCGGTCGTTGATGCGGATACTGTGCTGGCCTTCCCTGTCTCCGCGCAGGCTTTCCAGACGGTTGCCGGGAGGCACGAACAGGTTTTCCAGCCGCGGCGCGGCGTTCAAGATGTACAGTTTCTTCAAACCCTGCCGGTTGAGTTGGGAGGGCAGGCGCTTGCACCAGCCCGTCGTCCACAATCTTTCGGTATCCGCATCCCGGAATCCGGCAATCATGGCTCATAGTAACGCAATGCGTATAGAAACGCAATGCATACTGTCCGCATCCCAGCTCACATCCTTGCGGGCCGGAAGTTGCCAACGGTTGTTCTTCGATACAAAAAACTACTTGCGAAAGGCAGGGCTGGCGGAGGATGATTTTATTGCCTTTTAATGAAAGTGTTGGTGGTTTTGAATCGTAAGGAGATGACCCGTGCGCAAGTACATTCTCGCAATAGTATTTTTGGCGATCAGCCCCATGCTCTACGCCCAACTGGAGCTCAACAATGCCGCTGTGATCAAGATGGTCAAGGCCGGCCTGTCGGACGATCTGATTATCACCACCGTCAATGTGATGCCGGGAAGCTATGACACCACTCCGGATGGGCTGATTGCGCTCAAGAGCGCCGGCGCCAGCGACAAAGTGGTGGGAGCGATCGTAAGCAAAGCCGCTGCTGCTGCTCCTCCGCCGCCGACGCCCGCTGCCCCCACTCCGCCGCCTCCACCTCCGGCTCCAGGACCCACGCCAGCGCCCGTTGCCCCCACGCCGCCACCGCCCCCCGCGCCAGCGCCCATAGCACCCGCGCCGCTTCCGCCGCCCACGCCAGCTCCCACTCCAGCGCCTCCACCGCCACCGATGCCCGTTGTGCCCGCGCCTCCTCCGCCGCCGCCCGCGGCTGCCGTGCCCGCTCTTCCGCCCGGCATCGACTTAGTGGGCGTTTATTATCAGGACAACAGCGGCGCATGGAAGCCAATCGCCCCGGAGATTGTGACCGCAAAGTCCATGGGCTTTGCCGTTGGGGATAGTAAGGTTGGCTCCATCAAAGGCCATATTCTCGGCGCGAAGGCCCATTTGAGCGCACCCCTTCCTGTCACGCTCGCCGTCTACGTGCCCGAGGGCCGCACCATCGGCGAGTACCGGCTTATGCGGCTGCTGGTCAAATCCAGCGAGCGTGAGTTCCACATCTCCTCCAGCCTGATCTCCAAGGAGAGCAATGACAATGAGATCGACAAGGACGCGGTGATGATTACCTCGGAAAAGATCGCGCCGCGCGTCTACCAGATCACGCTGAACCCCGGCATCGGAAGGGGCGAGTATGGGTTGCTCGCGCCCAAGCCGCGCGACGGCTCCGAGGGCAGCAACTGGAAGATCTATTGCCTCAGCGCAAGCTATTAGGACCAGCCGGTAGCACATTGAGCCAGGCGTGATTGTCCCAATAGCGCAGGTCAGTAAACCGCAGGGCCACTCCGGAAACGGGGCTGGCCCTGTAGCTTTTTTGCCGTTCGAAAAAAACTACTTGCAAAAAGGCGGGGGTTGGGTGGATGATGCTAATGCCATTCTTGAACAGCTTTGGCGGTTTTGAATCGTGAGGAGAAGACTCGTGCGCAAGGGCAGTCTCGCAGTTTGATCTCTGGCGGTCTGTTCCCGATGGTTGTTTGGCATGGCGCACAGGAACTGGATCATCAGATTGAAAGGTGGAATTATGAGGAGAATTCTGGCACTTTTGCTATGTGTTTTATTTCCGATGAGCGCCTTTGCTAGCGAAGACGGCTACAAGATCATTTACGACGGCGGCTCCATACCGAATGTCAAGGCCGGAACCGATATGAGGCTTATTATCGACGGCAGTAACATCCGGATCAAGAAAGGCGACACGGAGATTGTGGTCATTCCTGCCTCAGCGGTGACGGAAATCAGCTATGGACAAGATGTTCACCGGCGTGTGGGGGCAGCGATCGGCATTGGAGTATTCACCTTGGGCATCGGAGCTTTGATGTTGTTAGCCAAATCGAAGAAGCATTTCGTAGGACTCACTTGGGACGACGGCGGCAAAAAGGGAGGGCTCGCACTCCAGGCCGATAAGAGCGACTATCGGGGCCTGTTGGCCGGGCTCGAAGGTATTACCGGCAAAAAAGCAGTCGACTCAGACACCATGACGGTTAAGAACTAAGGCAAGAAGGCCGCGAGACAGCCCGCCCGGAGTGATAGGGTAATTCTGACGGCCTTTCATGAACAGACGCACACGCAGAACGCTCTGGATTGTGGCCGCGGTGCTGGTTGTCCTGGCCGCGGCGGTCTTCCTGCGCTCCAAGGCTCCTCCGGAGGCCGCGCGCCTGCTGCCCGAGTCCGACGGCATCCTCTACATCAACCTCAAGCCGGTGCGCTCCTTCTTTCACAAAGATCTGAAGCCGCCTCAGCACGTCGCCGAGTACCAGCAGTTCATCGACGCGGTTGGGATCGATCCGGAGCACGACCTGGACGAGGCGGCCATCGCGCTGCATCGCATGGCGGACCCCAACGGACCCAACGGCCCGGTGGCCTATTCGATGGTGCTGGTGGGCAAAATTACCGGCAAGCGCCTGAACGCATGGCTCGACAGCCACGCCGCCAGCCGCGAGTCCTACGCCGGCCACACCATCTATAGCATCCCCTCCGAAGGCCGGACCGTGCGGGTGGCGCAGATCGGCTACGACATGGTCGCCGTCTCCAACACGCCAACACCCGAGCAGATTCACTCCATGCTCGACCGGCACTCGACCGCGGCGTGGCCCTTTGCCGGCTCCACGCTGCTGCGCCAGCACTACCACGAGGTGCCGCTGCTCTCGCTGGCCTGGGGCGTGGGCCAGATCGGCCTGCCCTTCAATGAGAGCGGAGCCATCAGCATCCTCGGCCTCTCGCTGCCGCTGGAAGCCGACTCGACGATCATCGCCAGCTTCGGCTGGACCGGCTCTCTGAGAATCGAGGAGATCGCACCCAGCGAGGCGGTGGCTGCCCGCCAGGCCGCGGCGCTGCAAATGCTGGTCATGCTGGCCCGCGGATTTACTGTCCAGTTGAACGGCAACGCGGAAAACAACAGCCTGAAAGAGCTGCTGAAGACCGCCGAAATCACTCGGAAGCACGACCGGGTGGTGGTCACGGCCTCGGTCTCGCGCTCGCTCTTCAGCGGCCTGGATGCGACCCCAAAGGGATCGGCTGATTCCTCTTCCGGCCTGGATGCGACCCCAAAGGGATCGGCTGATTCCTCTTCCGGCCCGGATGCATCCAAGTAGACAGCAACGGAAGCGGTTTGCATCTCTCTGCCCGCTCCAGCGTACCCATCACAGTACCGCCATCCCCACGGAGGTTTTATGAGTCGTCCCTATCCGTTCTCCAGGGCTGCTGCCCTTGCCTGCACCCTCGGCTTCCTGGCCTTCCTTGTCCTCCAGATTGTCGAAAGGCCGGCAAGCGCCACGCACCAGCAACCCAATCAGCAATCTGTTCTGACCGGCCAGGCTGCCTTCACCGATGCGGCGCACGAGTCGCCCGGCATCCGCCGCCACCTCACGGTAGCTGACCTGTCCGCCCCGGCTCCGCAAGAGTCGGTAGACAATGGGCCGGCGATTGTTCCCCGGCCCGCCAACGTACTGCCCATTGCGCCCAAAGGCTTCAAAGTGGAGCTGTATGCCACCGGCCTCGATAATCCGCGGCTAATCCGCACCGCGCCCAACGGCGACCTCTTCCTGGCTGAGAGCGAGACCGGCAAGATCAAGGTCTTTCGCGGCGTGGGCGCGGACGGCAAGGCTGCCCAGCTCTCGGTCTTCGCCGAGGGCCTGCACCAGCCCTTCGGCATCGCCTTTTACCCCGCCGGTCCGCACCCCGCCTGGGTCTACATCGGCAACACCGACGGCATCGTTCGCTTCCCTTATAAGAACGGCGACCTGACAGCGGCTGGCCCCTCGCAGCACATTGCCGACCTGCCCGGCGGCGGACGGCTGCGCGGCGGCGGCCACTGGACGCGCGACGTGGTCTTCTCCAGGGACGGGACGAAACTCTTTGCCTCGGTCGGCTCCCACTCCAACGTGGACGACTCCGATACCCATCCCGAGGAGTTCCATCGCGCCGACGTGCTGGAGTTCACGCCCGAGGGCAACTTCGTCAAGATCTACGCCAGCGGCCTGCGCAACTGTGTGGGTGAAGCCATCAACCCCGTCACCGGCGAGCTATGGTGCTCGACGAATGAAAGGGATGGCCTGGGCAACAACTACCCGCCCGACTACATCACCCACGTGCGGGAGGACGGCTTCTACGGCTGGCCCTGGTTTTTATACGGCGGTCCTGGCGGCGGCATTCAGGATCCGCGCCACCCCGGCAAGCATCCCGAACTGCAAGCCAAGGTCATCACCCCGGACATCCTGGTGAATCCTCATTTTGCCTCGCTGGAAATGCTCTTCTACTCGGGGTCTCAGTTCCCTGCCGAGTACAAGGGCGAGGGATTCGCCGCGGAACATGGCTCCTGGAACCGCGCCAAACGAGGCGGCTACGAGGTGATCCGCCTGCCCATGAAGAACGGCCATGCCACCGGCGAGTACGAAGACTTTCTCACCGGTTTCGTTCTTCCCGATGGCACAGTCTGGGGCCGGCCGGTAGGCGTCGCCCAGGCCAACGACGGCTCGCTGTTCGTCTCTGACGACGGCTCGCGCTCCATCTGGCACGTGAGTTATGTGGGGAAGAAGTAAAGCGGGATCAGCGGAGTTAGTAAACTAGCTGGCAAAGTTGGTAGGCACAATGATGCGAGTGGAGACATACTAACTCCGCGAACTCCGCTCAGAAATCTCTAGTTTGCTTGCGCGGCAGCATTGCCGGGATCGCTGAAGGCGATCTGCTCATAGGTAGTGCGCAGATACTTGTGTGGATTGACCGGGACATTGTGGACGCGCACCTCGTAATGCAGGTGCGGACCGGTGGCGCGGCCCGAATGGCCGACGTAGCCGATCACCTGGCCGCGAATCACATGCTGGCCGGGCACAACCGCCATCGCGGAGAGATGACCATAGACCGTCAGCACGTCATGGCCATGATCGAGGATAATTTCGCGGCCGTAGCCGCCATTCATCGCAGCGTCGGTCACGTTGCCGTCGGCGGCGGCGCGCACTGGCGTGCCGTCGGGCGCTTCAATGTCGAGGCCGGAGTGGAAGGCTCCTTCGCCGTTGATCGGATCTTCACGCTCACCGAAGCTGGAACCCACGCGCCCCTCGACAGGCCACAGGGACGGCGCGTCGGCCAGTTCCGTCCAATCGCCGGCAAAATTGGTTGAGAGGCCGCTCTCCAGGGCGCGAGTGATGCGGCCCGACATGGCCTGGCTCCGCAGCGCGTAAAACTGGTCGATGGATACCTTGACCTGCTGCTGGTCCGGATCGTCGGTCAAGGCCAGGCTGGCGGGCGTTGGCTCCGCCGCGGCGGTGGCGGCCGGCGCGGACTTGGCCAGCCGGTCCTGCCGCAATCCGTAAAGCTCGGTCACTTCACTGGCCAGAGCGCCCAGCGAGGCCACCTGCACATTGCGGTCATGCGCAATCTGCGCCATCTGCTTATAGTTCTTGCTCAGGTTCTCTTTGTCTTGGCGGAGCTGATTGAAGCTTTCGGTCTTGAGCAGCATACGGGTGTAGGAGCCGGCCAGCCCCACGATGGTAAAGGTTCCCACCAGCGCGGCGGCCACAAATCCATATACATACTTAAGCGGCAGAGGAATCTTGCTTATCTCGCCGTTCTCATCTCTGGCGACAAATAGAATGTAATAGCGCTTGCGAAGCATTTTCGCCTTTCATCCCTGCCGTAAGCAGGGCCGCAATTCGCTGTGTACTCAATCAAAGCCAAGGCAACGGAGCCGTTCGACTCCCAAAACAACGCATCTCACTCCAACGGGCGCACTTCTGAATGTTTGTTAAGATTAGCAAACCGGCCCTTGTCCAGTCAACGGAATTCTCCTCAACACACAGCCAATATAGTCGCAGAATTGGTGCAAAAATGCCCATTTTGATGCTCCTCCCGCAACATTCTGTACCACTTTGACCTATTCTCGTGAAGTGAACATGAAACGGACCAATTCAGGAATTAACGCCGGACGAGGCGAACGCGCCCTGCTCGTCGAGATCCGCAAACGGGCAGCCCGCTCTTCGGGCGGCGGCCTTCGGCTGGGCATCGGCGATGACTGCGCCCTGCTGGCTCCGCGCCGGGGCGAGGAAGTGGCCGTGACGACGGATTTGTCGATTGCCGGCCGTCACTTCCGCCTCGACTGGCACCCGCCGGAAGCCGTCGGCCATCGCGCCCTGGCGCGCGGCTTGAGCGACCTGGCCGCCATGGGCGCTCGTCCCGTAGCCGCCTTTCTTTCGCTGGGTTTACCGCGCGAACTGACCATCGCTTCGGGCCGCCGGCGCTCCTGGGTCCAGCGCTTCCTTGACGGCCTTCTGGCCCTGGCCGAGACCCACCATACCCCGCTGGCCGGCGGAGATCTGGCCGAATCTCCCATAGTCGTCGCCGACATTGTTCTAGTCGGCGCCGTTCCCCAAGGCCACGCGCTGCTCCGCTCCGGCGCGCGCCCCGGCGATCTGCTCTACGTCACCGGCGCTCTCGGCGGAGCCGCCGCCGGACTCGCACGCCTGGCCGAGTTGGCCCAGGCCCAGCCTGACGCGCCTAACCCGCCCTTCATCCCCAAAAAGCTGAAAGCGTTGCTCGCCCCGCACCTCTATCCGCAGCCGCGCATCCGTCAGGGCCTCTGGCTCCAGCGCCACGGCATGGCCTCCGCCGCCCTCGACCTGAGCGACGGCCTCTCCACCGACCTCGCTCATCTCTGCGAGGAGTCCGGCGTCGCCGCCGAGGTCGATGCGGCCCTGCTGCCCATCCACNNCTGCCCCGCTCCATCGCCGGCGTCCCGGTCACGCGGATCGGCCGCATCCTCAAAGCCCGCCCCCGCCAGCCCAACCTCACCCTCCTCACACCGCAAGGCCCCCAGCTTCTCGAACCGCACGGATGGGAGCATTTCTGCTAACTCCGGCAGGGCGTAATCCAGGTCAAAGAGCCTTACCTGTCAACGTCACCGGTGGGCCTGAGTCAGAAAATCTGCAAGATGCGACCCGGACCTTTCCTGCCCCGTCAATCGATCTTGACCGGATTCGCCCTTTAATTCTACTGTCGATCATCGATGCATCAAAGACGGCCTGGTGCTCGGCCTTGGCGTTCCCAGTGTCCGCAACCGCCTTAATCGGTTCGTGAGAGTCTAACCAGCATGAAAGACATCTTCTGGATCAGCGGTAATCCGCCCGCAGCGCTGGCCATTGTGCTCTGCCCGCCAGGCGGCCGTGGACTGCGCGACGAGCTGCTCGTGATGAAGCGCGCGGGCATCGACACTCTGGTTTCGCTCCTGGAAGAGCAGGAAACCCACCTGTTTGGCCTCTCGGAAGAAGGTCATCTTGCCGGGCAGGTCGGGATGCGCTTCCTCTCCTTCCCCCTGCCCGATGCTCATCTTCCGCCGGACCGGGCTACTTTCCGCGCTTTTGCGCAAGGGCTGGCGAATCGTCTCCGCGCCGGGGAAGCTGTTGGCGTCCATTGCCGGGGAAGCATCGGTCGATCCGCCGTGACGGCGGCCTGCGCGCTGATTCATCTGGGCTGGACGCCCCATGCGGCTCTGGCTGCCATTACGGCCGCTCGCGGCCTTACCGTGCCCGACACGCAGGAGCAGGAAGACTGGATTCTGCGCTACAAGGCGCTGCCGTAAGGCGCTACCAGATGCGCTCGACACCATAGCGATCGAAGACCGCGTCGATGCTGATCAGCGGTACTCCGAGTTCCAGAGACTGTGCGGCAAGAAGACGGTCAAAGGGATCACGATGGTAAAACGGTAGTAATCCTGAGCGAATGGCGTGGAGAGGATGAATCTGTAGTAAGGTGAATTCCTCTTCGTGGAGCACCCGCAAGAAATCCGTGGCCAGCAGATGCGGCGGCATCTTTCCGGAATTCATCTTGATTGCGATCTCCCACGGGATGACGGCGGAGATCAGGATTTCATTGGCTGGGTCTTCGATGAGACGGCGTCCCTGCCGACCGAGTCGATCCGGGCAATCGAGCGCCCAGATGGCCGTATGGGTATCCAGCAATAGCTTCACGCGGCAGGCTCGCCCAGCACCTTCGCGTCGGCCAGGATGTCAAAGCCGTATTCTCGCAGCTCTTCGTCAGTTTCCAGCGGCTTGAAGACGTCGTCGGAGTACTGGCACAGTCCCGCATATTTTCCTAGAGCCCGCCTCCGCTTGGCGGGTTGCTCCACCAGCACCAGCCGCACGGCCGGCTTGGCGTCGCGCGCGATCTCGACGATTTTGCCCTCTTCGGCCTCCTGCAAAAGCTGGTCGAGTTGGCTCTTCGCTTGCTGGACGGTGTATGCCATGGAACAAGTATGAGTAGACTGACGAGCAAAGTCAAGATTGCTCCCGCACCGGCAGTATCGAATCATAGGCCGCGTAGATGCCTTCGAAGACCGAGTCCCAACTCATCGTCAGCGCATAACTCCGTGCCGCGAGGCGCATCTCCGTGTGGCGCGCCGGGTCGGCTAATACTTCGGCTATTGCTGCGGCAAACTCTTCATCGCGGACAATCCGTCCAGTAACTCCATCGCGCACAATCGTTGCCGGGCCTCCGTCGGGAGTTACGATAGCCGGCACGCCACTGGCCAGAGCCTCCAGAACCACGTTGCCGAAGGTGTCGGTATGCGAGGGGAAGACGAAGATGTCCATGCGCGCGTAAGCCTCTGCCAGCGGTTCGCCCTTCAGCACTCCGGTAAACTCGGCGCGCGGCAGGCGCTCGCGCAGCCAAGCCTCCTCGTTGCCATGGCCTACGATGAGGAAGCGGAAGTTAGTAACTCCCATCCGTTCCAGCTCTTGCTGCACCGCGGTCAGCAGGGCGACATTCTTCTCCACCGACAGCCGCCCCACAAAGCCCAGAACGGCTTCGCCGTCTTCACTCTTTCGCCTGCGCTTCGCCGGATTAAAAAGCTCAGCGTCCACGCCGCGCGGCATCAGGCGGCAGGGCCGGCCCGTCGTCCGCTCCAGCAGCGCGCACAGTTCCGGGTTGGGCGCAAAGAGAACCTGCGCCATGGAGTAGAAGCGCGCCGCCACGGCCATCGAAAGATCCTCGATCTTCTGCCCGGTCGCCGCAGATTGGCGCGGAGGCAGCAGGCGCAGAAACCACTCCGAGCGCCGCGCCGCGTACTCATGCACATTGGTATGCCAACTGGCGGCCAGAGGCAGCCTCAGGTGGTGCGCCAGCCACGCGCCCAGCATCCCCACCTCGCTGGGGCCGGTGATGTGAATCAGGTCGGGCTGAAAGCGCTTCAGCACTTCGCCGATCAGCGGCATGTGGCGCAGAAACGCGGGATCGAAGCGCAGGTCTTTTTCCAGCGCAAAGGAGAGAAAGCCACGTGGCAGCTCCAGCGTCCACACGCTGCCGTCTTCGGTGACGGCCTGCGCGCGGTCACCGGCGCGAACGCAGAGAAAAGGCAGGCCCCGCCGCCGCGCAAAAGCCTCAAAGTGGCGGCTGGTGTGCGCCACCCCGTTCACCTCATGGAAGGAGTCGGGGAAGTAGGCCACGCGGGGCGGGGTTAGCGGAGTTAACGGTGCTGGCGGAGTTAGCACGCTTTCATCCCGCCGTCCTGGTTCTAGAGGCATTCATTCCCTCAGAAGCTAAAGCCCCGCCGATTATGCTGCCATGCTGTACGGGCTGAAGCCCGTACCCTTTGAATCGGCTCAATGGCCATTTGTACAGCAGACGACGTGAGCGCATAACTCCGCCAACCCCGCTACGCCCGTCCTACTCGCCCAGCGCCAGCCGCAACTGGCGCGATTCGCTCCACGCCAGCCGCAACCCGCCAGAGAGCGGAGCCACGCCCATCAACTGCACCATGCCCAGCATCCAGCTCATCGCCCGCGGCGGCCTCCCGTTGGGCCACAACTCGCTCAGCGGCCGGAGGACGCCCTGGGCATCGGGATGATAGACGCGCTCGTCCCATGTGCGCGAGCCTTGCGGAAACTCCGGGTAGTGGCGGATGGCATCGATGGTCGATTGCAGGAGGCGGTGCTTCCACGGCTGGGCGTACTGCGGCATAAAGAGCAGATCGCTCTTACCCTCCCGCCGCACCTCATGCACGAATTCGGTAAAGCTCGATGCGTTGCTCAGGTTGAGGTTGGCGTTCGGCTCCACGCCGTGCCGGTCGCCGCCGCTAATCAGCAGCATATTCCACTGCTCCGCCAGCCGCCGCACCGCGCGGTTCTCGTCCCAATTGCGCAGCCCGTTCAGCTCCAGCGCGTGCAGATAGTTGCCGTTGACGAGCAGGAATTCGTTGACCAGTAACTCGTGCCGCTCCTTGCCGATCAGGTACAAATCCCACAATGGATGGTTGAAGACCACCAGCACATTCGGCTCCTCGTCGAGAGCGCGCAGAATCTCCGTCAGCCGCGTGTCACTGGGGGTTGCAGTGTAATCAGCCAGCGTCGCCATCCACTCATTCGCCCGTGCGCTAGGCAGGTTATGCACGCCCAGGTGGAAGGATTGCTCGCCATACGGAGCGCTCCACTCCACCGAAACCGGAATCTGCCGCGCGCTCGGAACGGTGCGCAGCAGCATCGGCGCGTTGATGGTGTCATGGTCGGTGAGGGAGACCATCGGCGCAAGATCCAGCTTTTCGATCTGGCGGGTTTCCAGGTCGAAGGCCAGCTTGGGAGTCATCGGAGGCGTCCAGTAGCTGGCCGCGTAGTTGACGCGCACCCCGTGCATCCGCTCCGAGCGATGCTCCAGCCGTGCGAGCAGCGGACGAATCATCGGGTACTGATTGCCCAGGTTCGCCAGAAAATCCAGCGTCTCGTGCGACTGGTTGGTGTGGCTGTGCAGCGAGACGCCGGTCCGAAAGCCTTGCGAGGCCTTTTTGTCACGCCACAGGTACGAGATCGTCGAGCTGGCCATATCGGCTCCTTGACTGCGAAGACGCACATGAATTCCGAAGGGGAATCGGAATCTCTGCAACAAGTTTGCCGATTTGATATAAACGCTGGATGAATGTGGCACTAATAACGGTTCAATTAGCGAAGGAATCAAGAAAGTCACTGAAAGCTGGAAATCATGGGAAACTGATGCGTACGGTTGAGTTTTGACTATGCATTTTCATCACTTGAGTTCCATAACGCGGTATGATTCCTCCATGCGGAAATTGCTCGCCATCTTCTGCCTTGCATTAAGTTGCTCTCTGGCGTTTGCCGCGAATGGCCCCACCATCACGAAGGCCATCACGGACGGCAAAGGAGTCTTGCATATCCTGTCCGCCGATGGGCGCGACCACACTATACGACTTATGAAATGGCAATCCGGCTTTGGGGACGTACAGATCGCGCCAGACGGTAAAACCGTCGGCTGGCTTGTCGAACATATGCTCACGCCTCTCGAAGGCGGCACGAGTTACTCTTATGCAGTCGCACCGGAACTGCAAATTTGGCGAGGCGGGCGTGTGATCCTTCGATCCGGCTTAGGTCTGGGAATCCAAAAGTGGATGTTTCTCAAAGACGGCAACGAAGTCGCATTTCACCGTGCCCCACCGCACGGCCAGGAATTTTACGAATGCACTCTCCTTGACGTGAACACCGGGAAAGAGCTTGCCCATTGGTCGCTGGACCGCAAGGACTATGTGGTCCCGGATTGGGCTAAGCCGCTGTTGGCGGATGACCCTCCGCCTGGCCCTGATGAGATTCACTGGTGGGTTCCTGATAGTCCGACGCGGGCGAAAAGCGCCCCGCAACCGAAGCCGTAATTCTCGCTCTGGCTCCGCCTATTTGCTCGTCTTGGCCATCTCCGGCCCCAGAAAATCCTCCACCGTCCAGCCGGCCATTAGATCCTCGCCCTGGATCATCTCTTGGCTCTCTGCCAGCGTGCCCGCGGCTGCCTCGGCCAGCAGATAGTTCTCCGTCAAGCCTTTGCGCAGCAACTCGAAGGCCTGTTCCGGAGAGTCGGCAAACTGAAAAAGCTCGATGTCCTTGGGCGAGATGGCCCCGGTATCCACCAGCACGTCCAGGTTGAAGACCTTCTTCCAGTATTCCGAGCCGTAGACGACCACAGTGATCTTCTTGGCCAACTTGTGGGTCTGCGCCAGGGTGAGAATCTCGAACATCTCGTCCAGCGTGCCGAAGCCGCCGGGAAAGACCACCAGCGCCTTGGCCAGGTACGCGAACCACAGCTTGCGCATGAAAAAGTAATGAAACTCAAAATTGAGCGAAGGCGTGATGTAGGGGTTGGGGTGCTGCTCGAAGGGAAGGCGGATGTTCATCCCGATGGTCTTGCCGCTGGCCTCGTGCGCGCCGCGGTTGGCCGCCTCCATGATCCCCGGCCCGCCGCCCGAAGTAACCACAAAGCGGTGCCGCCGCGAGGGAATCCGCCGCGCCCACTTCGTGAGCATCCCCGCCAACTGCCGCGCGTCTTCGTAATAGCGAGCCATCTTCACCGCGGCCTCGGCGCGCTTGAGTTGCAACTCCGTCGCCTGGCCCGCGGCGATCTCGGGAACGCTGGCCGGCTGTTCATTGCTGGGCGCTGGCTGCACGGAGCCGGTGTTTGCCAGCAGTTCCAACTCATGGCCGGCCTCCTCGCGCCCGCGAAAGCGCGCCGAGCCGAAGAAGACCACCGTGTCCTGAATCTGCTCGCGCCGGAAGCGCGCCAGCGGCTCCATGTACTCGGAGACGATGCGGATCAGCCGCCCGTCGGCGCTGTTCAAAAACTCCGAGTTCTCGTAAGCCAGCGGCGCTGATTCCAGCGGCGGCGGCGGTGCCCCGTTGACCGGAATCACCGCGGCCGGTACGGAGGCTGTTCCCTGTTCCCTATTCCCTATTCCCTGTTCGCTCATGCGTCTATCCATCCCGATGGCGGAGCGCGTCCTGAAACGCAATCCACAGATTCAATAGCCCCAGCCCCGACACAAGGCCGCGCACCGCCCCGTGGGCCGCAAAATTCCCCAGCGCGGGAAAGTACATAAACAAAGGGTTTTGGTCCCAGAACATCCTTGACCACGGCGCATAGCAGATCGCCATGCCGATGTACATCCTCAGCAACACGCGCAGGAACAGCTCGGCCCGCACCAGCCAGCGCGGAATCCGCTGCGGCGTGTGTCCTGAGCCCTTCGACGCCGGCTGATCTGCTGGCAGGATACCGGATGCAGACCCAGGCGCGGGAGCCGGGCTCGGGGCAAAGGAAAGCGACGTCTGTTCCGGCTGCTGGGACATTCTGGTTATTCGCCCGCCGTCCCCGATTCCCGCCCAATCACAGGCATACGGCACAGGCCTCTCCACCGGCCCGGCTCAGAGACGCCGTACTCAAACGGTAACACAGCAGCCGCCGTGGCAGTGGGAGCGCCCGCCGCCTCAAGTCGCGCCCTCAACTGTCGAATTCGACATCGATGCCTTTCACGGCGAAGTTCTCCAGTTTTTCGCGCGTATCCAACAGGTTTGTAGTAACATAATTGTATGAGGACGCGCTTTGAGTGGGACCCCGCCAAAGCAGCCGCCAACCTGCGCAAGCACGGCGTGAGCTTTGAGACTGCCACGCGCGTCTTCGCAGATCCTTATGCGCTCTTTGAGCAGGATCGCATGGTGGATGGCGAGAGCCGTTGGCAGGCCGTAGGGGTTGTTGACGGGTGCGTGATGCTGATGGCCACTCATGCCGTGGATGAGCGGGACGGCGTTGAAGTCATCCGCATCATTTCGGCGCGGCGCGCCAACCGACAGGAAAGGAGGCGTTATGAAGAAGAAAATGGTTCAATATGAGATCGACCTTGCCCATCCGCCAGCCTTGACAGAGGCTCAGAGGGCGGAGATCGCCATCCTAAAGGCCATGCCGGAGAGCGAAATCGACTATTCCGATATTCCCCCGCTCGGCGACGCCTTCTGGAAGAACGCGGTGCGCAATCCCTTCTACCGGCCCACCAAGAGTTCCACAACCGTGCGGATCGACTCCGATGTGCTGCATTGGCTGCGCGCGCAGGGCAGGGGCTATCAGTCGCGCATCAACGCCATCCTGCGCCGCGAGATGCTGGATTCTCTGCAATCGGCGAGCACGAACGCATTTTCAACCAAACCATAGGACGAAGCCGCTCTCGGTCTCCACTCCTCAATGCGCCGCAGCCGACTCCGTCTGGCACGTCCTGACACACGCCGCCTACGGCAAAGGAGGATGGAAATCATGAGCACTCTCGCGGTCACCCCGGCCTATTCCGCACTGCTGGTCCGGTTTCCTCCCCGCGTCATCCGCTCCGATGAGCAGAACGAGGGCTATATTCAGGCTCTCTATGAACTCGAAGAGCGCCAGGATGCCTGGACCTCCGATGAGGCCGAACTGGCGGATCTGTTCACGCTCCTGATTGAAGGCTACGAGGAGAAGCACTACCAGTTGCCCAAGTCCTCGCCCCTGGCAATGCTGCGGTTTCTGATGGAGCAGCACGGATTGAAGCAAAAGGATCTGGTGGATATCTTCGGCACGCCCAGCATCGTCTCGGAGGTGCTCAACGGCAAGCGCGAACTGAGCAAAGAACACATCCGCCGCTTGAGCGCACGCTTCCATCTCTCTCCGGAACTGTTCTTCTAGGAATACGACTAAATTTGATGGATCGTGATGCCTCAGCCCGCATCCCTTGCGCCGAATTCGAGATCGTCAAAGCGCCGCCACTTATAAATGGCAATCGACAGGATCCAGCTCCCGGCAAAGAGTCCGATGATGCAGTAGCCCAGCATGCCGAAGTTCTCATTGAGCTTGCCGACCCAGTTCCACATTCCGCCCGTCAGGTGAAACTCGCTCACCAGCAGCCCCAGCGCCTCAATCCCGCCCACCGCCAGCGCGACCACCACCGAGACCGAAGTGATCGTAATGTTGTAGTAGAGCTTGCGGATCGGCTTCACGAAGGCCCAGCCGTATGCGCCCAGCATCAGAACATTGTCGGTCGCGTCGATCAGCGACATTCCCGCGGCGAAGAGCACCGGGAAGACCAGCACCGACGAGAGCGAGAGTCCTTTGGAGGCTTCGGCGGCGCTCAGGCCGAGCAGGCCAATCTCGGTCGCGGTATCGAAGCCCAGGCCAAAGAGAAAGCCCAGCGGATACATATGCCAACTGGACTGAATCAGGTTGAACATGGGGCGAAACAAGCGCGAGAGAAAACCGCGATTGCCCAGCAGCAGATCGAAGTCTTCATCCACATATGGCTCTCCGCGCCGCACTCGCTGGAAGCTGCGATAGACCGAATGAAGCACGATCATGTTGACGATGGCAATCGCAAAGAGAAAGAGAGTCGACACCAGCGTGCCGATCACGCCGCCAATCTCTCTCACGCCGTCGATGCGGTGCTGCAAGGCGAGCGCTGCGCCGGCGATGGCGATCGATCCCACGATGACGATGGTGGAGTGTCCCAGAGAGAACATCAGTCCCACGGCCACCGGCCGCTTGCCTTGCTGCATCAGCTTGCGCGTGACGTTGTCGATGGCCGCAATGTGATCCGCGTCGACGGCATGGCGCAGTCCAAAACTGTACGCCAGAAACGCCGTGCCCAGCAGCACCGGAAAGCGATGAAACGCGATGAATGCCCAGCCCCAGGCCGCCAGATTGAAGGCGATCAGCAGCGCATACAGAGCGATGACCTTGGCTTTGGTGCTGCCCGGCTCGACCTTTCGCAATGCCCGCAATAAGAAGGTCATCGTGTTCCTCTTGGGTGGCGTGCAACGATCAGATGAGGGCTGGAAAATCCAGTAGCACGTATTCTAAAAATGTATCACACAGGCCGCCGCCTTGCTCTTTTGTCAGCCGTCACCGAACCAGCGCGAAGCTGAGGGCCAGGGCAAGCGTCGTCAGCAGAACAATCACCGGCGCTGCCCACAGGCCGAGCATCACCAGCCTTCCTGTGTGTACCTCTTCTCCATCCCGCCGCGCAAACGCCAGCACCAGCATCGTTGCCAGCGAGCCGAACGGCATGATCATCGGACCAGCGTCCGCGCCAATCAGCGCGGCCAGGACCGTGCCCATATGCGCATGCGAGCGCAACAGCACGCTGCGCGCAATCAACGCCGCCGGAAGATTGTTCATGATGTTCGAGGCGAAAGCCGTTGTGCCCGCGGCGGCGAGGAACTTTTCCGTCGACCCCTGTCTCATGCTCGCAAGCCAGCCGGACTCGTAGCCGATGATGCCCAGATTCTCCAGCCCCTGCACCGCGACGAAAAGTCCGATGACAAATGGAAATATGTGCCACGAGAGTTCGCCCACCGCGCGGGCGTGTACGCGCCCGGCCGCAACGCCGGCGATCACCAGCACTGCGCAGCCCGCGAAGGCGAACACGTAAGGCTCAAGCCCCATCAGCGGCGCAAGAAAATAGCCGACGAGCACGACGGCGAGGACGGCTATGCAAACCATGAAGTAAGCCTGATGCGGAACCACGCTCGCCGGCTCCGGCAGCGACTCCCCTTCGAAGCGTCGCGGCAGCTCGCTGCGAAAGTGCCAGCGCAGCACGGCAAATGTGGTGGCGAGCGCGACCAGTTGCGGCGCGATCATTCTTGCCGCGAAGGCCGCAAAGGTCTGTTGGAAGGCATCCGCGAAAAGCAGGTTGGTGAGATTGCTGATGGGCAGCGCCAGCGAACCCACGTTGGCGACAAACGCGCACAGCACCACGTACGGCGCCGCCGGAACCTTGAGCCGCTTGACCAATGCAAGCAGCACCGGCGTCAGCATCACCGCCGTGGTGTCCAGCGACAGAATCGCCGTAATGATCGCGCCGGCAACAAACGCATTTCGATAAAGCGAGTGCGCGTCTCCCTTGGCAACGCGCGCGCAGCGAATCGCGGCCCACTCGAAGAAGCCGCTCTTGCCGACGAGCAGCGACAGCGCAAGAAGCGAGAGAAGAAAGAGAAGCGCGTTCTTGCCGGCAAGAATCGCGCCCAGCGCATCGCGCGGCGTGACCAGGCCGAGAGCGAGCATGGCCGCTGCTCCGAGCATCGTCCACCACGCCTCGTTCCAGCGGCGCGGACGCACCACCACCAGCGCGAGCATAGCCGCGAAAACAGCGAGCGTGATTACGATGCGCGTCATGCTCGTCCTGCATTTTCCAATCGCGCGTTGCGTGTCTCCGGCAGGAAAAAATACAAAATAAGAATCTGCCCCACTCCCGACTGCACATCGGCGAGAAGAAAATTCAGCCAATCCAGTCCGCGCAACGTCCCCCGCGAAGGGGAGGCTTTGGTCTCGATCAATGCGTCGGGCTCGCGCTCTCTCTTCATGGCTGGCGTACCACCATCCTATGGATTTGCGGCCCCTTTCAACGGTCACAATTGCACATTCCTGAATCGGAACGGATGCATTTCTCTGCCGATGACGCGGGCCAACGAATCTCCCATCGCCATCATCCGACCCGTGATCGTTTATCCTGATGTATGGAGTTCCCCACCCCATCGGAGCGCTCGTCGCCCATCAACAATCCGTCTGGCCCCGTCGCGCTCTGGAAGCCCCGCGTCAACCCCTGGATCATTGCCGCAACTGTGGCGCTGGCCGCCTTCATGGAGGTTCTCGACACCTCCATCGCCAACGTGGCCCTGCCCCATATTGCCGGCTCGCTGGGCGCGTCCATCAACCAGGGCACGTGGGTGCTGACCAGCTACCTGGTCTCGAACGCCATCGTCCTGCCCATCGGCGCATGGGCTTCCAGCGTGATGGGCCGCCGCAACTTCTTTCTGTTTTGCATTGTGATTTTTACGGTCGCCAGCTTTCTCTGCGGCGCTGCGCCGTCGCTGCCCATGCTGCTTGTCTGCCGCGTGCTGCAAGGAGCCGGCGGCGGCGGAATGCAGCCCATGGCCCAGGCCATCATGGCCGACAGCTTCGAGCCGCAGAAGCGCGGCCAGGCCTTTGCCCTTTACGGCCTGGTCGCCGTCCTCGCGCCCTCCATCGGCCCCACCCTCGGCGGCTGGATCACCGATAATTATTCCTGGCGCTGGATCTTCTTCATCAACATTCCCGTCGGCATTCTGGCCTTCTTTCTGGTCAGCCGCCTGGTCGATGATCCGCCGTGGATCAAGGCCGACCGCTCGCGCCTGTTCCACATGGACTACGTCGGCCTCAGCTTCCTCGCCCTCGCCATGGGCGGCTTGCAGATCATGCTCGACAAGGGCGAAGAAAATGCCTGGTTCGCCTCCGGCTTCATCCGCCTCTTCGCCTTCCTCTTTGTCGGCGGCATGATCGCTCTGGTCTGGTGGGAGTTGCGCCACAAGAATCCCATCATCAACCTGAGGCTCTTCCGCTATAAAAACTTCGCCATCTGCTGTTTTTTGATGGCGCTGGTGGGCGGCGTGCTCAACGCCAACACCGTCTTGCAGCCGCAGTTCATGCAGCAGTTGCTGGGCTGGAACGCAACCACCGCCGGACTGGCGCTGACTGCGGGCGGCGTGGTGCTGCTCTTTGTCATGCCCATCGCCGGCTACGCCACCGGCAAGATTGCCGCGCGCTATCTCGCGGTGGTTGGCTTCATACTATTTGTCATCACCTTCCGCTACGCGGCTGATGTGACCACGCTCGACATGACCTTTGCCTCCGCGTCCTGGCTGCGCGTCATCCAGATGATGCCCATTCCCTTCTGCTTCATCTCCATCACCACGGCGGCCTACGTGGGCATGCCCAGGGAAGAGAGCAACCAGGTGGCGGGCCTGATCAACTTCGTGCGCAACATCGGTGGCAGCATCCTGATCGCCGTCACCAACGCGCAGGTGACCAGCCGCGCGCTGTGGCATCAGCAGCATTTGCAAAGCGCGATGCAGTCAGCCAGCAGCGCCTTCCAGCAGCACACGCAGGCGCTCACGGGCTTCTTCGGCTCGGAGTTCGGCGCGCCCAATGGCCAGGGAATGGCGCTGGCCACCATCTACAACCAGCTCAATCAGCAGGCGCAGATGCAGGCTTACCAGGATGTGTACATGGAGCTGTCGTGGATGTCGGTGGGCCTGGTGGCGCTGGCCTTCTTGCTCAGCAGGAACAAGCCCGGCGCGGAAGCTGGCGGGGCGGCAATGCACTAAAAGCAGGGAACAGGGATCAGCACGACGCCGCCCGCCTGTTCTAAACTTGAAGCAGCAATCAATGTTTCGCGCAACATCCGGGGCGAGAGGATCGTCTATGTTGCTTAGAGGAGAATACGCAATGGCGCTGATGAAGACATCCAATCCGGCACTGAACGGGAATACCTTCGAGAACCTTCCGCGAACGCAGTACGGCGGCGTGATCGACGAGACCGCCCGCATGACGCTGACCGGCACGGTGAACAAGACCGGCATTCTGCTGCTCTGCGCCATCGCATCCGCCTACTGGATCTGGCATCAATTCAGCCTGTCGCGCGATATGGCGGATGTGACGCCGTGGATGATGGGCGGCTTGATCGGCGGATTGGTCTTCGCCATGATCACCATCTTCAAGAAAGAGTGGTCCCCGGTGACCGCGCCCATTTACGCGCTGCTGGAGGGCCTGGTGCTGGGCGGCTTGTCGGCTCTCATGGAACTGCGCTATCCGGGCATCGCCATCCAGGCCGTGGGCCTGACCTTCGGCACGCTCCTGGTGCTGCTGCTCGCCTATCGCTCCGGCCTGATCCCGGTCACGCAGAAGCTCCGCATGGGCATTGTCGCGGCCACCGGCGGGATCATGGTTTTTTATCTGCTGGAAATGGTGCTGGGCTTCTTCGGCATCACCTTCACTTCCATCAACGGCGGCGGCTTCATCGGCATCGCGTTCAGCCTCTTTGTCGTCGCCATCGCGGCCCTGAATCTGGTGCTCGATTTCGACTTCATCGAGCGAGGCGTCCAGTACGGCGCTCCCAAGTACATGGAGTGGTACGGCGCCTTCGGCATTATCGTCACGCTGGTCTGGCTCTATCTGGAAATCCTGATCCTGCTCTCCAAACTGCGCAGCAGAAACTAGAAGCGGCATCACAATAATGCCCCAGCTTCCATGACCGGAAGCTGGGGCATTGTTGCAAGAACACATTGAGAGGCGGCGGCCCGCTACTGCGCGGGACCGGCGCAGGCTATTGGACGTTGACAGTTGGCTCCTCGATCTCGCCGTTGATTCCTCCAACAGAGGCTTCGAGTTCCATAAAGACCACCGGATCGCCATTGCAGGTGGAAGGAACGGTAATCGTCCCCGAGGTCGGGAAGCCCGCGCCTGCCGGTACAATCGTCGTGCCGCCGATTTCGCATTGGTACGTCGATGAAGTTTGGGGCCATGAGGTGTAAGTTTCCGCCCCAAGGTACGTATACGCGATGGGGAAGGTTGTAGGCAGCGTCCACGTTACCGTGATCGGCTGGCCCAGGGTGTAATCGGCCAACGAGCCGCTGGTAGGAGAGGTGATGGAGATCGACTCCGAGGTGGATGCATTGCTGATCCACGTGTAGTCGACCACCGGTCCAGACGCGGGAGTCAGGGCGAGAGTGAAGACCGTGCCGGCGGGAATGATATTGTTTCCCAGATCGGTCCAACCGTCGTCGAATTTGCGAAGATACACGTCAAGAGTTGTAGTGGGAGTTGGTTGAAATTCAAGATCCTCGATGTTCCATTCAGATAGTGAAGTTCCATTCCAACCGGTGACTCCAGAGGGATCCGTGATCGTCACACCGGTCAAGACGCCGTCCGGCGCTTCCACGTTGCCTCCGATTGCCACGCCGCTTCCGCCGCTGCCGCCGCAGGAGGCGACCGAGCAGCCCTGGTGGACGCGATTCGAGATCTGGAAACCGACCCACGCGATCCGCTTGTCTCCGCCGATCAGCCATGTGCCGTTTACATTCTCAAACCAGAATTCATTGCTTACAAACGAACCGGAGCTGGACGGCAGGTTAGCGATGATATCCGCGCTGCCGTTCGTCAGATTGATGCTATTGACGGCCGCAATCTGCGCGGTCGGAAAGGTTACTCCGCGATAATAGGTGGCCATCGCTGCTGCGTACTGGGTCTGGTTCAGGCTGTCCTGCAATAGGTCCGAGGCCAGATAAGGCGTCAGTTCCGCGGCGGTCAGCGCGCTGCCGTTGGTGTTCGCCGTGTTGAAGAGTCCCGTCAGCGTGGCAAGGATGCTGTTGAGCGCGGTCTTCTGCGAAGTCAGCGTGGGAACAACGGTGGTGTTTGTGCTCGTGCTGGTGCCGTTGGAATTGGTCGTCGACGTCGCCACGGTCATCGTCCCGGCCGTAGTGTTGTAGGTGATGGTGGAGGTCTGCGTCGTCGGATTGCTCGTGTTGATTGCGCTGTCGGTGATCGTCACCACTCCCGTGCTGCTGTTCACCGTGGTGTAATCCAATACCTGATCGAGCCCCGCGCCGTTGGCGGTGAAAGGAGTCGAAATCAGGTTGAAGGTCGAGGTGTTGATTCCGGCTTTGGTGAGCCACAACTGCGCCATATTGCTTACTGCGCTGGCGAGGATCTGCACGCTAACGGGAGCCGGAGCGGGGTTGGAGGCTGGCGCCGCAAAAGCCGTGGCGGCCGTAATGCCTTGCGCTCCATACCACGAGCGCACCATCAGATCTGTGAATGTGTCGGTGTTGATGGTGGTAGTATTCAGGGCATTCGCACTCACGCTGTAAAGATTGCCGGAAGACGCCTGAACCAGAATCAGAAACGGCGGTGTGAATCCGGTTGTGCTCAGCGTGTAGCTTCCGTCGCTGGCAGTGGTCGCGGTGCTCGAATGCCCCGCGCTATCCTTGAGGGTAATCGTGGCGCCGGCAATTGGCGATCCCACCGCAGCCGTACCGGTCACCGAGGTGACAGGCGCCGTCACAGTCAAGGTATCGTTGGCGCTGGTTATGCCGCCGGCTGCCGCCGTGATCTGCGTGCTTCCAGCGCTTACACCCGTCGCCAGACCGCTGCTGCTGATCGTCGCCACGCCGGTTGCGCTGCTCGCCCAGGTGAAGGTCAATCCAATAATCGTGTTTCCGCCGCTGTCCTTGGCTGTCGCCGTGAACTGCTGCGTCGCATTCGCCGCAATCGATGGTGAAGTGGGAGCCACGGTGATCGTCGCCACCACAGGCGCCGTCACCGTCAGGGTATCGTTGCCGCTGGTCACGCCGCCGGTAGCCGCAGTGATCTGCGTGGTTCCAGCGCTTACTCCAGCCGCCAAGCCGCTGCTGCTGATCGTCGCCACGCCGGTTACGCTGCTCGCCCAGGTGAAGGTCACGCCGCTAATTACATTTCCGCTGCTGTCTTCAGCTATTGCGGTGAACTGCTGCGTCCCAAAGACCCCGATGGACGGCGTGGCCGGAGTCACGGTAATGGTTGCCACTGTTGCTGGGGGCTTCGACCCTCCGCCTCCGCCGCAACTGGAAAGAAGACCGCTTGTGACGATGGACAATCCAAGAAGTAGAGCCATAAAAGCGCCATGCTTCAGGGAAAATCTAGGAACGAAATCAATTCGGTTCATGATTACCTCCATAAAACATAGATTTGTTGTTTTGAAACTCGCACCACATTAAAAATCAACCCCATCCGCTTTGTCAATTTCTATTCCAATGCGAGGATCTTCAAAGCGATTATGATGGAGGGATGCGGCGATACCGTTATATGGAACTGTTTCTCCGCTCGCGCGTCTAATTGTCTGTAGGGGCGAAGCGCGTAGATTCATGGAACGGGCCGCGCACGCCTCGAAGGGAGATTCACATGAAGATTCCAGGACTCGCCATCTGTGTGGCCGTGACAATGCTGTTCGCCGCCGCGCCGGGATTTTCCCAGAGTGAGAGTGAACAAGGACAGGGACAGGCCGTGGTGACGGTCCTGCCAAAGCACGAAGGCGCGTTGCCGCCGAGCGTCACCCGACAGGATCTGTCGGTCAAGGTGAATGGGAAACAGGCGCGTGTCACCTCCTGGAAACTCATCCAGAGCCCGGAGAACAGCCTCGAACTGGTGCTGCTGATCGACGGCTCGGCCCGCAGCGCCCTGGGAGGCCAATTCGAATACATTGAGCGTTTCGTGAAGAGCCTTCCGCCGAATACCAAGGCCGCGATCGCGTATATGCAGAACGGGAGCGCCATTTTTGCCGGCCCGCTCTCCACGGACCACGCTGAGGTGTTGCGCGGGCTTCATCTGCCCGCGGGCTCGGCCGGCTCCAGCGCCAGCCCCTATTTCTGCCTCTCCGACCTGGCAAAACACTGGCCATCCGCCGATCGCGAGGCACGCCGCGAAGTGGTGATGGTCTCCGACGGCGTCGATCCCTACTATATGGAATTCAATCCCGATGACCCGTATCTCAAAACCGCAATCAACGATTCCGTCCGCGCCGGGCTGGTCGTCTACTCGATCTATTGGGAGAGCCGGGGCACCGGCAGCAACGGCTTCTACGAAAACAACGCCGGCCAGAATTACCTTGTCGAAGTTACGCAAGCGACCGGCGGAAATAGCTACTGGATGGGAATGGGCAATCCGGTCTCCTTCCAGCCCTACTTCGACGAACTCACCCGTCGCTTCCAGAATCAGTACGAACTCGGATTTGCGAGCGGCTTGAACGGAAAGCCCCAGGTCGAAACTCTGAAACTCAAGCTCAGCGCTCCGGGCGCGGAAATCAACTCGCCTGGGCAGGTCATGGTCTACCCCGCTACCTCTGCGCAGAAATAGGATTTCGAGCAGGTCATCTCCCGGCGGCGAACCAGAACAGTAAGAAGACGGGCCGTATCCGCAAAAAATGCTCCGTGCCCCATCCTTTCGCGTTCTTTGCGAAAGGGTGGGATACCACGAACCTCAACCGGCCCTGTCCGTTGCCCGCACTACCCCTTCGCGAACATCTGCTTGATCCCGCGCAGCGCCTGCCGTGTCCGCTCTTCGTTTTCGATCAGCGAGAAACGCACGTGCCCATCGCCGTAGTCGCCAAAGCCGAGCCCCGGCGAGACGGCGGTCCTGGCTTCGGAGAGCATGAGTTTCGCGAACTCCAGCGAACCCA